>JBHOTF010000004.1:0-72333 GCA_042584005.1 Bacteroidota bacterium
AATTGCGTCAATAGCTAGTTCAGTATTTAATTTTCTGGGTTTTCCATTTGAGTCTTTTCTATTCCAGTCATGAATTCTATAAGTAATATCAGAAGATTGCTGAATTTCAGCTATTAGAATATTTGATCCTATTGCATGGATTCTGCCGGCAGGAATAAAAAAAGCATTATTTGCTTCGGCTTTTTCATAATTTAGTATTTCAGTAATTTTTCCGGAATTATAATAACTATTATATTCATCTTTTGTTAATTCTCTATTAAAACCTGTTATTATTTCTGAACCTGGATCTGCATCCAAAACATACCACATCTCTGTTTTCCCAAATGAATTATGTCTTTTTTCTGCCAGATAATCATCGGGGTGAACCTGGAGTGATAATTTATCTTTTGCATCGATGAATTTTATTAATAGTGGAAAATTTATTCCATAAATATCAAAAATTTTGTCACCAACAAGGTCTCCCATATAGACCTCAATAAGTTCCAATAGATTGTTTTTTTTCAGGAAACCATTACTAACAACAGAAATGTTTTTATCAATAGCCGATATTTCCCAGCTTTCACCACATTTATCAGAAGTTATACCTTTTTTGTTTAAGAAGGCGGATAATTTTTTTCCGCCCCAGATTTTTTCTTTATATATAGGTTTGAATTTCAGAGGATATAACATAATACATCAATTTATTTCTGAGAATAGTTTACTGGAATTCATAATCTACTACAACCTTTTTTTCAGAGTAATCTGAATTAAAATTTACAGCAGAAATATGTGCCGGGTGTTCCTGATATTTTATTAGTTCATCAATATTTTCAAATACTGAATTAATTACAATATCATACGAGCTCTTTGAATTAATTATATTAAGCCCGACTTCAAAAGATTTAATCTCTTTTATACGACTTTTCAAATCAAGAAAGTTCATTTTAACTTTCTGTGCATTAGCCAGCTTTTCTTCTACAGATTCAAATTCTTTTAATTTGAACATTACTATATGTCTAATCATTTTATAATAATTAATTTAAAACAATTAATTCAAAAATATATAAAAACTTTAATATGTAAGCCTTATTGTAATAACCGTTTATACATAGGAACAGTATTTTCAAGGCCATAATAAATCGCATCTGAAATAAGTGCATGTCCAATAGATACTTCAGACAAATCAGGAATATTTTTGTAAAAATAATTAAGATTATCAAGATTCAGATCATGCCCGGCGTTTATTCCTAAACCCTCATTATTAGCCTGGATAGCTGCCTTGATAAATGGTTCAATTGCTTTTTCAGGATCAATTGGAAAATCAATTGCATAGGGCTCAGTATAGAGTTCAATCCTGTCGGTACCTGTATCTTTCGCATTCTTAATATTTTCAATATCAGTGTCGATAAACAATGATGTTCTGATACCGTGTTTTTTAAAATCGGAAATAATTTTTTTTAGAAAGCTTTTATTGTTTATGGTATCCCACCCTGCATTTGATGTTAGGGCCTCAGGTGGATCAGGAACCAAAGTAACCTGATCCGGATTAATTGATAGAACAAGCTCAATAAATTTTTTATTTGGATATCCCTCAATATTATATTCCGTAGTAATAATTTCTTTAATCTCTCTTGCATCCTGATAACGTATGTGACGTTCATCTGGCCTCGGATGGACAGTAATTCCGTCGGCTCCAAAACGTTGACAGTCGATGGCGGCCTTTAGCACATTCGGGATATTACCTCCTCTGGCATTTCTTATGGTTGCAATTTTATTAATGTTTATACTTAATGAGGTCATAACATGCAAATATTATATTATTTATCAGACAGTAAAATTATTAATTAAAACATAAAATAATGGAATTAAATATGATAAAAAACTACTTAAGTGTTTCTTTTAGTTATTTTTGTGTAAGAACAATTAAACTTTATGGTAAATGCTAGCAAAAGAATTAATAACTAGAGATATTCCGACACTTAGTGTAACTGATACTGGAGAAGAAGCTTTGGATCTGATGGATTCATTTAAAGTTATACATTTGCCTATAGTAGATAACAGAGACTATTTAGGCCTGATTTCAGAAAAAAATATTCAGGATATGAACTTGTTTGAGAAAGCTCTTGGAAATTTCAGTAATTCATTAATAAACCCCTATGTTTATGGAGATCAGCACATTTATGATGTAATCGGACTAGTATCTGATTTAAAGCTGACAGTTATTCCGGTAATAGATAATAAAAAAGAATTTCTTGGGCTTATTACAATGTATAACCTTATTAATAATATATCTAAAGTTTCAGCTGTTACAGAACCTGGTGGAATTATTCTTCTTGAACTCAATATAAATGATTATTCTGTAACAGAGATAGCTAATATTGTTGAGAGTAATAATGCCAGAATATTAAGTTTATTTATTACCTCTCCAAAAGATACAACCAAAATAGAACTTACCCTAAAAATAAACAGAAAGGAACTTTCATCAATTATCAGAAGCTTTGAAAGATATGGATATGTGATAAAAGCCAGTTTTCAAAAGGATGATAAACTTACAGAGTGGTACGAAAACAGATATGAATCTTTTTTAAGATATCTTAATACCTGATTATATAAATTATTATTTAGTATATAATTATTGAAACCGAAAATACTGCCCATATTAATTATTTGTTTTATTGTTTGTTCTGTTAATAAATTGACAGCTGCTTGTTTTGCTGATAATTTTTATTTAAAGCTTTATGAAACTCAGAACTATAATAAGTTTCGTGTTGAAGAAATTGAAATAGAAGGGAATAAACTTACAAAACCAGATATTATCCTTAGAGAATTGACATTTTCTAAGGGTGATAATTTTACAATAGACCAGCTAAATCTGACTTTACAGAGAAGTAAAGAGAATTTATTGAATACTTCTTTGTTCAATTTTGTTACTATTAATTCTGAAATAAAAAATAACTCGGAAATATATATTCAAATAATTGTTGAAGAGAAATGGTATTTATGGCCAATACCTATTTTGTCTCACGCTGATAGAAACCTGGCTGCTTGGATAGAAAAAAAAGATATGTCAATGATTAACTATGGTTTGTTTTTGCATAAAGAAAATTTCAGAGGGCGGCGGGAAACTCTTAAATTAAAAGCCAGGTTTGGCTTTAAAGAACAATTCAATATTTTATATATTAAACCATATATTGATAAGTTTAAGAAACACGGTATTGCCGGAGAAATATCATATAACAGGCAAAAAGAGGTTTCAATTAGAACAATAAATAATAAACCAGATTATTTCATGCATAATAATGAATATCTAATGAAGCATTTATATGGAAGTGTTTTTTATACATTCAGGCCCGGACTAAATTCCAGCCATATTATTTCAACAGCCTATAATATAGGAAATGTTCTTGATACTGTTCTGATGATAAACCCTTACTTTTATATGGAAGGTAAAAAGAAAATGTCTTATTATTCATTATCTTATACATTTATACATGATCTCAGAGATTCAAGAGTTTATCCCTTAAGGGGTTGGTATTTAAATATAGGCCTTGAAAAGATTGGCATAGGAATAACAAAAAACTCTCCTGATATTTTCTGGATGAATCTCAAATACAGGAAATATGGGCCGATTACCAAAAAAACATATTATTCTCTGGAAGGCTCTTTGAAAAAATCATTTGGAGGTTTTCAACCATATTATTTGAAAAAGGCACTGGGGTATGATGATTTTTTGAGAGGCTTTGAGTATTATGTTGTAGATGGACAGGATTTTGCACTTTTAAAATCTGGTATTAATTATGAGCTTGTTTCCAGAAAGGAAAAACAAATTTCATTTATTCCATCACAAAAATTTAATAAAATACATTATACAGTATATTTGTCAGGCTATTTTGATATGGCATATGTTAATAATAAACATGATATTTTTAATAATAATATGTCAAATTCATATCTTTATAGCGGAGGGTTGGGATTAAGTTTTGTGACATATTATGATCGTGTCTTTAAAATACAATACTCAATAAATAATTTTGGAGAAAAAGGGATTTTTCTTCATTTTACTTCACCGATAATATCAGTGTTTTACTAGCAACTCTGAAAATATGAAAATTGCAATATACGGAAGATCATTTAACAAAAGTTTTTATGATAGCATAAAACTTTTATTTGAAACATTAAGCAATAAGGAGGCTGATATATATATATATTACGATTTTTATTGTTTTGTTAAAGAAAATATGTCATATGAACCTAAAGTTTCAGGATTCTTTAGAAAAGATGATAATCTGGATGATTCATTTGATTTTTTATTTAGTATTGGTGGAGATGGAACATTTTTGGAAAGCATTATTTTTATAAGAAATAAAAATATACCGGTTGTTGGAATTAACAGCGGAACTCTTGGTTTTTTGGCGGATATTTCAAAAAGTGAAATTTCAAGTGCTTTGGAATCTCTGTTTAATAAAGAATATTCATTGTGTGCAAGAACTTTACTTGAATTAAAATCAAATAAAAATCTTTTTGGGGTTTTTAATTATGCTTTAAACGAGATTACTCTCCATAAACGTGATACTTCATCAATGATAATTATTCACACTTATTTGGATAATAAATTAATGAATTCATATCGGGCTGATGGAATAATTGTGTCCACGCCTACTGGCTCAACAGCATATTCTATGAGTGTTGGAGGACCAATTGTAACCCCAGATGCTAATAATATTATTATTGCTCCAATTGCTCCTCATAATCTTAGCGTAAGACCTCTGGTTATTCCCGATAATATTAGTATTAAGCTTGAGGTTGAAGGAAGTGAAATAAATTATTTGGCCTCACTTGATTCCCGATCAGCAGAGTTTGATTCCGATGCAGAATTTATTATCCGAAAAGCAAATTTCACACTGAAAACAATTGTATTTGCAAACAAATCATTTTATAGCACGCTGAGAAGCAAGCTAATGTGGGGATATGACAGTAGAAATTAGAATTAAAGACCAAATAAATATTCTGTAGAATTCTATAATTTGTTGCAGGAAAAAAATCGACTAATAATCATAATTAATTATACTATATTTGCGGTTTACAAGTTATTGTAAATAAATAAGAAAATATTAAAGTATTTTCTAAGAAAAAACTCAAAGCAGGGAGTTTTGTAAAAAATTGATTTACAATAAAAAAAGATAATGAAGAAATTAATTATTATTACAATATTTTTTATGTCCTTTTGTGGGATAAATGCGCAAAAATATTTTGATATAGGAATATTCTCCGGAGGTTCTGCATATCATCCTGATTTTGTAAATCCATCATTTAAAGCAATTAACCCTTCATTTGGAGGCCTGGTCAAGTATAACTTAAATTCAAGATTTGCTTTAAGGAGTAGTATTATTTACGGACAGCTTGCTTTTCCTGATTCCACCATTGTAGATAAATATGTACCTGCTCAGGATATTTCTTCATTTTATGAATTTGCGGTTCAGATGGAGTTTAATTTTACTCCTTTTAAAGGCAATCTGAAAACTCCATGCTATTCTACTTATATTGCAATAGGACTTGCATATACCGGCTCGGATATTAGTATTGCCAATGCTCAGGGGTTTTATTCCCAAATTGCAATACCTTTTACTGTAGGTTGGAAATATAATTTATCAAAACGTTTTGGTGTTGGTGTTGAATGGAATGTGAGAAAGATGATAAGTAAAAAAATGGGTGGACAGGAATTGTATAATGAGAGTTATCAGAAACATTGGTATTCGTTTGCAGGTATTGTAATTTGTTACAAATTTGGAGGTCCCGACCTTGGAAGAATTATTTGGCACATATAAGGATTATCAGTTATTTTATAACCTGAATTATGAACTATAAAGAAGAACTGATAAAAGATAAATTACCCCGGCATATTGCCGTTATCATGGATGGTAATGGCAGGTGGGCAAGGAAAAAAAATGCGCCCAGAATATTTGGACATAAAAATGGGGTGACAGCTGTGCGTGAGATTGTTGAAGCGTCCGGTGAGATTGGAATAAAATATTTATCATTATATGCTTTTTCTCAGGAAAATTGGAGCAGGCCTAAAGCTGAGATTGAAGCATTAATGAAGTTACTTATTTCAGCTATCGACTCTGAAAAAAAGAAACTAAACGATAATAATGTCCGTTTAAGAATTATTGGAGATTGGGATTCTCTGCCCGGGGACGTTAGTTTAAAGCTAAGAAAACTTGTAGATTCAACATCAGAAAATACAGGTTTGAATGTTATTCTGGCAATAAGTTATAGTGCTAGATGGGAAATTGTTGATGCAGTACGAAAAGTTGGCATGGATTTGGTAGATAAAAAAATCAAAATTGATGAAATTGAGGAGAAAATGCTCAGATCATATTTTGTATCGTCGGAAATACCAGATCCTGAACTTCTTATTCGTACAAGCGGAGAATATCGGATAAGTAACTTTTTATTATGGCAAATAGCATATAGTGAATTGTATTTTACTGATACTTTATGGCCTGATTTCAGAAAAAAAGATCTCTATAAAGCGATTTATGATTATCAGAAAAGGGAGAGAAGATTTGGGAAAACAAGTGAACAATTATTCTAGAATAAACTAAATCACATAAGAGGAATGTTAAAGAGAATATATATACTTTGCTTATTCATTTGTGTAACACTAAGCGGAAATTTTGCGCAAGTTACTATTAATCAGTCGGAAAAGGTAATTGATTATAATAGGCCCCGAACAATGGAGATTGGCGGTATTACTTTCTCGGGTGTGAAATATGCCAGTCAAAACGTTTTATTACATTTATCCGGACTTGCTGTTGGACAAACTATTACTGTTCCTGGAACAGAGATAGAAAAAGCAATAACAAAACTTTGGGAACAAGACTTGTTCTCAGATATAAGAATAAGTGAAACAAGGAGCTTTGCGGGAAAAATCTTTTTAGATATATATCTTCAGGAAAAACCAAAACTATCTAAATTCTCTTTTACCGGTGTAACTAAATCTGAAGCTGATGACATTAGGGAAAAAGTTGGACTGCGCAGGAATAACAGGATAACAGATAATGAGATAAATAGGGCCAAAAATACTATAATAGAACATTTTGTTAATAAAGGTTACCTCAATACAAAGGTGCAAATTGAACAATTGGCAGATACTGTAGAGGTTAATTCAGTTTATCTCAGAATAATTATTGAAAAAAATGAGAAGATAAAGATCCGGGAAATTTCCTTTGAGGGCAATGATATGATGCCTGAAAAAAAGCTCAGGGCAGCTATGAGGGAAACTAAAATTAAAGGACTTAAAAAAGGTATTCGGAGTATTTTTAAAACTTCAAAATTTATAAAAAGCAATTTTGAGCTGGATAAAGAATTAATTAAGGTTAAATATAATGAGTTAGGGTATAGAGATGCCAGAATACTCAGTGATTCGATTATTGTAAATGATGAAAAAACAATAGATTTGATTATCAGGGTTGAAGAAGGCAAACAATATTTTTTCAGAGATATTACCTGGAGTGGAAATACTAAATATTCTTCAAGCTGGCTTAGCGAGTATCTGGGTATTGAAAAGGGAAGTGTTTTTAACCAGACAAATCTTCAAATGCGTCTTGATATGGATCAGAATTCTATTCGAAGTTTATATCAGAATCAGGGATATTTGAATTTTTATGTAATACCAGTTGAGGTAATGGTAGAAAACGACTCTATTGACATGGAAATTAGAATAATTGAAAACAAAATTGCATATATCAATAATGTGATAATTGAGGGTAATGATAAAACCAATGAACATGTTATAAGAAGAGAACTTTTAACCCTTCCTGGTGATATGTTTTCACGTGAATTAATAATGGAGAGTCAAAGGGAAATTGCCCAGTTAGGCCATTTTGATCCTGAGAGTGTTCAAAGAGATTTTGATGTTATTCCTAATCCTGATGGAAGTGTTGACCTGAAATATGGTGTGAAAGAAAGGCCGAATGACCAGATTGAAATATCAGGTGGTTGGGGATACAGGATGATTGTAGGTACTCTTGGTGTGCGATTTAATAATTTCTCAGTCAGGAATATTCTAAATAAATCTGCATGGAGACCATTACCTTCGGGCGACGGGCAGAGCCTTGGGCTCCAGGCAAGGTCAAATGGGAAATATTATCAATCATTTAATATAAATTTTGTTGAACCATGGCTTGGTGGTAAAAAACCAAACGCACTTTCAGTCAGCACCTATCTTACAAAACAAACCAATGGGCAAAAGAAAACAGATGATAGCTACGGTGAAATGAAAATTTCGGGCTTTTCAGTCGGATTGAACCGAAGGTTAAAATGGCCTGATAGAAACTTCTTTTTAAGTCATGAGTTTAGTTTCCAACAATATAATTTAAATAATTGGAGTGGATGGGGATTTAATATTTTCTCAGATGGAGTGGCAAATAACCTATATCTGAAAACAAATTTAATACGACAATCTACCGATCAGCAATTATACCCAAGAAGAGGGTCAATTTTTTCTCTCTCTCTTCAAATCACACCTCCTTATTCATTGCTTAATGGAAAGGATTATGATATAATATCAAATGAGGAGAAATATAAATGGATTGAATATCATAAATGGTCATTTAAAGCTTCATGGTTTGCAGAATTAACCAAAAATCTGGTATTAAATGCAAAAGCTCAGTTTGGATACCTCGGGCATTATAATGTTAAGGCAAAGTCGCCTTTTGAAGGTTTTATTGTTGGTGGTAGCGGTATGACAGGATTTAATTATTATGGGCATGAAACCGTTGCACTTAGAGGATATGACGACAGATCACTTACTCCAAATGAAGGAACTAATATTTATAATAAACTTACAGTTGAACTAAGATATCCGATTTCACTTAATCCAACCTCTACAATTTATGCACTGGCATTTCTTGAAGGAGGTAATGCATGGTACGATTTTAAAAGTTTTAATCCTTTTAAAATAAAGCGTTCAGCTGGTATCGGTGTACGAATATTTATGCCGATGTTTGGAATGATGGGGATTGACTGGGGTTATGGTTTTGATGATATACCATTTAATCCGGGCAAAAATGGCTCTCAGTTTCATTTTGTTCTTGGCCAACAATTCTGATTTTAGAATTATATTGAATAATCCTCAAAAATTACTCTAATATGTGGCATAAATATTGAGTATAGTAATTTTGATTGTTAACTTAATAAATAATGATATGAAAAAGATATTTTTAACATTAACTGTTTTGACCATAATATTGGGAACCGGATTTTCACAACAAAAGTTTGCTTTTGTTGACTCAGACTATATCCTTGGAAATATTCCACGCTATGAATCTGCCCAAAAAAGCCTGGATAAACTTGCTGCCGACTGGCAAAAAGAAGTAGAAGCCCTATATGTAAAAGTCGATCAAATGTATAAAGATTTTCAAACAGATAAACCTCTTCTCATAGATGAAAGGAAAACAAAAAGAGAAAATGAGATAATAGAAAAAGAAAAAGAAGCTAAAGATTTGCAAAAGAAGTATTTCGGACGTGAGGGTGAATTGTATAAGAAACGGACTGAGTTGGTTAAACCTATTCAGGATGAAGTTTTTAATGCTGTTCAGGAATTAGCTGAAGAAGGAAATTATGCAGTAATATTTGATACATCAGGCGGAATAGGTATGCTTTATACAAATCCGAAATGGGATAAAAGCGATGAAGTGCTTGAAAAGCTAGGTTTTAAAAAATAATTACTATCTTTGTGAGCTTAAAAAAGTAATTTAAAAGCAATTAGAATTAATTATTAATATTATAAAATAAAAAAATACAGATGAAAACAATTCTGAAATTATTAGTTGTGGTTCTGTTTATTTCAGCAGGATCTGTGAATGCTCAAAAGAGTCAGAAAGTTGGACATATTGATTTTCAGTCACTTATTCAAGTTATGCCTGAAACTGCAGTAGCAAGTGCGGAACTGTTAAAACAACAAACCGAAATGGAAACTCAGTTAGACAATATGAGAGTTGAATATAATAGGCTTGTCAATGAACTTCAAACCCAACAAGATTCACTTCTTCCTATAGTTATACAGGCCAAAAGTGTTGAGATTGGTAATAGTGAGAAATTGATAAATGATTATTTTACCAGTGCACAGCAACAACTTGGTGATTTACAAGCTTCACTAACTCAACCAATAGTTTTGGCAGCACAAAACGCAGTAAAAGAAGTTGCCAAAGAAAAAGGATATTCATATGTTTTTAACTCAAATCCTAATGTAGGATCCTTGTTAGTTTTTCCTGAAGTTACTGATGATTTATTACCTTTTGTTAAAGAAAAACTGGGGATAAAATAATTGAAAAAATTTAGTTTTCAAGATATTCCTTGCTTTTTTGAATAATCAAAGAAGCAAGGTTTTTTTTTATTATTATGAATCTGAGCCCTGAACAACCAATAGGATTATTTGACTCCGGAGTAGGAGGTTTGACTGTTGCAAGCGCAATAAAAAGAATTCTGCCTAATGAGAATATTATATATTTCGGAGATATAGCACATTTACCTTACGGTGATAAATCGGCCGAGTCGGTAAAATATTATTCAACCAGAATATCATCATTTCTTCTTGAACAGAATTGTAAAGTAATACTTGTTGCATGTAATACTGCCTCAGCTCAGGCTTATAATGACGTGCAGAAACTAGTAGGTGAGAAGGCCATTGTTATGAATGTTATTGATCCTGTTGTTGAATATTTAATTACGCATGCCAAAAAAGGGAAAGTTGGAATAATTGGAACAAAAGGAACTATTAGTAGCGGGGTTTATGAGGAAAAAATAAAAGAGAAGAATAAAAATTTGGAAGTTAGCTCAATACCAACTCCTTTATTTGTTCCAATGATAGAGGAAGGTTTTATTTTTGATAATATTAGTAATGCTATAATAAAGTCATATTTATCAAGGCCTGAATTGAATAATATAGCCACTCTTATTCTTGGATGTACCCATTACCCGATAATTAAAAACCAAATAAGCAAATATTACGATTTTAAAGTAGATATAATTGATTCAGCACAAACAGCAGCTGCCAGATTACGTGTTTTACTCGAAAATAAATCTTTGTTGAATAATAATCCTGAACCTGACAATAAATTTTTTGTATCAGATTATACTCCTTCTTTTGAAGTTATTTCTAAAATGTTTTTTGAGGAAAAAATTAACCTGAAAAAACTCGATCTCTGGAAAGAAAAATAGAATATTTTATCTTAAAATAAATCATTAATCAACATTTATTCACTGCAAATAATACAGAATTAATAGTATTCAATGATAATTTTATGTTTTGTGACATAAAATTTTTCAAGACAATGGGTTAAGTGTGTTAAAATCAGGTTGATAAAATATTGAAAAATTAAAGCATTTATCCTAAATATTGAAATAAAAAATATCTATGTTTGCTCTTGATTTGTAGTAAAAAAATTTAAACAATTTTTCAAAATGAGAAATAAATCAAAGGTCGTGGAACTCGATCATGTTGTTATCAGATTTTCCGGAGATTCAGGTGATGGAATGCAATTAACTGGCACATTGTTTTCTAATACATCAGCTCTTATGGGAAATGATGTTTCTAATTTTCCTGATTATCCTGCCGAGATAAGAGGACCATCAGGCTCTGTATCTGGTGTTTCAGGTTTTCAATTGCAATTTGGAAGGAAAAAGGTAAAAACACCTGGTGATTATGCCGATGTGCTGGTTGCAATGAACCCTGCTGCTATTAAGGCAAATGCAAAATGGATTAAAAGAGGAGGCATAATTATTACTGATTCAGATAACTTTGATATTAAAAGTATTCAAAAAGCAGGCTATAAAGAAGATCCTGTTGTTGAAGAAAACCTTGGTGATTTTAATTTGATTAAGGCTCCAATATCCAGTTTAACTCTGGAAAACCTTAAGGAATTTGATCTTGATCGAAAAACAATGCTGAGAAGTAAAAATATGTTTGCTCTGGGTATAGTCTTATGGTTGTTTGACAGGTCACTGGAATATTCTGAAAGTTATTTTGAAGAAAAATTCAAAACGAAGCCAATAATTATTAAGGCTAATAAAAAAGTATTGGAAGCTGGTTATAATTTTGCAGAAACCATTGAAGCATTAGTTCCTTCATACAAGGTTGAATCGACTGAAATTGAAAAGGGTACTTATAGAAATATTTCTGGAAATGATGCTGTTGCATGGGGATTTATTGCTGCTGCAGAAAAATCAGGTCGACAGTTATTTCTTGGATCATATCCTATTACTCCGGCTTCTGAAATTCTTGTGGAACTATCTAAAAGAAAAGATCTGGGTGTTAAATGTTTTCAGGCAGAAGATGAAATTGCAGGTATTTGTACAGCAATTGGTGCAAGTTTTGCCGGATCGCTTGGTGTTACTACAACCTCTGGCCCGGGTCTGGCACTAAAATCAGAAGCTATCGGACTGGCAGTTATTGCTGAATTACCATTAGTTGTTGTTAATGTACAAAGAGGAGGGCCTTCAACCGGCTTACCCACAAAATCAGAACAATCAGATCTTCTGCAATCATTATACGGAAGAAATGGGGAGAGTCCGGTAGTTGTAATGGCTGCAAGTTCACCATCAGATTGTTTTCATTATACATTTCATGCAAGCAAAATAGCACTCGAACATATGGTTCCGGTGATATTGTTAACAGATGGTTTTCTTGGACTGGGATCAGAACCATGGAAAATTCCTAAAATGAAAGATTATCCTGATATTAATCCACCTATTGTAAAAGCAAATACCAAAGACTGGATGCCTTATGTTAGAGATTTAGAAAAACATGCACGTACATGGGCTATTCCGGGAACACCTGGTTTGAAACACAGAATAGGTGGCTTAGAAAAAGATGCTGTAACAGGAAATCCTTCTCATGTTCCTGAAAATCATCAATTAATGACCGATAATCGTGCTGAGAAGGTTAGACGTGTGCAAAATTTCATTCCTGATGTGGAAGTTTACGGGGCTGATAAAGCCGATTTGCTTGTTGTGGGATGGGGAGGAACTTTCGGGCATCTTCTTTCAGCAGTTGAGGAGTTACAGGATGAAAAGAAAAGCATAAGCCTGGCTCATTTTAATTATATCAACCCACTACCAGCTAATACTGGTGAAGTTTTAGGTCGGTATAAGAAAATTGTTGTTTGTGAAATTAATATGGGGCAGTTTGCAAGTTATCTGAGAATGAACTTCCCTCAATATGAATATTTGCAATATAATAAAGTTCAAGGACTTCCATTTACAATTATAGAATTAAAAGAATGTTTCAATAAAATGTTGGAGGAATAATTATGTCTGAAAATGCAATTAAAATAACTCCCAAGGATTTTAAAGTTGATATGATGGCAAAATGGTGTGCCGGCTGTGGTGATCATTTTGTACTTCATTCTGTTCATAAAGCTTTACCGGAATTGGATGTAAAACATGAAGATTTTGTTTTTGTTTCAGGAATTGGTTGCTCTTCCAGGTTTCCATATTACATGAATACTTATGGTTTTCACGGAATTCACGGCCGCGCAGCTGCAATTTCTTCGGGAGTAAAAGTAGCAAACCCTGAACTTTCTGTTTGGAATATTACCGGTGATGGTGATGCATTAGCTATTGGAGGTAACCATTTTATTCACTGCATAAGAAGAAATATTGATATTAATATTCTTCTTTTTAATAATGAGATTTACGGATTAACAAAGGGGCAATACTCTCCGACCTCTAAAGAAGGAGCTGTATCAAAAACTTCACCTTTCGGAACAGTTGAAAGGCCATTCAGCCCGGGTGCTCTTACAATTGGAGCCAATGGTTCATTTTTTGCCAGAACAATTGATAGTAATATCAAATTATCGACTGATATTTTTGTGGAGGCCGGTAATTTTAAGGGCACATCTGTTATCGAGATACTTCAGAATTGTGTAATTTTTAATGATATGACATTTGGTGATATTGTTGATAAGGAACATAAAGACGACCGTCAGTTAATTCTAAAACATGGTGAACCAATGATCTTTGGTAAAGAACTGGATAAAGGAATTATTCTTGAGGGATTAAAACTGAAAGTTGTTAAGATTGGTGAAAACGGTATTACAGAAAAAGATATTCTTGTTCATGATGCACATTGCGAAGAAACAGGAATACATACTTTGCTGGTAAATATGAAATTGCCGAAATTTCCTGTAGCCCTTGGTGTTATTCGTTCTGTAAAGATGAAAACATATGATGCTGCTGTTGTTGAACAAATTAAAACAGTTCAGTCTGAAACAAAAATTAAATGTATGGACGATTTGCTAAACAGCGGTAAAACCTGGACAATTTAAATTTTTATGCACTTTCTGTTGGAATCTGCCTGTCGACCTTCTTAATTAATCCTTGTAATACTTTACCAGGACCCACTTCTGTGAATGAGCTGGCACCATATTCAATCATATTCTTTACTGTTTGTGTCCATCTTACAGGTGAGGTTAATTGAGCAATAAGATTTTTCTTTATTTCATCAGGGTCACTAACAGGCTTAGCATTAACGTTTTGAAATACAGGGCATATGGGGTTGTTAAAAATTGTTGAATTAATCCCTTCTGCCAGCTCAACTCGTGCAGGTTCCATTAATGGCGAATGGAATGCACCTCCAACATTTAATGGTAAAGCTCTTTTGGCTCCCAATTCTTTTAATTTTTCAATTGCCTGATTAATCCCCGGAATTGAACCTGAAATAACGATTTGTCCCGGGCTATTATAATTTGCAGGAACAACAATTTCATTAATTTCTTCTAATTGTTTTTCAACTACTTCATCATCCATTCCAATAATGGCAGCCATGGTTGACGCTTCAATTTCACATGCTTTTTGCATTGCACCTGCACGGATAGCAACAAGTTTTAGAGCATTCTCAAATGACAAAGTTTTGTTTGCTACTAAGGCTGAAAATTCACCAAGTGAGTGGCCGGCAACCATTTCTGGTTTAAAACTTTCGCCAATTGTTTCAGCCAGAATTACTGAATGAAGAAAAATAGCCGGCTGTGTTACTTTTGTTTGTTTAAGTTCTTCTTCAGTTCCTGAGAACATTATATCTGTTATTTTAAAGCCAAGAATCTCGTTTGCCTGTTCGAATTTTTTTCTAGCATCATCAAAATTGTCATAAAGATCTTTACCCATACCAATATACTGAGCACCCTGTCCGGGGAATACATATGCTTTCATACTCTAATAGTTTTATAATTATTTTTCTTTAATTAAAGAAGTTTTGCGCTGATAAGATTGATAAACTCTTCTCTTGTTGTTGGCCTGAGAAAAGCACCTGTAAAATCAGATGTAGTGGTTATTGAATTTTGCTTCTGAATGCCCCGCATTTGCATACACATATGTTGAGCTTCAATAACAACAGCTACTCCCAATGGATTTAAAGTATTCTGGATACAATCTCTTATTTGAGTGGTTAATCTTTCCTGAACTTGTAAACGGCGGGCATATGCTTCTACAACTCTGGCAATTTTACTTAAACCGGTAATATATGCATTTGGTATATATGCAACATGAGCTTTTCCAAAAAATGGTAATAAATGATGCTCACATAAAGAATATATTTCTATGTCTTTTACTATAACCATTTGGCGATAGTTTTCTTGGTACATGGCTGATTTAAGCATTTTCTCAGGATCCATATTATAACCCTGAGTGAAAAATTGCATTGCTTTTGCTACTCTTAATGGAGTGCCTCGTAATCCCTGCCTCGCCGGATCTTCACCAATATGTTCTAATACCTCTTTATAAACATTTGATAAATGTTTTGTTGTATCATCATCGAACTTTTCAATTTTACTATAACCTTTATTATTTTTTCCGTTTTCAGAAAATTCCATGTGTTAAGTATTTTAAAATGCTAAATTGCAGTAAACTATGAATTATTTATCTTCCTTCTCAGAAATTTCAGGCTACAAATATATTACAAATTTATATTATTGCACTTAAAACTATAATTATTCATTTATTGGAAATTTTAATAATAATATGATTATTCTTTTGAGCACACAGTAAAATAGACCATTATTATTAATGTTTAATTAAACTTTTATCTTTGTTATAAAATGGCATTTTTTTTAAGATAAATACTATAGGAATAAAACTTTATTAGTTAATAGAGCATGATAGTAATAACAGGAGCAGCCGGTTTTATAGGAAGCAATTTGTTAAACAAATTGAACTGCGAGAAATTTTATGATATTGTTCTTGTTGATGATTTTTCAAAAGAAGAAAAAAAAGCTAACTATTCAGGAAAAAAATATACTGCACTTGTCGATCGTTCTGATTTTATTTATTGGCTGGATTCAAATCATAAAATGGTTCAGTTTATATTTCATATAGGAGCACGAACTGATACAGCTGAATTTGATATAAAAGTATTTGATAAACTTAACCTCAATTATTCAAAAGAAGTATGGAAAGCTTGTGTAAAATATGGTCTTCCGCTGGTATATGCATCTTCAGCTGCAACATATGGACTTGGAGAGAATGGTTTTAATGATGATCATGATATTGTTGAAAAATTAGAACCCTTAAATCCTTATGGTGAATCAAAAAACGATTTTGATAAGTGGGCTTTAAAACAAGTCGAAAAACCATATTTCTGGGCAGGTCTAAAATTCTTTAATGTATATGGCCCGAATGAATACCATAAGGGAAGAATGTCGTCAGTAATATTGTCAGCATACAAACAGATTAAAGATACTGGTAAAATGAAATTATTCAGATCGCACAGGCCAGATTTTAACCACGGTGAACAAAAAAGAGATTTTATATATGTTTTTGATGTTGTTGATGTAATGTATTTTTTCTTAAATAATAGAAAAAATACAGGGATTTATAATCTTGGAACAGGAAAAGCAAGAACATTTAAAGATCTTGTTATTTCTACTTTTACAGCTTTGAAAATTCCGGAGAAAATTGAATATATAGATACTCCAAAGGATATTCGTGAAAATTATCAATATTTCACTGAAGCAAATATGAGTAAATTACGATCAGCGGGTTATGATAAACCATTTATTAGCCTTGAAAAAGGAATTGAGGAATATGTTATTAAATTTCTCCTTCATATGAAATGTCATTAATCCAATTAAGCTGATATTTTACTTTTCTTATTAATTTATTATGAATGAAAATAACTATTCATCATTTGATAAATTTGTTCTAAGAACCCCGTTATTTCCATTTTCATATCTCAAAAAGAATTTATTGCCGGGCGCAGATATCAAGCTGCTGATAATTAGAATATGGAAAATTAAACTTGTCAGAGAGGCTGTGTTTCTTGCCAGTCCGGATTTGTTTGAAGAAATTGGTAAAATTATACAGGGGAAGGAGTTTAAGAAGAAATATATTTGGAGAATTTATATAAGCCTGTTACAATATTTTATAAGAATGTGCTCAAGATCAACGCCATTCGGGCTTTTTGCCGGAGTAAATGTTGGAAACCTTTCAGAGAAAACCAGTATTGTGTTTGATAATCCTGAAAATATTTATCGACATACACGTTTGGATATGAATTATCTCTGTGCTTTGGCAAGCGATCTTAACAAGCAAAAATACTTAAGATCTGATCTGAAATATTTTTCCAATAATAGTATTTATAATTCAGGGGATTCATTAAGGTATATTGAATACAGATACGATAAGGGAAAAAGAACACATCATATGGTCAGTATTGACAGGAACCAATACATTGAGAAAATTTTAAGATTTGCTCTCCATGGGGTATTCGGAAATGACATTGTAGGTTTGCTTATAGAAGAGGGGATAAATATAACTGAGGCGGAAGAATATATTAATGAATTAATAAACTCGCAGGTTCTTATTTGTGAACTGGAGCCAGCAATTACAGGTCCTGAATTTTTTGATCAGATACTTGAGATTTTTGATAAATATCAGGGAACAGATATAATAAGATCTTTGTTAGAAGAAGTTTCCGGTTTATTCAGAGAAATAGATAATAAAGCCAACTTTAACGGTAGGAATATATATAATGAAATTATCAGGAAGTTGGATCTGATTGAAACAAAATATAATAGGAAGTTCCTATTTCAGACAGATCTTATAAAAAAACCTGTATCCTGTGAAATTAATAAAAGAACAGTCAGGAATGTTTTAAAAGCTATAATTGTTTTAGATAAACTTCGACCATCATCAAAAATGCAGAATCTAACTGATTTTGCAAAAAAATATACTCAACGTTATCATGATGTCGAGTTGCCTCTTCTTGAGGTACTTGATGTTGAGTCAGGAATAGGATATCCAGTTCACAATAAAACTGATAAAACTGATATTTCCGAATTAATTGATGATATTCAAATTTTTCAAAACAATGAAGAAAATTATCTGCTATGGGACAAGACGGCAAATTTTCTTATGAGTAAATATCAGGAATGTAATAAGAAAAAGGAGCATATTATGGAGATACACGATTCTGAATTGAAAGAATTTATCATGAATCAAAATAGCACTCCAAATAGTTTTTCCACAATGGTTTATTTGAATGAGAAAAGGGAACAAGAATCAGATATAATAATAATTGAAAATGTAAGCGGAGCAGGAGCTGCAAATCTTAATGCTCGATTTTGTCATGCAGATGTCAATATGCAAAGCCATGTAGATGAAGTGGTTAAAAAAGAACAGCTATTTTTTGGTGATAAAATATTAGCGGAGATTGTTCATTTACCTGAGGCACGAACAGGTAATATCTTATTAAGGCCGGTATTAAGAGATTACGAAATCCCCTATCTGGCAAAATCAGGTATTAATAAGAAATACCAGATTCAACCAGGGGAATTGAAAATTAGTGTGAATAAAGAAGGAAGAATAATTCTTAGATCGGAGAAATTAAATAAAGAAATTCTTCCAAGGTTAACAACAGCTCACAATTATCCGGTAAGTTCACTGCCTGTTTACAAGTTTTTGTGCGATTTGCAATTTCAGGAAAATACCTGGAACCCTACCTTTTCATGGGCGCCGTTTAATAATCAATTTGAGTTTTATCCAAGAGTTGTTTATAAAAATGTCATTCTGTCGAATGCTTTTTGGAATATAAAAACTGAAAAATTAAAATATCTGAATAAAGTTTCTGACGAAAAATCCAAAAAACATCAATTAACAGAATGGAGACAAAAAAATAATATTCCAGTTGAAACAGTTGTTGTAGAAGGTGATAATGAGCTTTATATTGATTTTGAGAATATTCATTATTGCCGCATCTTTTTTGAATTACTAAGAAAGAGAAAAAGAATAATAATAAAGGAATTTCTTCTTAATCCGGGACAAAAAACTAATAATGAGAATTCTGGATATATTAAACAATTTATTTTTTCTTATTATAAAACACAATAATATATGAGCAGTGTAAAACCTGATATTAAGGTACAAAAGTGTTTTATCACTGGCGACAAATGGATATATTATAAGTTATATGCTGGTGTTAGAACATGTAATAAGCTATTAATTGAATTAATTAAACCTCTAACTAAAAATCTTATTTCCAGATCTCTTATCGATAAATGGTTTTTTATAAGATATGCAGATCCAGACAATCATATTCGATTAAGAATGCATAGTACTGAAGAAAAACATATTGGAGATATTATAAATAGTATGTATGAAATGTCTAAAAGATTTATTAATCATCAACAATTATGGAAAGTACAAACTGATACTTATGTGCGTGAAACAGAAAGATATGGGACTGGCAGTATTGAACTGGCAGAAAGTTGGTTTCATTTTGATAGTGAATTAATTATTAATGTTATTGATAAAGAGCAAAAGAATCCTGATAAAGACCGGGTTTGGTTATTTTCTTTTATAGCAGTGGATAAACTTATGGAGGATTTTGGCTTATCTCTAAAAGAAAAATATTCTCTAATAGATTTATTAAACAAATCCTATGGAGAAGAATTCAATATCAACAGAATTTTGAAGAGCCAGCTTGATAAAAAATACCGTAAAAATAACCAGAGAATAGAACAGCTTCTGGATAGTTTTGATAATCAGCCTATTTCTAAAGAATTTATGAGCTTAATATGTAAAAGGTCTGAGAAACAATCAAAAATTGTAAATCAGATATTGTTGTCGGATAAAAATAAATGTTTGGAAGTAGAATTAAATACACTTATTGCAAGTTTTATTCACATGATGCTTAATCGATTATTCAGATCACAGCAGCGTTTACACGAATTAGTTATTTATAATTTTCTATCAAGATATTATAAATCAAAAATAGCCAGGAGCAAATAAATCAAATTAACTGATTCTGAATATTGCTTTTTTTGCCAGTAAGGTCAGAAATATACCTCTACTGAAAAGAAAAATCAACAAGGCTAGCCATAATCCGTTATTGCTAAGACTGTTATGGAAAATCAAATATATTGGCATAAATACCAGAAATGTTGCGGCAAACATTGTATTTCTCATCTCTTTTGAAGCAATTGCACCAATATAAATTCCATCCCAAAGAAAAGCAGGGAAGCTTAATAGAGGAATTAATAATACCCAAAAGAAATATGGTGTAGATTGATCAATTATATTCTGATTATCGGTAAGAAGCCAGAGAAGCTCTTTTCCTGCCACAAAATATATTAATGTAAATAACATTGCAATTGCCAATCCCCATAAGAAAAGAATTTTTATCAGTTTACTTAATCCTTTATAATTTTTTGCTCCCACATATTTGCCTGTCATAGCTTCTGCGGCATGGGCAAATCCATCAACAAAAAATGAAAAGAACATGAAAAACTGTAATAAAAGTGTATTTACTGCCAGAATTGTATCGTTGGTTTTTGCCGAGCTTGCTGTAAAAAAAGAAAAAACAAAAATCAGACAAAGAGTTCGTAAAAAAATATCAATATTAACTTTGAAAAACTCTCTAAATGCATTCAATTTTAATACTGCTGTTTTTGACCAGTATTTGAATAGTTTTTTATAATATTTTATGAAGAAATATAATCCCAGAATAAGTCCGAGATATTGAGCTATTAATGTACCATATGCAACTCCATCAGATTTTAATCCAAATCCAAAAACAAATATTACATTAAAAACTATGTTTAAAACATTAACTACAATTGCTATTACCATAGGGGTTTTAGTATTCTGCATCCCTATGAACCAGCCGGTTAGAACATACAGGCCTAATGTGGCGGGGGCTGCAAATATTCTAATATAATAATATTGAGCTGCCAGTTCTTCAACTTCTGGTGATCCATCAATAATTATAAAACTAAGAACAGCAATGGGTTTCTGTAGTATTATCAGCAACAATCCACCTCCAATTCCTACTATTGCAGCTCTCGATAATGTAAATAAACTTTCCTTAAGATCTCTGTTGCCAAATGACTGGGCAGTAAAACCGGTTGTACCCATTCTTAGAAATCCAAAGCCCCAGTATAAAAAATTAAATATCATCCCTCCAATTGCAATCGCTCCAATATAACTCTCTGATTCAAGATGTCCCAGAATTGCAAGGTCTACAATTCCAAGCAATGGAATGGTAACATTTGAAATAATATTTGGAATAGCAAGCCGGAGAATCTTTTTATTCATAATAATCTTTTTGCTCAGCGAAAATACTAATTTTGTTTATCCCAACATTATTATTCAGAATATTAAGGAATAAATGTTATTTAAAGCAAGATATGATAATGCAATAATAATTTATGGCATAATTGATTAATTATTATATAAAATATGAATTATGATAAATGAATTAGTAAGAAAAAACCGTAGTTACAGGCGATTTTATGAGAATCTTCCTATTAACAGGGATATTCTCATAGAATTAATCGAATTAGCAAGATTATCACCTAGTGCAAGAAATCAACAAGCACTTAAGTTTATACTTGTGAGTGATGAGGAATTAAATGCAAAAGTTTTTCCGGAAATTACCTGGGCGGGATATCTCAAAGAATGGCATGGCCCTGAAAAAGGTGAACGACCTTCAGGATATATCATTATTCTTGGAGATAAAGAATGCGGAAAGAATTATGATATTGATCTTGGTATTGCTGCTCAAAGTATTTTATTTGGAGCTGTTGAAAAAGGTTTTGGCGGCTGTATGATATTGGCTTTTAATAAAAAAAATATAAAAAAAATATTTAATATTCCTGACCGATATGAAACTTCATTGATTATTGCTTTGGGGAAGCCTTTAGAAATTGTCGTAATCGATGAAATGAATGAAGAGGGTGATATTAAATACTGGCGTGATGAAAAACAGGTTCACCATGTACCAAAAAGATCATTAGATGATTTAATAGTTGAATTTTAACCACCCCAGCATATTTTATTGCTGAGGGAAGAGTTTTTATTACTTAAATGCTTTTTCAGTCAGGCCGTCACCTTTAAGTGATAAACGCTCAAAATACTCAGGAACCTCTTTGCCGGTTAACTTGTCAACATACAATTTTGCCAGGTGCATGCCTAACATAAAGCCCTGGCCTCGCAAACCGATAAACAATCCATGTTCAGGATCAATCAGCATTCTTGGTTCAACATAATAACCAGCCCATACAGCCTGGAATCCTACTGAAGAAAGATTTGGAAGCCAGTTAACAAATACTTCAGAAACAATCTCAATAAATTCCTTTGAATTGATTTTAAGGTTTTTGTCTGTTTCCATTGGTTCAATAAGAGGTGATGCACAACCAATAATCTGGCCTGTGTCTCCTAATTGTTGCCCATATACAGCTGAGAATCCTTTGTATTTCCGACGGTCAATTAACATTGGTAATGGTATCCCATCAGTACCAAGCATAGGTAAACGCCGGGTAATGAATGCCTGGTGTTTTACAGGGAATATTCCTGTCTCAATACCCAATTGTTTGGCAAATACATCTCCTGTTGGCCCTAATGCATTTATAAATAGCGGTGTATGATATTCAATATATTCTTTCTCATGAGTTTTAACGAGAACTATATATACTTTTTCTTCTTTTCTAACATTAATTATTTCACAATCTTCCAGAATTGTGCCCCCTTTATTTTCTCCCATTTTTCTAATCAAATCAACAACTTTCCCGGGTGTTGCCTGCCAGCAGTTCCTTGTTATAAGTGCTGATTTGTATGTTCCTAATTCAGGATTTATAAATGGAGAAACTCTATTCTTGAAATCTTTTAATTCTATCATTTCACCATCAGACCAGCTAATGGAATCTTCCAGAGCTTTATACATTTCCTCATCATGAGCAAATGTCACATAATTTATTTGTCGGAAATCTATATTGCCAGCATCTTGTAAGTTCCTGAAAATTTCAAGATTATTATTAGCAATATCAGATAATTCCGGTATTGAGAAATTTGGACGACCACCAGCAATATTCCTCCAGCTGGCACCTCGCTTATAATTCACCATTAATGGTTTTTTTCCTGCTTCTGCCAGATAACGGAACAATGCGCTTCCGCCAATTCCGCCACCTGCAACAAATGAATCAACTTTTACAGATTTAATTGATTTTTTATGATTTACTGTAATAATCTTTTCCTTTAGTTCGGAAGGATAAACTTCTCCTAATGTAACCTGGTTTGAAAGTGGCCCTCTTGGGGTAGCGTCACCTGTAACAGTAATTCCCATTGGAAATAGGATTTGTTTCAGCCTCCTGATGCATCTTTTTCCTCTGCATGCGCCCATGCCCAAATGAGTTATATGTTTAATCTCATCAATTGAAATATATTTTCTGTTGCCAATTGCTTCAAGAATCTGTTCTAAATCAACATCATCGCAATGACAAATATAAGTTTTCGAATCATTATCTTCATTAACAGGCTTAAACTCAAAGGGTTCCGGATAATTATCTTTAAGGATAAATCCCCTGATATTTGTAAGGTTTTCATCATGAACATCAATAGATTTAATTCTTACAATATCTGTTCTATTTCTTTTTTTAAGTACTTTCTCAATAACTCCGGTTCCTTGTTTTTGACCATTATTATTAACAAGATATACTTCTGAACCTTCTCTAACTCTGTATTCTACAGGTAAAAAGAGCCAGTCTTTTTTAAAATTGTAACCGAAAATCGCCAGACCAGGGCATTGATAAACACAATTCATACATCCTGTACACATAGCAAAATCGATAACAGGTATTGTACTCGTTGAAGTTTTTGTTAAAGCTCCATGCTGGCAGGCAAATTCACATGGGTTACAAGCAAATCCATGTAGGCAGTCGCTGACAACAAAAGGTCTTGCTCTCATCCTGTCAATAGATGGTAATTTTGGTTGGTCAATTATTTGTGTTGGTTCCTGTTGGGAATCAATATATTCTTTTGAAGTTGTCAGATGATCATTATAGTTATAATTTGCCGATTTCTCATCTAAAATCTCCATAGCAGCTTGTTTTCCTCTTACAACAGCACTTGTGCCTTCTCCAATCCTTATAGCATCACCTGCTCCGAAGCACCATCTTCCAAATATCTCTTTTCCTTTAATAAGTAATGCATCATCAGAAACCAGTCCTGTACAAATATTTATTGCCTGAATATTGTCAATAAGTTTTTCAGTTCCGGGAATAGGCTTAAAATCTTTGCATTCAGCCACAATTGCTCCTGTAATACTGGTATGATCTTCATTTGGTACAGCTCTTATTATCATGTGAGAAAGAAATACAGGAATACCTATTCTTCTTACACGATTTGCCTGAACCGGAAATCCACCTTCATGTGGCAAAGCTTCAACTATAGCCTTGACTTTTGCTCCAGCCTGAACTAATTGATAAGATGTAAGATATCCGATATTTCCGGCTCCAATTGTCAGAACATTCTTTCCAAGAAGAGTATGCTCAGTATTCATCATCTTTTGAACCACTGCGGCAGTATAAACTCCCGGCAAATCGTCATTTTCAAATGTTGGAAGAAAAGGAACTGCGCCTGTTGCAACAACCAGAAAATCTGATTCTACGTAATAAACTTCTTCGGTTTTCAGATCTTTAACAGCAAGCCTTTTCCCTTCAAGAATATCCCATACTGTTGAATTGAGGAAAATATCTTCCTGATCTTCACCAGCCAGTGTTCTTGCAATATCAAATCCGCGCATGCCCCCATATTTCTTTTCTTTTTCAAAAAAGAAAAATTGATGAGTCTGCATAAGAAATTGTCCGCCAATTCTGTCATTATTATCAATAACAATATTGCTAATATTGTGTTTATTAAGTTCTTCCCTGCATGCTAATCCAGCTGGCCCCGCACCAATTATCGCAACTTCAGTCTTGTAAACTTTAACAGATTCTTCTTTTATAAAAATACTCTCTTCAGGAGAGTAATCTTTTGGTATTTCTCTTACCTCTTTTATGTTGTTAATTTTGGTAATACAGATACGTTTAATTTGTCCGTCAACCAGCATTTCACAGGCCCCACATTTACCGATTCCACATTCGAGTCCCCTGTTTCTGTTTTTTAAACTATGACTATGTACAGGATATCCTGCCTGATGCAATGCGGCGGCTATTGTATAACCCTTTTCACCTGAAAGAGTTTTTCCATCATATAAGAACTCGTGACGAGTTCTGTTTCTGGTATTTATAATAGGATGATTGGAAATTCGATTCATTATGTTTTCATTTTTTAAAGCATGGCAAAATACAAATTGAATTAGAAGAATTCAATGATCATTGTCATTATTTTATAAACATGCAAAACTATGATAAATACTAACACCATTTTTATATGCTACAACAGAACTTATTTAATCATTGGTGTATTTCCATTTAGGGCAGTGTGAGGTTTTCATTATTATACATCCAAACTGCTTTTTTCAATGACTTTCTAAGTGATCTTCTGTTATTTAGTGCATAAGGATTAAGATAATTATGTTTTTCATCGCCCTTTCCTAAGAATAATATTAAGAAAAAATTATCTTTGTCAGTCATAAAAAACTGTTATACAATTGGAAATCACAGAACTTAGTTTTTTACATATTAGCCTTATCATATTGGCTGCAATCATATTTATTGTTTTTTGTTGGTCAGCTTTAACTTTTATTGTTGAGAAAGAATGGAAAGCTACTACAAGATCATTAATTATTAGTTTATTATTGCCTATAATTATTCTTTTCCCGGTAATATTTGAATCTCCAATTAGCACAATAATAGGCTGGTGTTTATTATTAGTAATTTTATTGATTATTTTAATATTATGTTTTCCGGTGAATTTTTTTTCCGGATATTCTGATCCGGAGCCTTCAGAAAAATATGATGAAAGAGATATTATGTTTTCACGAGGCGAATTAATCGAAGGAACAGAAAGATTTGAGAATTATTACAATGAAAAACCGGATGTTAAAAAATGGGATGATTTATTCAGGAGTAACCCGGGGTTGCTTTCAGAAAAAGCCTCATATTATCATCCTCATTTTTTTACTTCTGCAAAGGCAAATTTTACTACCGTAAAAGCTCTTCATAGCCTAACCGATGGAGAAGTTTCTCCTGAGAAAACCAAATATGATCAGAAAGAATTAGTAAAGTATTTAAAAAACTGGGTAATTCATTGTGGTGCTCATTCTGTTGGAGTTACTCATCTTAAAGATTATCATCTTTATAGTTATGGAGGAAGAATGCATAATTATGGTGTTAATACAAAAAACACCCACAAATTTGCTATTGCTCTTACTGTTGAGATGGATTATGATATGGTTGGGGCATCGCCCAAAGGGCCTGAAGTTAGTGAGTCTTCATATCAGTATTTAAAATCAGGAATAATTGCTGTACAGGTCGCATCTTTTATCAGGGAGTTGGGGTATTCTGCAAGAGCTCATATAGATGCTCATTTTGAAGTTATTTGTCCTCTTGTTGCAAGAGATGCCGGGCTTGGGGAAATAGGGCGTATGGGTTTATTAATGACACCACAGCTGGGCTCAAGAGTTCGTATTGTAGTTATTACTACCGAATTAGAATTACCTGTAGATAATAGAAAGCCTGATTACAGTGTAATAGAATTTTGTAAATTTTGTAATAAATGCACATATAATTGTCCTGTTACAGCAATACCGGAAAATGACAGGGAAAATATAAATAATGTTTTACGGTGGAAAATTAATTCCGAAGCTTGTTACACCTATTGGACAAAAATTGGAACAGATTGCGGAAAATGCATGATGGTTTGCCCTTATTCACACCCTGATTATCTTTTCCATAAGCTAATGAGATTTTTTATTAAAAGGTCTTTTGTGTTCAGAAGATTTGCTATTTATATGGACAACTTTTTTTATGCTAAAAAACCCAAAACTAAAGATTTCCGGTTTTAAAGTATTGTTTTTGGATTAATGAAGTATTTTTAACGAATTAATTATTGATAAAATAAGTATATTATGAAAAAGTATTCAGGTATAATTAACATAATATTATTAATTGCAGTTGTAATTCTCTATTTTTTCCATTTCTCCGGTGAAAGTGATAATGATGCAATTGGCAGTCAGACAGTTGTTCAGCCCCAGGTGCAAAATTCAACAACTACTCAATCAATAGTTTTTGTTAATGTTGATTCTTTACTGGCCAATTATTTATTATATACAGAACTAACAAACGAGTTAATAAAGGAAAGAGAAAGCATGGAAGCTGAGTTAAGCAGAAAAACTGCAGTTTTCGAAAAGGAAGTGCAGAATTTTCAGGATAAAGTGGAAAAAGTCCTTATTACAAGAGCAAATGCTAAAATAGTGGAAGCTGAACTAACAACAAAACAACAGGATTTACTGGTACTTAAAGATTCAATGGCTAATAAATTAATCGAAGATGAACAATCGATGAACCTAAGATTACACGATAATATTATTGCCGAAATTAATGAATATAATAAAACGAATAATTACCAATTTGTTTTAAGCAAAACATTTGGGGGAAGTATATTATTTGGAAATGGTAATCTTGATATTACTAAAATTATCCTCGATCGTCTTAATGAAAAATATACTAAGTCGAAATAATCATTTTTCAATCGGGTTTTGATTTTATAAATTACTCCATTAAGAGAAGTGTTAATATATTGACAAATGTCATTTGCCAATAAATATTTGATGAGGCATTCAGTCTTTGATGCCATGATTTCAGAACAACCTCAAAAAGATCTGAATTATATTGTTGTAATTCCGGTTTATTATGAACCTGATGTTATTTTGTCATTGGAATCGTTATACAATTGTAAACCTGTAGAATCTTCTGTTGAAGTAATAATTATAATTAATTCCTCTTCCAATGCTGAAGATTATGTGAAAGATCAGAATAGAAAAACAGAGTCACACATACATAATTGGACAAAGAATCATAGAAATAATAAATTCAGATTTCATATTTTACATTTTCCCGATTTAGCCAAAAAATATGCAGGGGCCGGAATGGCCAGGAAAATTGGGATGGATATTGCCATTAGTAGATTTCACAGTATAAATAATCCTGAAGGAATTATTATTTCTTTTGATGCAGATAGTATTTGCGATAAAAATTATTTTACTGAAATAGATAGAATATTTAAAAATAAACCTGAAACAAATGCCTGTACAATATACTTTGAACATCCATTTGAAGGTGAATTATTCGATAAGGACATTTATGATGGTATTATCCATTATGAACTTTACATTCGTTATTACAAGCAATCATTACAATATACCGGTTTTCCATTTGCATATTATACCATAGGATCATGTTTTGCTGTGAAAGCAAAAGTATATGTTAAGCAGGGAGGAATGAATAGAAAAAAAGCAGGTGAAGATTTTTATTTTCTTAACAAAGTATTTCCTAAAGGAAATATTATCGAATTAAATTCGACCAGAGTTATTCCTTCACCACGGCCATCAAAGCGTGTGCCTTTTGGGACGGGCCCGGAAATTGAAAAATGGATTAAGGAAAAAAAACTCAATGTATATAATTTTCAGGCTTTTAAAGATTTGTCTGCATTTCTTCAAAAGTATGAGATATTCAGGCAAATAACAGATAAAGAAGAACATATAAAAGAAGTGTCAGCTTTGCCTGATGCTATTGGACAGTTCCTTGTTAAAAATGACTTTTATAGTGAAATAAATATTATTAAAGCAGATTGTAAAACAGTTTCTTCTTTTGAAAAAAGGTTTTTTCAATGGTTTGACTCTTTTAAAGTGATAAAATATCTGAATTTTGCCCATGATAATTATTATTCAAAAACACCTGTTTGTTTGGCTGCAATTGAGTTTCTTGAGCATGTAGGAGTTGAAAAGCCTATTAAGGCAGATGCATTATACTTGTTGAAGATTTTCAGAAAATTAGAGCCTTAGTTTATTCTTCTTCTGTAATTATATAAATATCCTCATCGTCTTTTTTCATAAGATAAGTTTCCCGGGCAAATTTTTCGAGGTTTTCTTTGCTGGATCGCAATTCATTGATTTGTGTTGAATCTGTTTTTATTCGCTCTATGTAATGTAATTTGTCTTTCTCTAATTCCCGTAATTTTGATGAGCTTTTTACTCTGAAAAGAAAATTACTCTGATCAAAAATGATCATCCATATACCAAAGATCATCAGTGTAAGAAAATATTTATTCTTAACAAAATTAAAACCTTTTGAAAAAAAATCTTTTATCAACAAAATATAAATTACTATTGAAACAACAATCAAATGAAATTTCATTTAAATTTACGAACAATCAATAAACTGAAACAAAATATCTGTTTGATTCTTATTAAAAGTTTTTAACCGCCTGACATCATATGTAATACCATTACATTATCACCATCCTTAATATAAATGTCAGAATATTGTGGTCGTTTCACTAATTCGCCATTTATCCTTACTACTATAAGCCTAAATGTGAAATTTTTTAATCCCAATAATTCGGTAATTGATAATTTATCTTGTTTAAATTCTTCCGTCCTGTTATTTAAAATGATTTTCATATTCCTTCCTCACATTATATTTTAAACAAAATTTTACTAATATTTTTCTATGCAAATATACAAATTAACCCTGGTTTTTTGTAAAATATACTTTTCTTGAAAATGGAGAAAATGATTTTGTGCCACCTCCCTGGGAAATTTCTTTTAATATCTTCTGATCGTTGTTAGAAAAAATGCTTCCAAAAATAATACTCATATTTTTATACGATAGGATTTCTTTACACATAATAGATGAGGGGCCCAGAAGAAAAATTTTACAATTTTTATTTGTTGCTTCAACTAATTCGCAAAAGCTATTATTAAAAATTGTTGTTGCAGATAAAATAAGTGCATCAGCTTCTGATATATATTCTACCTGGTTTTCAATATTAAGCACTTTCCTGTGATCTGTTTTTTTATCAAAAATGTTTAATTTTATTTTTTCTTTTCTGAATTTTCTAACCAGTGGGCCAAAATAACCAGTCATCACTATGTTTGAGAAATCCTTAAATTTTATTTTTTTAAAAATGTCACAATCTTCATTATATGTGTTTAAATAATTAAGTTGAGCATTATAATATGCATTTAAAATAATTCGGTGTTTTATATTATCCAGATCAGGATTTTTTAAATCGATTAAACTCAATTTGAATATTTTGTTGAGTGTGGAACATACTCCAATATTTCCGTTTTTTAAAATGACAGCATGATATTTTTCTCCGCAAACAATATTTTGTATGCTGTTATGATCAAAACCATAGATATTATAAAGTGTTAATAAAGGTTCCTGCATTTAATAGAAATTAATTGTCAAATTATTTGAAGCTTAAATATCGGTATTTATCTTATCAATGCCATTTTTTCATATAATTTAATAAGATTAATCGATGAAAAAACATTGAGATAAATCATGTATAAAAAACAATGAGCTATAATAAATTTACTATTTTTGTTGGTTAAGAATTTTTAGTTAGATGTCAAAATAAATACATGATGAATATTCAGGAATTGAAAGGAAGCCATAAGCTACTTGCAGAGTATAAATATAATGTTACTCCGCTTGATAAGGGGTATACAGATAAAGTATTGTATATTAATTTGTCTGATAATACTATTAGGGAAAAAGATGTTCCAGCTTTGATGAAGGAAAATTTTATTGGTGGAAAAGGATATGGTTTAAAGCTGTTATGGGATGCAACAAAACCCGATACCAAATGGACTGATCCGGAAAATGAAATTATTATTTCCTCAGGTCCTATCGGAGGAATTACCCAATATTCAGGAGCAGGCAAATCTCTGGTAGTTACATTATCACCTGCAAGTAATTCAGTTACCGATAGTAATGCTGGTGGATATTTTGGGCCATTTTTAAAATTTTCAGGTTTTGATGCGATTGAAATTCAGGGAAAGGCAAAAGAGGATGTTATTGTCGTTATAGATGGAACAAAAGGAATTATCAGGATTGAAGAAGCACCAAATGAAGAATCAGACAGCCATCTTCTTACTGAACAATTAACTGAAATGTATGCTGATAGCGATAAAGCTAAAAGATATGTTTCTGTAGTTTCTGCAGGTAAAGGTGCTGATAATTCATGGATAGGAATGCTTAATTTTAGTCTTTTTGATGGCAGAAAAAATAAGGTCAGGTTAAAGCAGGCGGGCCGAGGTGGAACAGGGACTGTTTTTCGTGATAAAAAAATCAAAGCACTTGTTACCAAGATACCTAAGGTTGGTGGCAATTTGAACAAAGTTGCTGACCTGCCGGCAATTGCCGAAAGGGGGAAACGCTTTAATAAAGAAATAAGAGAGCTTGATGATTATCAATGTGAGATGAGAACAAAGGGCACAGCTCACCTGATTGAAATAATGGATGATTATGATCTTCTTCCAACACATAACTTTAAATTTGGTTCACATGAGGATTCTCAAAAAATCGAATCAGAAGACTGGAAAATTCGTTTTGCTCAGGGATCTCCGGATGCTTGCTGGATAGGTTGTAGCATGTCGTGTGCCAAAGGTGTTGATAATTATATTGTTAAGACAGGCCCATATAAAGGACAAAATGTAATTGTTGATGGCCCGGAATATGAAAATGCAGGCGGACTTGGTTCAAATTGTGGAATATTTGATCCAAATTATATTGTTGAATTAAATTTCTACTGTGATACATATGGAATTGATACAATCTCCTGGGGAACAATGGTGGCCTTTGTAATGGAATGTTATGAAAATGGAATAATCAATAAAAAGATTACAGGGGGGCTGGAATTAAATTTCGGAAATGCCGGTTCTGCAATTGAATTATTACACATGGTTGCACGTGGTGAAGGTTTTGGACTTATTGCAGGGAAGGGGATTAGGAAGATGAAAGAGATATTTGAAAAAGAATATGGTGGAGACCCACAGTTCTTATTTGATATAGGGATGGAAAATAAAGGACTTGAATATTCAGAATATGTTTCTAAAGAGTCTCTTGCCCAGCAAGGAGGTTTTGCTTTAACCAATAAGGGCCCGCAACATGATGAGGCCTGGCTCATATTTATGGATATGGTAAATAATCAAATACCTACATTTAAGGATAAAGCAGAAGCTCTTCATTATTTTCCAATGTTCAGAACATGGTTTGGCCTGGTAGGCTTATGTAAATTACCATGGAATGATGTTGAACCTGAAGATAATGCTGAAGCTGATGAACCTGCAAAAGTGCCTGAACATGTAGATAATTACGTTACATTATATAAGTCAGTTACAGGTAAGGAGTTTGATAAGGATATGTTAATTAGAATGTCAGAAAAGGTTTATAATTTCCAAAGAGTATTTAATCTCAGACGCGGATATGGTACACGTAAATGGGATGCACAACCTTATCGTGCTGCAGGACCTGTTACAATTGAGGAATATGAATCACGTGCTGAACGTTACGATAAACAGATGAAGGAAATTATTGGAGTTGATCCTGAAGGAAAAAATACTGAAGAAAAAATTTCCATAACAAGAAAATTTAGAGAAGAACAATATGAAATGCTCCTTGATGCAGTTTATAAAAGACGGGGATGGAATAATAATGGTGTGCCAACAATTGAACATCTGAAGAATATTGGAATGGACCTCCCGGAATTAATTGAAATTGTGAGTCAACACCAATAGGAAAATTTATTAAGGATTGTAATGCAGTCCTTTTTTATAATTTTACAATAATTATTATTCAATTTAATATATATGTTTAAGGTAAATGAATATTTCGACGGAAAAGTAAAATCTATTGCTTTTGAAACATCAGAAGGGCCGGCAACAATTGGTGTTATGGCTAAAGGTGAATATGAATTCGGGACTTCTACAGTAGAGTATATGACTATTACATCAGGATTAATGGAGGTTTTGCTTCCTGGTGATAAAGAGTGGAAAAACTATCGTGAATTCGAAACTTTTAAAGTTGAAAAAGATGTAAAATTTAGTGTTAAAATTCTTGAAGACACTTCATATCGCTGCTTATATAAATAACAAATTTTCCATCGAATAAAAAATATTTGCCTTAAGTAGAAATAAACATATCGACTAAATTTTAAAATGTGAAATTTTTAATAGGAATAGACGATACAGATAATAAAGACAGTCGTGGGACAGGCTTCCGTTCACGCGACCTGGGAAATTACCTTGAGGCAGCCCGCCTTGGAAGAATTCTTGGTGTTAGCCGCCATCAACTTCTTGTTGATGACAGAATTCCATATACATCTAAAAATTCATCTGCTTGCATTGAAATTGAAAGTAGTCAGCTGGAAGCAATAATTTCTTTTTCAAGGGTATATCTTCTAAAAGAATCCGCAATTGGTGCCGATGTCGGTTTATGTATCATTAATAAAGACAGAATAGATAATGAAGTTGTTGATTGGGGAACCAGAGCAAAAAAAGAGGTTCTTAGCATTAATGGTGCCAGAAATCTGGCAAATAAACATGGAATTTTTCTTGAAGGATTAACCGGAACCGGTGGTGGAATAATAGGAGCAATGGCTGCTATTGGACTGAGACATAGCGGAAATGACGGACGTTTTGTCTGGCTTCGGGGAAAAGATCTGAGAGAACTGGAAGGAGTATTTAATTTCTGGGAAATAAAATCGCTTATTCCTATTGACAAGATAAAAACTATTCATGGAAATGATATATCACCGGAAGCCCGCGTTTATATTGGGAAGTGGATAAGACCGGTATTAAAAAATAATAAAATTGTAATTATAGTTGAACCGTCAAGAAATACTCAAAGTTATGAATGGGAAGTTGCATCAAAAGAAAATATCAGAAGTATATCCAATTAAGAGATACGGTGTAATTGCTGAAAGTATTTTCTTATTTCTTATAGGTACTTTACCGATTATTATACATGCTAAATTTAGATACGATCTTGGAATTCCCGGTCACCATGGATTAGAATATATGGCTTTAATAATGTTGGGAAGAACGGCAACAGATATCAGGTGGGCTTCAGTATTTATTTCATTGGGAATATTATCTATGTTATTTCTTCCATATATAGGTTTGAAGAACCCTATTACTGCAATAGTATTTGTACTTCCACCTTTTATCGTCGACATAATATATAATTCAAAAAAGAATTGGAAAAATAATATCTTATTATTATCAGTTATTGGAGGAATAGCTTATTCAATACTTCCTGTTTCAAAATTATTAATAATGTTAACAACAGGATTTCCATATAAGGCTTTTTTAAGAAATCCGGTAGTGCCATTTATAACCCATTTTATTTTTGGATTTGCGGGAGCCTTGTTCGGGGCAGGTATTATAATAACTATTAGGAGAATAAAGAAAAGTAATAAATAAAATAACTGTCAATTAAGATTAAAAAATCATGAAAAAATATTATAACTCAGTATTAATAATATTATCAATATTACTCCTTACAATATCTTGTAAAAAAGAGAATGAATTACCTCCGACAATCACATTGAAAACGGATTCAGGATATACTTACGACGAAACTCTGGTTGCTGTTGGAGATACTGTAATAATTGGAATTGTAGCGAATTCTAATGGTGATGTAAATTTAACTAATGTAACAGTTAAAGTAAATGAAGAGGTAAATTATACCAAGGGAATTAATTCGGAAAATTACAGTTTCGATTATATAATCACAAAAAGCACTCTTGAGGAAGAACTCTGGGAATTTTCAGTTACTGATAAAAATGGTAATAGTGCTTCTGTAACAGTGACCCTGAATAAAGATCCTGATTCAGAATTTGGAGCAGTTAATAACTACCCATCTGTCATTCTTGGCGGACAAGAGAACGATAGTTTAGGAGGCTTTTTCTCATTTAGTGAAAATACTCTATATAATTTACAAGCGGCATATAATTATCAATCAGTTATAGATCTGGTATATTATTATTACGGTTCTGATAAAAATACAATTTGCTCCCCAGGTGCAAATATTGAAGCTGAAGTTTTTAATAGCCTAATTGACCCGGGGTCATGGGATACTAAGAGAACAACAATGTTTATCAAAACTTCATTAAGCATTGCAGATTATAATAGTATAGTATTAGACAACCTGCTTATTTCAAGTTATAGTGAAGCTAATGCAAAGAGAAAAGCTAAAGAACTGGCTGTTAACGATATTTATTCCTTTAAAACTGAAAATGGAAAATTAGGTTTGTTTTTAGTAAAATCCATTACTGGTGCAGAGGAAGGAATAATTGAAGTCTCTATTAAGATTCAGGAATAAAAGCTTTACCCAGGAGAAACTTAATAAATATGAAAAATAGGATAGTATTATTCTTTATACTGTTTGTTTCTATTAGTGCTCTTTCACAAAATGTAGGAAAGCTTAATATTGATATTGATGAAATTATATTAACAGCCACAAGATCACCAAACTATCTGAAAAATATTCCAGGAAGGATTGAAATTATTGACCAGAAAATAATTTCTGATTTTCCTGCAAACACATTAGATGAATTGCTATTTGTTTTACCAGGTTTAAATGTAAACAGGAGTTGGGGAATTTTCTCAAAAAATGCCTCGGTAACATTACGGGGTTTAAATGGTACAGATAGAGTATTGGTACTCCTTAATGGACTTCCTTTGAATAAATCTGCAGGAGGAGGAATAAACTGGCATATGATAACTCCTAATCAGGTAAAACAAATTGAAGTTTGTAAAGGGCCGGGATCTTCAGTTTATGGAAATAATGCAATGGCTGGTGTAATCAATATTATTACAAAAAAACCTTCTGAAAAATTTGGAGGAGAAATTGGTTTTGAAACCGGAACTTATGGAACAATAGGATCCTCCCTTAATTTATCAGGAAGAAAAAATAAAGATAAAGGGCTTTATTGGAACATAAATCTTATGGGTAGAAAAGGTGATGGTTATATTCTTGAGCCAGTAGAAAATCGTGATAGCACCGATTCTAATGCATATCTGAAGGAATTATCTGCCGGAACAACTTTAGGTTACCATTTTAAAAATTCTGTTCTTGAACTGGATTATTATTTTTATAAAGATAAAAGAGGTTCCGGAACAAAAATTTATGAAAAGGATGGTAGCTTCCTGAGTTATACAACTAATTATTTATCAGCAAAGTTTAAAGGACAAAGCAATAAGTGGTTTTATGAGATAAAAAGCTTTTTTCAGTTGCAGAATTATTTTGAAGAAAGTGAAAGTTTTAATTCTTATGCTGAATATAAACTTTATGATATAGATCAGACATCATATGATCAGGGGATATGGATTAATTTATCCAAAAATATTACAGATAATCAGCGTGTTACATTTGGACTGGATGGCAAAGTGGCATCTTTTGACGCTATTGATGATTATAAAACATCTTCTGATTATTCTAACAGGAAAGGAAAAACTGCATTGTTTGCATTATTTGCCCAGGATGAAATAAAACTTTTGAAAGATAAGCTTCATCTGGTGGCAGGCTTAAGAGCTGATTTCTCAAATTTTTATGATGGTGAATTTGATATAAAAAATCCTACAAAAAATACAGGTTTTGCTGACGATAAAACAATTCTATACGAATCTTCAGCCTGGGCAGCAATCTCACCAAGGTTGGTTATGAAATATAACTTTAATGATAATTTGTCAGCATATATTTCATATTCAGTAGGTTTTATGCCTGCAAGCCTCGATGATCTCTGTAGCTCAAGAAAAATCAGGAAGGGATTTAAAATGGCTAACCCGGATTTAAAACCTGAAAAGTTATTTAATTATGAAACCGGAATTAATTTAACAATATGGAATAAACTCGATATTAAACCATCTGTCTATTATTCTATTGGAAAAGATTTCCAATATTTTGTTGGCACAGGCGATTCGATTGATACCGGTGGACTTTCTTTTAAGCCAATATTAAGAAGAGAGAATATATCAAATGTAATGATTGCCGGGGCAGAGATTAGTATCAATTATTTAATTAGTAATAGTTTGAATGTAATTTCCAATTATTCATATAATTATTCTGAAATTATCAATTTTGACCTAACAAGTTATTACGGTACAGATCTTAAAGGAAAACATCTAAACGAAGTTCCGAATCATCAATTTTTTACCGGGCTTAACTGGAAAAATAAAATTACGAATGTTTTTATGAGTAGCAGATATAACGGTCCACAGTATTATGATGAGGAAAATACAACTATGATAGATTCATACTGGCAGTTTGATATAAATTTATCGCGTAAAATAAAAAACAACATACATATTGCTCTGTCTATTCAGAACTTGTTTAATAAACGATTTATTGATAAAAAACAATTGCTTTCACCCGGCAGATTCATAAACCTGTCTGTTCGATACAAACTTTAGTCACTACTGACCCTTTATATTTTACAAAAATTGTATCTTAGTAAATTAGTCGAAGAAGATTTATAATAAATTATTTTTTGGAAAATATAAGAATAAAAATATTATGAAATTTATCAATATTAAATTGCCTAAAGCCATTAGTTATAGCTCGTTAGCCTTAACTGTTCCTCTTCTTTTTTCTTCATGTGCAAAAGAAGAAAAAGAACTAAATTTCATTTTAATAAATATTGATGATTTAGGTTGGACAGACCTAGAATGTTATGGAAGTAAGTATTATGAAACTCCTAATATTGATCGTCTGGCTTCACAAGGATTAAAGTTTACAAGTGCCTATGCTTCCTGCGCAGTTTCATCACCAACAAGAGCTTCATTAATGACAGGCAGATATCCCGCCAGGATTGGAATAACCGATTGGATAAGAGCAAGATTTCAGGGAGCTGTTATTCCTGAGGATAAAAAATTTGTTCCTGAGTATGTTGGAAATAAAAGTAATCAGGTTTTATGTCCTAATAATCCATACTGGATGGATCATAATGAACTTACTATTGCAGAATTGCTTAAGAAAAAAGATTATACGACTTGTCATATTGGAAAATGGCATTTAGGAACTGACGATTGGTATCCTGCAAGTCAGGGTTTTGATTTGAATTACGGTGGATGCGATTACGGGCATCCTCCCGGATATTTTGATCCATATGATAATAAGGAAAGAGATGGTATTCCAAATCTTGAACCAAGGAAAAAGGGAGAATATCTAACTGACAGAGAAGCTGATGAGGCGGTAAAATTTATAAGAGACCATAAGGATGGCCCATTCTTTCTTAACTTTTGTCCTTATGCGGTACATACACCACTTCAGGCAAAAAAGGAACTGGTAGAAAAATATAAGGCAAAAACTCCTACAAAACAAAATAATGCTGTTTATGCTGCAATGATAGAAAGTGTTGATGATGCAGTTGGGGGAATTATGGATATTCTGGATGAATTAAAAATTGCAGATAATACTGTAATTATTTTCACATCTGATAATGGTGGTTTATTGGGATATGCCACAAATAATGAACCTCTTCGTGAAGGTAAAGGTTATCCATATGAAGGAGGAATACGTATCCCATTAATAGTTCGCTGGCCTGGTGTTGTAGAAGAAGGTAGTATAAACGATTTTCCGGTTATCAGTACTGATATTTTTCCTACAATTTGTGAAGCAGCTGAAATTCAGTTACCGGAGGATTTGGAAATTGATGGTTTAAGTTTGATGCCTATATTTAATGGAAAAAATTCATTAGACAGAGATTTATTATGCTGGCATTTTCCACATTACAGATCAAAGGAGGTTGGCCCTTACAGTATAGTTCGTTTAGAAAACTGGAAAATGATCAAATGGTATGAAGGCCCTGTATATGAACTTTATAATTTGGAGAATGACCTTTCTGAAAAAAATGACCTGACAAAATCTATTCCTGAAAAGGTTATTGAGATGGATATTATTCTAAGAAATTGGCTGAATAGTATTAACGCAAGATCACCTGTAGAAAATCCTGATTATATTGAAGTTATTGCCGGGCAATAATTATTTATCGGGTTATTTATTCTTTATGGAGAAAATAGAAAATCTGCTTTTAGTTGGTGGAAGTTACAGGAATGTGGGTAAAACTCATTTCATTATTAAATTAATTAATCGATTTAGTCAAAATAATCCTATAATAGGTCTCAAAGTAAAATCCATCTATAATGGTGATGATAAATTTCATGGAAGAGACTGGGATAATAATAAAGATAATTTCAGAATAATTGAAGAAAATAAAACTAATACAGACGATGGTGGACAAATGCTAAAAGCAGGTGCAAAAAAGGTATTCAGAATAAAAACAAAAATCGAATATCTACCTGATGCAATGGAAGATTTTTTTAATCTTGTTCCCCGGGGCACTGCCATTATTGCTGAGTCAAACAGTATAAGGAAGTTTTTTGTCCCGGGCTTATATATAATGATTTATGGAGATAACAAAAAACTATATAAACCAAGTGCAATAAAATTATCACAATTGGCAGATGTTAATATTTATTCAGATGGAAAATCATTTAATATTTCTCCTGAAAATGTAAATATTGATTTTATTAATGGAAAATGGGATAAATCTAAGATCTGAAATCTCTTATCTCAAATCTTAATTCATGATCATTCCTTGATTCTGTATAGTGTGTCAGTAACCGATTATTTTTGTTTCTATTTATACTTATTATAACTTCTTATTTCATCAATACTTCTTCTGATTTTATTACGTATTTTATTATCAGCCGGATAACCAAGAGTTATTATCATATCAATTTGCTTGTTGTAAGGCATGCTTAATACCTTTTTTAGTTTTTTTTCATTGAACCATCCCAGAAGACAGGTTCCCAGTCCTAATTCTGCAGCCTGAAGGCAAAAATGTTCACTTGCTATTCCAACATCATATTGATTATATATTTTGTTTTTTATCTTTTGTCCAATCCTTGTTATTGTTTTTGATTTTTCTGTAATTACTACTATAAGAACCGGCGACTGCATGGTGAAGTGATTAAAAGAAAAAATAGTTCCAAAAGTTTCTTTGGCAACTTTTTCCTTTAATTCAGGCTCATCAACCACTATAAAATACCAGGGTTGACTATTTGATGCGGATGGGGCAATACGTGCAGCCTCTAAACATAATTCAATTTTTTCTCTGTCGACAGACTGGTCTGAATATTTTCTAACACTTTGTCTGATTTTTGCTAGCTCAATAAACTTCATTATAAGTTAAATATTATTTGTTTTGACAAAAATATAAAACATTATGAGAGTAGAAATTATTATCTTTGCAAGCTAAAATATTTGTTTATGATACAATTAGATGAAGCTCTTGAAATAGCCTTGAATAAGGCATTTGTATTAGATACAGAAAGAATAGATTATATTGAATCATTAGGAAGAATTCTTGGAGAAGATATAAGATCTGATATTAATATGCCTCCGTTTAATAAATCAGCAATGGATGGGTATGCATGCCGAAGAGAGGATTTGTCTTTTGAATTGGAAGTCGTGGAGACAATTAGAGCAGGATTTGTTCCGGAAAAATCAATTGTGGAGAGACAGTGTGCCAGTATAATGACAGGTGCAATTTTACCGGAAGGAGCTAATTGTGTGATAATGGTGGAGCATACAAAAAAGAGTAAGGATAATAAAATACTTTTTACTAAAGAAAAAACTAAGAATAATATATGTTATAAAGGGGAAGATATTAAAATTGGAGAATTGGTTTTAAAAAAAGGTGAAAAGATAAAATCACAACATATCGCTGTAATGGCATCATTAGGCTGTGTTAAACCTCAGGTATATAAACAACCAAAAGTTGGTGTAATAGCTACTGGAACAGAATTAGTTGAACCGGAGAATAAACCAGGTATTTCTCAGATAAGAAATAGCAATGGCTCACAAATGATCGCACAATTGAAAGCTTTAGGAATTAATCCTGAATATTATGGAATAGCTCCAGATTCTGAAGAAAAAACCTTTAATATAATTTCTGATTCATTGAAAGAAAATGATGTTATTTTGCTTTCAGGAGGAGTTTCGATGGGAGAGTATGATTTTGTTCCAAAGGTATTAAAGAAGCTTGGTATAGAATTGCTTTTTCAAAAAATTGCCGTTAAACCTGGTAAACCAACCACTTTTGGCGTAAATAATAAAAAATATGTTTTTGCCTTACCGGGAAATCCTGTTTCATCATTCATAATTTTTGATCTTTTGGTAAAACCATTTTTATATAAAATGATGAATAAAGATACCTCCCAATCTATTATTAAATTACCATTAGAAAAAAGGATAGAACGAAAGAAAGCAGAACGACTGGTTTGGATGCCTGGAAAAATTAATAATAATGGAACTGTCCAGGTAATTGATTATCACGGCTCAGCTCATATAAATTCTCTAACTGATGCTGATTGTATAATTTCAATGAAAGCCGGACAACTAACTATTGAATCTGGAGAACTTGCAGATGTTAGACAAATTTAACAGGAAAATAGACTATTTAAGAATTTCAGTTACCGATAGATGTAACTTAAGGTGCACATATTGTATGCCTGAGGGTGGTGTAGAAAGCTTAAACCATAAAGATATTCTTAGCTATGATGAAATTGTTAATATTGTTAAACTGGCAGTAAAAAACGGAATAAATAAGATAAGGCTTACTGGTGGTGAACCATTAGTACGCAAAGGAATATGCAATCTTGTTCAGATGATTTCCTCTATTCCCGGTATAGAGGATCTTAGTTTAACAACAAATGGAATGTTGCTTGATGAATATGCTGAAGATTTGAAAAAAGCAGGCCTGAACCGGGTTAATATTAGTTTGGATTCTGTTTATCCTGAGAAATTCAGGAAAATAACCAGGGGAGGTGATATTAATTTGGTTTTTAAAGGTATTAAAGCCGCTGAGAAAGCCGGACTTTTACCTGTAAAAATTAATTGCGTTGTATTAAATTCTTCACTGGAAAAGGATGCAAAAGAAGTGGCAAAATATTGCAAATTGAATAGCCTTGAACTTCGTTATATTCATCAAATGGATTTACAAACAGGGAAATTCTCCATTGTTGAAGGCGGTTCAGGGGGTGATTGTAAGAAATGCAACAGATTAAGATTAACAAGCAATGGTTATATTAAACCATGTTTGTTTAGTGATCTTGGATATAATATTAGAGAAATAGGGGCTGAAAAGGCGTTTAATGCCGCTATTCAAAATAAACCTGAATGTGGAAGTTATAGTCAGAGCGAAAAGTTTTATTCTATTGGAGGATAAGAAAGGGAACAATAATAAATTGTGAACTATGAAGAAATTAAGTCATATCGATGATCAGGGGAAAGCCAGAATGGTTGATGTTGGTGATAAACCAGATCAGCTGAGAATTGCAAAGGCCACAGGGCATATTTGTTTAAATAAAGATGCCATTTACCAGATTAAGGAAAATCAAAATAAAAAAGGTGATGTATTAACTGTAGCTGAAATAGCAGGTATTCAGGCTGCGAAAAAAACATCTGACATAATTCCTTTATGCCATCCATTACCAATTACAAAAATTTCAGTAAAAGCATCAATAGATAAGTCTGGAGTGACAGTAAACAGTGAATTAAAATGTATTGGTAAAACCGGAATTGAAATGGAAGCCCTGACAGCCGTAAGTGCAGCATTATTAACGATATATGATATGTGCAAGGCAGTTGATAAAAAAATGGTGATAACTGAGGTCAGGCTTATTGAAAAGACTAAAAATAATATTAGTTTAAAGTAAGTAAAAACACCTGTTTGAAACATATTAGATTCAGGCCTTTTTATTAAGAGATTCGAGATCTTCAGGTGTATTAATATTTGTGAAATTCTTTTTTGAAAATTCATTCTCCTGTATTTCCAGATAACCAACTTTAATTTTGTCCAAAAACTTCCTGATATAAAAATTATTAGTACTAATAAATGAGTTAAGCGATTTTAAGCTCGATTTATTATATATAGAAAACATTGGTTCTAAATTATTGCCAGTTTTTGGTACAACAGCATCAAAATTATTTTTTTTATAATAATCAATAACCTTCCTTATCATTTCAGTATTTATAAAAGGCATATCACAGGCAACAACAAAAACTGCCTCCTTTGTTGAGTATGAAAGAGCTGAATGAATACCACCAATAGGCCCTGTATTTTTTATTTTATCAGAAACAACTCTTATTTTTTTATTCTGGTAATTATATTTTGTTGTTTCATTTGTTACTATTAATATTTCTTCAAACAAATTCTCATATTTTTCCAGAATACTGGTAATTATTTCTTTGCCATTAACTTTTAATAAAGCTTTTTCTTTTCCTCCCATCCTGGTGTTTTTTCCTCCGGCAAGTATCGCTCCGGTCACATCTTTGTAATTTAAAATCATAGAATATTTATATTTTTTAATAGCCGGAATAGTAGTTTATACTTATTATGAAACTTCTAGAAACTTCTTTATATTATTATCATATGGACCATTAAACCTTGTTTCAAGTAATGACTCCTGTATGTATTTGTTTTGCATTGCAGCAATATCAATATATCCGGAGTTCATAAAATCTATAATAGGAGTGTCTTCTTCAAGAATTTCTTCTTCGGTTTTTAACTTTTTAGTTTTCAGATATCTTCTACATCTGTCACAAGTATAAGCTGAAATTTCTGATTCACCTTCAACATTTAAATAGCTTAAAACCTCTTTTTCTGATGTAAGGCAGAATGAACATTGCAATCTTCTGAATGACCATTTCGCACCACAGCAAATACAGGCCATTATTTTTTTTCCTTCTTTTTCAATAATATATGATATTCCCGGCCAGTGGCCGCATACAGGACAAAATGCTGAGTTATGGTCATGGAAGGGGAAATCATTAAGTATACATAGTCTTACTGCTTCTCTGTATGGTAAGGCAGAGAATAAAGAAAAAAAGCTTAAAAATTCATTTGTTAATTCATTTATCCTTCCAAAATCGGAGATGTTTTTATGATTATTTTTTAAAATGTTTAATGTAAACTCCTTTGATACTTCAGGTTTGTTATTAATTATTTTCTGTAACGAATTTATATCCTTTTCAAATTCAGGTATATGTGACTTAAATATAATTAGAAAAGATGAAAGGAAATTATGATTGTCTTTTTTATCAATTGTCCAGATATTATCTTCAATTACATAACTTCCTTTTTCTATAAGAGGAATATTTTTTCTGATCAGACTTTTATTAAAAGATTTGTTGTTAAACAGATCCCGGAAAGATATCTTAAGATCATTAAATGCTTTGAAAAAAGATGTTACTGAGTTATTTATATTACTCATTCGAATTATTGTTAAATTTTATTTTAAGTACTGGTTTTTATCCTTTTTCAAAAATAGGTATTCGTTTACAAATATGATAAAATAGTAGTATTGTCATTGAAAATATACCAATGGTTATTAAAATTTCAAAAATATGAGGATAATATACAGGGTAGTTTTCAATGTTTTGTCCTATCCAAACAATATTTGCACGGTTCAGGATAACCCCTCCAACAACCATGATAGAAATCCATAATATTGCTTTCTCTGTTTTTTTCACCACTGGTAAAATTAGTAATATCAAGGGCAGGATTAATCCTGCTCCAACCTCTATCCAAAAAGCAAGGAGCTGTTTTGTAGTCGCATTAAATATCAGTCCGTTTTGAATATATAATACAACAAATTTAAATAATAGTGTTAGGAGAATTACCCATACCATTGCTTTTGAAAGATTTCTTATTAATACAGAATCAACAGCAATTCTATAAACCCTTATGGATATAATGGATTCAATTATTATCATTGCTAATCCGACACAAATTGCTGTTAGAATGGAATCTATTGGTAAAAGAGTTGTGTACCATGGTGCTGCTAGTTTAAATGGCACCATTAAATAAAGTATCCCCAGAGAAGATTGGTGAATAATTGAAATCACTATACCAACAATAATAAGAATAATCTGAATATTGGCTTTTGAAAGTAATGATTTGAATAATATCCATAAAATAGTAAAAAGAAGAAAAGTTGTAATAGTATAGATCAGGTTAGCTGACATTAGGAATATAAAAAAAGTCATAATAATTATTCCCAATATGGAGGCAACAATATCGTACCTTCTTTTAAGCAGTTTATTTTTTTCCAAAAGGATTGAAGTAAATTCCAGAGCCAGAATTGTTCCATATAAAATGACACACCAGCCAACAAGAAACATTGGTGAAGCATTATTCCAGTATAGTATTGAGTGCCACATTTCAATTGACCTGCCAAGATCCACGAACAATGCAAATATTTCCATAATGTATCCCAGAAAGGCTGTTAGTATGGCAGCCCGGTATAAATGTTTGTATTTTTCACGACCAAAAACATTAACAACAATTGCCATAATTAAGCCACCCGTGGTGAGGGCAATACCTGCCATAATATTTGCACCGATCAAGATTCCCCAGGGATAACCATCAGAATGATTTGTTGATGCACCCAGTCCTACATTAAATCTATAGATAATCAGCGCAATAGCTATTGCAGAAAAGCCATATAAGATGATCAGCCATGGACTGATTATTTTTTTTACCTTATTCATTTTTCTCCTCTTTCTCGTTTAATAAAGTTTCATCCTTATTCTTCATTTCTGCTATTTCCTTTTTCCTGTTATAAATAAGAGCTGTAATACCAAGAGCTGCTCCAAGGCCTATAGCTACAGGTGAAATTGATTTCATGAATGAAGTGATTTTTGAGCCAATAGCCTCCTTAGGAAGATTTTCAGGATATCCCGGATTAAAATCTTCAAGGGGTATGCTTGAAATATTCAATACACAGGTTCCTCCAACTTCGGTTAAGCCATAAATATGTTGATGGTATTTTTCGGGGTTTTTCTTAAGTCTCCTTTCGGCAATTTTTATAAGATCCCCTCTTTCACCATAAAGAATAGCTCCTGTGGGACAAGCTTTGGAACATGATGGTGGAAGGCCTTCAAGAATACGATCCTGACAAAATGTACATTTACGTATATCAGCAATAACTTTTGACCATTCAAACTTGGGTATGTTATAGGGACATGCTATCATGCAATACCTGCAGCCTATACATTTTTTCTCATCCCAAACAACAGGGCCTTCTTCTGTTTTATGCATAGCCCCTGTTATACAAGCGTTAGCACATGCCGGACTAATACAATGCTGACATTGATGCTTTGCAAAAACCCAACCTAACATTTCTCCGTTCTTATATACCTCATGATATCTAATAAGTGTAAAAGTAGAACTTGAAAGATTTGCCGGATTCTGGTAGCCCGGTCCTCCGAAAAATTTTGTTTTTTCTGCAAGCAGGTTGTTCCATTGTTTACAGGCAACCTGGCATGCACGGCATCCAATGCATTTTGTGTTATCTAATAAAAAGGATTTTTGCTTATTAGTATCCATTTCCAAGCTCCTTATAATTTTTCAATGTCACATAGAAATGCTTTATACTCAGGTATATTGGTATTTGCATCTCCGATGTGTGGTGTAAGCATGTTTGCCGAATCGCCTTTGGCTAATCCTGAATATCCATAATGCCATGGTAAACCTATTTGATGAATAAGTCGTTTTTGACCATTTGAATCTTCAAAACTAAAAGGTTCAAAACGATGAGTAATTAAAGCCTGAGCTTTTACTTTTCCACGAGCTGAAGAGATAAGTACCTTATCTCCATTTTTGATTCCTTTTTCATTGGCAAGTTCTTTTCCAATTTCCACAAAAACATCAGGCATTAATTCTACCAGCCATGGAAGGTTTCTTGTCATGGCGCCAGCTTGCCAATGCTCTGTTAGTCTGAAGGTTGTCGCCACAATAGGATATTCATCTGGTGTTCCTATTTTATTCATTTCCTTATTTTTGTTATCACCCTCATGGAATAGAATAATTGCAGGATTATTTTTTTCAGCTGATAAAGGATTTTTGGCCAATGGTGATTCTACAGGTTCATAATGTTCAGGGTACGGGCCATCGTTTAGTTTAGCTGAAAATATTCTGGCATATCCTTCTTCATTCATTATAAACGGATATTTTGAGCCCGGAGCCCACCCTCCGTCAGGGGTATCTCCTTCAAATGCACCATCACCAGATTTGAGTAGTGGATTCCATTTGATAACCCACCTTTTTGGATTAAGTGGATTTCCTTCCAGATCAATTGAGGCTCTGTTATACAGAATCCGACGATTAACCGGCCAGCACCACGACCAGTTAAGATTCATACCCGGAGCTCTGCCGTTAGCAATTTGTTTCTTAATTTCAGTTTCATCTTTTTCGGCTATCCTTTTGGCATATCTGTTAGAGAATCTATGCCCATTCATCTCAATAAAGTTCGGATCGGTAATTTTTCCTTCCTTATCGGTCCAGTCAACATAACCCCCACAATACAGCCAATTACCACTTGCGGTAGTTCCATCATCTTTCAGATTACCAAAACCTGGAATTTGCCCTTTAGTATTTCCTTCTTCAATATAATATCCGTTTATCTCCTGTGCTACTATATGTACGTTTGGTTCTCTGTCAGGGTCAACTTTATTACCAGTATCATAATCCCAGTTAAGCTTAAGTATGGGATCGGGAAATACTCCTCCATCAACTTGATATTCAGCTTTTATTGCTTTGTAAAGCGAATCTATCATCCAAAGATCTGACCTGGAATCACCATGCCAGCCCTTGTCTCCTGAATTAATTGCCTTATATCTCCATTGAGCCCAGCGTCCGGAATTTGTTATTGATCCTTCTTTCTCAACAGAAGCAGCAGCCGGAAGAAGGAAAACTTCAGTTTGAATTTCAGCAGGATTTACTCCCGGGCGTTTCCAGAATATTGATGTTTCTGTTTCCCAAAGATCAGCAATAACCATCCACTTAAGATTTTCGAGTGCTTTTCTTTCCTTATTTGCATTGGGCCCGCTTACTGCCGGATTCTGACCCCATACAAACAAACCATCAAAGTTCCCTTTGTACATATTTTCAAAAAGGCTTATGTGATCATGCCAACCATATCTTTTAGGAAGATAATTATAGCAGAACCCACCTTCAGTATTCTTTTGTGCATTTTCACCCCACCAGGCTTTCAAAAGGCTTGTTATATATTTAGAATAATTGCTCCACCAATTTGCCGATTTTTTATCATTAGACTCAGGACTATATTTATCAATGTAGGTTTTTAGATCAACATCCTCTGTTACAGGAGCTTTTAAATAACCTGGAAGAATATGATAAAGCAAACACATATCGGTGGAACCCTGAACATTTGATTCTCCTCTTAATGCATTTATTCCGCCACCGGCAATTCCTATATTTCCTAAAAGGAGTTGTAGTATAACATAAGATCTTATATATTGGGAGCCAACTGTGTGTTGGGTTGCTCCCATAGCATAACACCATGTGGCAGATTTGTCTTTTTTATATGTGCTTGAAAAAAGTTCACATACTTCTAGATATTTGTTTTTTGGAGTTCCAGTAATATTACATACAGTTTTTATATCATATCTGGAATAATGTTTTTTTAACAACTGAAAAACACAATTTGGATCTTTCAAACTTTTATCCTGCTTTGGATTACCTTTATTATTTAATTCATATTTCCATAAATTTTTATCATATTTTCTGGTTCTTGAATCATAACCCATAAATAGACCATCATTAAAACCGAACTTTTTATTGATAATAAAAGATGCATTTGTTGAATTAATCAGATAATCTTCTTGAATTCTGTTATTTTCAATGCAATAATTAATCATGCCTCCAACATATGCAATATCTGTTCCTGACCGGAATTTTGTGTAAATGTCGGCAATAGATGAAGTACGTGTAAAGCGGGGGTCTGATGAAATAACCTTTCCTCCGTTTTCTTTTGCTTTTATAATCCATTTGGTAGTAAGTGGATGCATTTCAACAACATTTGATCCCATTATCATTATTACGTCAGAGTTCTGAATATCGTTAAAATGATTTGTCATTGCACCTCTTCCAAAAGAAGAGCCCAAAGCGGCAACAGTAGAGGAATGACATATTCTTGCCTGGTGTTCTATCCAGTATATACCTAATGCACGTGCAAGTTTTACTAAAAGATAACATTCCTCAGTGTCGTGAGCAGCTCCACCAAGCTGAGCTATTCCATCAGTACGGTTAACAATATAGCCATTATCCTCTTTTACAAAAGATTTTTCACGTGCTTCTTTAACATTTTTAGCAATTTTATTAATTGCCCATTCCCAGTCTTTCTTTTCCCAGTTGGCCGACCCGGGAGCTCTGTAAAGAACAGATTTATTCCGATTTTGATTATTGCTAACCTGATATAATCCCGCACCTTTAGCACATACTGCGCCTTCATTGATAGGATGATCAGGATCTCCTTCAATGTTTATTATCTGGCCATTCATGGTTGAAACTATTAAACCACAACCAACACCACAGTATGGACAAATTGTTGTTGTTTCTTTTGATTTGGAAGTTTTAAACTGAGTATTTCCTGCCCATGAAGATTTTGAGGTCAATGCAAAAACAGATACAATTGTACCAAGCGAAAAAGTACTTCGCTTTAAAAATGATCTTCGACTAATTTGATTCAAAATAGCACCTCCATTTAATCATATTGTTTACATATGAAGTTTGAAATTGAGCACAAAAACGCAATAAAAATAACAGGAAAAAAGAGAAAAAAGAATAAAAGATATATTTGTTTACAATAAAAGAGAATTATGAAATGGACATAGTTTTTCGGAATCGATTATATTTATCTAAATTTGAGAATTACTCCCTTAAAATAATTAATAATGAAGAAAATAACAAAGGATAATATTAAATCTGAGCTAAAACTTGATATCAGGATAATTACATTAAGCGACAGAGCACATTCGGGAGAATACGAAGATAGAAGTGGCCCTGTTATTAAGAACTTAATTTTTAATTATTTTAATAGTAAAGAATGGAAATTTGATATCAGCCTTAAAGTAATACCTGATAATTCCGACAGACTTAAAAAATTAATATCGGATGCTAAAAATGAAAAGGCTACAATTATAATTACAACTGGAGGTACTGGAATTGGGCCTAATGATATAACTGTTGAAACAGTCAGACCCTTTATTGATAAGGAAATACCAGGTATAATGGAACTTATCCGGGTTAAATACGGACAACAAAAACCCAATGCATTGCTTAGCAGAGGGATTGCCGGACTTATGGACGAGACCTTAGTTTATACACTTCCCGGTAGTGTTAAGGCTGTTAATGAATATATGACAGAGATTCTTAATACTCTTGAGCATTTAATTTATATGAAACTTGGAATTGATGTTCATGCATGTAAACCTGAAAAATAATTATAATATTCAAAAACCATTTTTCTTTTTTTTATAGTTTAATAAATTTCCTGGTCAGGTAAATATTTTTATTATCACTAACATTAATGAAGTAAGGTCCAGGTCTGAGATGATTAATATCTAAATATATTTCATTTGTATTAGAAGAATGTCTGACATCAGAAACTTTTGCCCCGGAATATGAGAAAATACTAATATATACCTCATTTCCGTAATTCGCAGGCAGGATTATCTTGATTGAACTGCCTGCCGGATTTGGAAATATTTTTAAGTCTTCCTTAATTGAAATATTATGATAAGCTAATATAGGGCTAATGAATACAGAATCTTTTGTTGAACAATTTTGATTTGATACTTCAACAATATACCATCCATAATTAGTTACATTATATGTTTTGTTGGTCTGACCATCTTGCCACAGATAATTATAAAAATCTCCGGGATCTAGAACAATTGTATCCGGCTGGCTGGTAAAAATACTGTCATTACCTAATTGAGGAAATGGCAAAGGGTAAATTTCAACGTATGCTATTCTGCTTTCGCAATATACTCCATTACAGCTTATTATGCATTGGTATTCTCCTGATTGTTCCAAATTCGAGTAATTATAAAGTAAATCAGGGCCGCTCTCCCCATCTATTTCAACTCCATCTTTTTTCCATTTATAAATAATGGAATCTACACCACCGGCCCTGATTTGTAATATAAGTGTTTCTCCTTCACAAAGGGTTTGATCTACAGGCTGCAAGGTGATTTCTATTTCATTGCTATTTCCTGAATTGACCTCACCTGGTGTTCCAAAATCACCATCCCCGTATATAACAGTTGCTTCCTGCCAATTATTACCGTTATCATTGTCCTGAAAATTAAAATATTGAAGGATTAATTCCATTGAGGCCCCATCTGGGTCTGGCCATCCATCATTTCCGGTATATTTTACCTGATCAACAAGCACACTTTCATCTTCGTTTAATAGAATAATCTCATCTTCACTATTTCCAAGGGTAAAGCTTGAATATTTATAATCAATCAATATTCCTCCATTTTCAGATATATCATCATTATTTCCAAGAACCAGATAATCTCCGGGATTAATAATTAATCCGCCATCTTTTGAAATAGTATGAGAGTTTGAACCATCATCACGAATAATCCAATTGTTCAAATCAATAATTTTATTACTTGCATTAAAAAATTCAACCCATTCGCCTTTTGAATCGCTAACTGATTTTGGATTTTGCATTATCTCTGTGATAATTATATCTCCCGGAACAGGGATATCTTGCCCCGTTAAATTGTTTAAGGATGTTAATAATACAATAGCCAGAATTATTGCTAATTTATTTTTCATTATATAAAAATTTAATTTGTTTATTATAAAATGTTTTTATTTCGCAGTTTTAATAAAAGATATACCATTTGTTTATATGCGATCTGTATTTATTATTGGAAAATATCTCAATAATAGTCAGATAATGAGGCGATAAGAAATCTGTTGCATGAGAAATAATGATGAGAATGCAAAATGGAGAATATTTCTTAATTATGATAAATATATTATTTTCTCACAAACAATATTATTAATATTGTGCTGTTATACCTGTGATAAATATTATTAATAATAATTCATCAATGTATAAGCGATTACTCAATTACAGAAATAATAAAAACCAATAATTATGAATGATATAATTTTTAAACATAGAACAATAAGAAAGTACAAGAATAAAGATATCGAACCGGAAGTGTTGAAAAATATTCTTAAAGCCGGAACCAGAGCCTCCACTACAGGGAATATGCAGGTTTATAGTATTATTGTAACGAGGGATAAAGAATTGAAAGAAAAACTCTGGAATTACCACTTTAAGCAGGATATGGTTCTTCAGGCTCCTGTGATACTCACTTTCTGTGCCGATTTTAATCGTTTTAATAAATGGTGTGAATATAGAAAAGCTGAGCCCGGATATGATAATTTTCTTTCATTTTACACAGCATCAATAGATGCATTACTTGTTGCTCAAAATGTTGCTTTGGAAGCAGAATCGCATGGTCTGGGAATCTGTTATCTGGGAACAACAACATATATGGCCCAACCAATTATTGAAGCTCTGGATATTCCTGAGAATGTAGTTCCTGTAACAACTTTAGTTGTTGGTTATCCTGACGAGGAGCCCGGACTTACTGACCGCTTACCGGTTGAGGGAGTTATTCATGAGGAAAAATATAAAAACTATTCCAAGAAAGATATTGATAAAATATATGAAGAAAAAGAAGCATTGCCCTTTACACAGGAATTGATTGAAATTAATGAAACAGAAACTCTTGCTCAGATCTTTACCGATATAAGATATACTAAAAAAGACAATAAAGTTTTTTCTCAGAAATTCCTGGAAGTAATAAAGAACCAGGGTTTTATGAATAATGAATGATGTAAGAAAAATATTTGTTCTATCAGGGATTATTTTTCTGCTAAGTTTTGACCTTGCAGGACAGGACAAAAATATAAATTTACAAATTCTCATGTCCGAGGCTAATAATGAGTTTAAAATGCCCGGATATAAAAAATCTTTTCCAGACAGCCTACTTCTATTAGAAGAGTTGAATAGCCTGTTGTATAGCATTCAGGATGAAGCATATCTTACAGCGGGATTTGACTCGATAAAATATTCTGGTGATAATGTCACAGCCTGGTTGAATCCCGGCCACAAATATTATTGGACAAATATTTCTGTTGATAAGATTGATAAATCTGTTTTAAAAAAAGCTGGAATTAATGAAAGAAGGTTTGCCAACGAAGCAGTTTATTATAAGAAGTATCTTAAAACAATTGGGAAAATTACCAGCTGGTATGAAAATAATGCTTATCCTTTTGCATCTGTACAGCTTGAAAATGTTAAAATTGAAAATGAAAAAATTAAGGCCAATCTTGTTGTAAAGGAAAATAACAGAATTGTATTCGACAGTTTGAATATTGAAGGGGAAGCAAAAATATCCAAAAAGTTTATTAATCGATATACAGGAATTTTTCCGGGTGGGCCATATAGTGAAAAACTGGTGTTTGATCTTAGTAAAAGACTTAATGAACTTGCATTTTTACAAGAGCACCGGCCATTTGAACTTGAATTTACCAGAGATAAGGCAAAAATGTATTTATATCTCGATAAAAAGAAAGCCAATCGGTTTAATGGTATTCTTGCTTTATATCAAAGAGATTCATATAGTGGTAAACTCGGGTTGAAAGGCGAGCTAAGTTTTTTATTGCATAATTCTTTTGGAATAGGAGAAAAAGTATTTTTCAACTGGAAAAAACTCGAATCAACATCACAAAAGCTTGAAACAGAATTTAAATATCCTTTTGTTTTTTCCTTGCCTGTTGGTGTTAATGTCGGTTTCGGATTATTTAAAAAGGACAGTTTATATCTGAATACAAATTCCCACTTTGGTTTGGAATATTTTTTTTCAGGAGAAAATTCATATCATATTTTCTTCAGAAATAGAGTTTCTTCCATATTATCATCTCCGGGTATAGAAGTTGTTAATGAAGGAAATATTAGGGGTTTTAACACGAAAATATACGGGATGGGTCTTAATTATGAAAATCTCGATTACAGATTCAATCCCCGAAAGGGTGTGCTATTAAAGATTGATGTTGGGGCAGGAAATAAAAAACAACCGGATAATACAACCCAGGAATCTGACCAAAATGAAAAATATTTTGAATTTGTTTCTGATATATCTTACTATGTGCCTATTGCTCAAAAAATAGCTCTCAGGTTTAAGAATTATTCAGGATATAAATATGCAGAATCTTTATTTGAGAACGAATTATTCAGAATAGGAGGGCTCAAAACTTTCAGAGGATTTGAAGAAGAAACTTTTTTTGCTTCAGCTTTCAGTATTACCAGTATTGAGTTTAGATATTTATTTGAGAAGAATTCTGCTTTTTATGCATTTTTTGATGGCGGATATTATCAGAAGCCAGAAGATACTGCAACTTTTTCTGATACTCCATTTGGATTTGGTGTAGGTGTGGATTTTGAAACCAGGGCAGGAATATTTACACTTAATTATGCTCTTGGCCGTCAACAAGGCAATCCTGTTGAATTTAATTCCGGAAAAATCTATTTTGGAATAATAAACCGGTTTTAATCATATTATTATCCCAATACCTGCTACTTGTTACCTGATACAAAATCTATTTTGAATTATAGTCCAGAATTATTCCCTCGCCGATCCATTTTGCAAGGGCTTCACGATTATTATTAAGTAAAAAGCGTTGCTGATCGCGTGGGTTATTGATATTTCCCAGTTCTATGAAAACAGTGGGGGGATCAGTTTTACGTAACATATACAGGCTGCTTCTTGTTGAAATAGAACCATGATAACCTCTGCTGGGCTGATATTCCTTGTATTTATTATTTAAAGTTTTATGAATTTTTTGTGCAAGATTTTTCCCAGCTATGCTTCTCTCGTGATAATAAAAGAAAACGTCAATATCTTCTGATTCTATATTACTGTCGAGATGAATTACAACGAGTCTTTGGAATTTCCCAATGTGCTGTTTATGAAGTTTGTTTATTTCATCAGTTCTTTGTTTTAACCTTTTCAAAGGATTCAGAGGCATTGAAAGATTTGGATACGACACCTCATCCCTGTCAATTTTTAGAATACTTTCATCTCTGATCCCGTCATTCATATCACGTACTATTAGATAAACCAGAGCACCATGGCTTATCAGGCTTCTGGCCAATCTAAGTGTTACATCATAGGCATATTCATCTTCCGGTAAAGTATAATTACCATATTTGCCTAATGCTCCAGGATCAGGCCCGCCATGTCCTGCAACTAAATAATAAACTGTGCCTTTTAGCTGATTGTCGATTATTTCAACTTTGGAGTATTTACTGCCAAAAATAGGATAGTCAACGCTTGTTACACTTTCGGCACTTTCTGTATTAATGTTATCTGATGAAGGAAGAATATAATCACGCCCTGCAAATAAACTGTTATTATTTCCCAGGTTTGATTTATTTAATTCAATAAATGAATTTAAATATTTGGCAGGATCAAGGCCGTTCCGTTGTAATAATTTGTATATTCCATCACCTTTAACAGCTTTAATTGTTTTTTCATTTGTCTGAGCATTTATGGTGAAGAATACCATTGAGATGAAAAGTGGAATCAGTATTTTTCTCAGACTTTTAATTGCCATTAGTATTTTAATTACTAAAAAACTAAAGTTAAATAATAATTTGTCGGATTTTAAAAAAAGGTTATTAACAGAAAAGGCAAATATAATTTCTGTCGATTTATAATAATGCCTATTATTATTGGCAGGCAGGGGGTTTTCAATATCTAGTTATGGAAGAATCAAAACTGTGAAAAACTAATAAGTTTTTGTCATTGATTCTGCTACACATATAATAATATTAGCCTTTCCAAGATTTTCTTCATCCAGCTTGTCAATAATTTCTTGTGAAACCGACCCAATAGAAAGAATTTTCAAATCAGGATTTTTTTGTTTCAAATACCAAACTATACTTTCAAAATTATCGGAATGATAAGTTCCGTGATAATGAATGAATGTTTTGCCCTCTTCCCAGTTTTTGTAAATATTATTCGACATAGTAGCGTCTTTAATTGCCTGGGCTTTTGGTAAATTGATATTTACATGTTGTCCCATTGCTCCCCCTCCCATACTAAGCATGCTTTTATAACAGTTTAGGTTTGCATCATACTGTATAGGTAATGGGGCAATCATTTTTTTTGCTTCATCCGTAAGCTTTTCAAGTAATTCGAAACCACCCTTACTTACCATAGAAGCATATCTTCTGGGGATATTTGTAGCAATAAATTTTAGTTTATTATCCTTGGCCATATTCACCAATGGTTTATAATCGGTTTTATAATTTGGCCATAATTTAGCTTCAGTTTCAAATCTTATAACAGAAATTAAACCATCAAGATATTCATTCAGGATTAACTGATTATCGGTTTCAAACATTTCTGCACCAAGAACCAGATTATCTCCTTTAATTTCGAACAAATCTTTGCTTAATTCATATTGTAACCAATGAACTATAGGGTTATTGTGTAATTCACCAAAAAGTATTATGTCGGCTTCTTCACAATCTTTTAATAGTTTCTCATATTTTACAACAACACCCTGATCATCGAAAAGCCTGAAGGCAGGTTTGTCGCTTTGTGCTGCCAGCATAAGTGCTGGAAACAGAAATAAAAACAATTTTTTAAACATATCAATAGTTTTATTTTAAAATAATTTCACAAATGTCTAAAAATAAATAGTTAATCCTGCTAAACCTTTTGATTTTTTTTTAATCTAAGTAAACACTGATCTAATAATATTTAAATATACACCTATGGAAACAAAACTTTCTAAAAAATTTGTCTTTGTTGGAATTATGATTCTTGCTTTCCTGGTTCAGGGTATTACTGGACAGAACATAAAAGAAAATAATGAAATTGACAGGAAGGTCAGGAAATTTCTTGAAAGCAATAAATATTCATGGAGAGATATGAATGTTCCGGAATCTGACGGAAAACTTTTATATGATATCATTATAAAGAATAACTATAAGACAGCATTAGAGATAGGAACATCAACAGGACATTCAGGAATATGGATTGCATGGGCATTGAGTAAAACAGGAGGGAAACTAATTACTATTGAAATTGATGAAAAAAGGCATAATGAAGCTTTAGCAAATTTTAAAGAAGTTGGACTTTCCGATTATATCGATGCACGACTTGCTGATGCTCATGTGCTTGTTAAGAAAATTAAGGGGCCATTCGATTTTGTTTTTTGTGATGCTGATAAAGGCTGGTATAAAAACTATTTAATTGATATATTACCAGAAATTAAATCTGGTGGTTGTTTTACAGCACATAATGTTGCTGGTACCCGGCAAAGGGGAATAGGGGATATGCTTGATTATTTAGAAACACTGGATAATATGGAAACAAAAATTGATAGATCAAGCAGATCAGGAATTTCAATAAGCTATAAGAAGTAGTGGATAGTAAAAAAAACGTCAACGCTATTTAGGCATTGTCAACTCGTCACTCGTCACTCGTTACTTATAAATACATCTGGAATTATCCGATTTCACAAAATAACTTTTATAATTTATTGCCTTTGGATCAGTGCAGCCTTTCAGGTTTAGCAATTCAACTTTTTTGAACTCGACAGGGTGGCTTTCACCCTGAAGGGAAATATAGCCTTCATTTATAAAATTACTTCCGTATTGTTTTAGCACAGATTCATAATTAGCATCATTTGTATCAAGTTGAGGTTTGCTGTAAATAAGCACAGTATCATTTTCAACAATATGAGTTATTAGAGAATCTCCCAAAACAATTGCTTCAACCCGAACCCACTGGTCACCATGAAATGTTTTTGACGTTGAATTTGTACAATGTTGTTTTATTAACTCTCCATTTTTTTCATAGTGTGTGCCAGGAGTACATAAGTTTGCAGTTGGTCGCTCATCTGATCCATTACCACCCAAAAGTTGAAATTCGATTGATGTAGGAAAGCTCTGATCTTTTTTCATGCTTTTTGCTGATTGGGAATGTAGCATGGCACCACTGTTCCTGAATGCCCATCCCGGCCCTCCGGGGACTTGTTCTCCTACAAATCGGTATTCAATTCTTAATTTATAATATGAAAACTTTTCATTATAAAAAATATGACCGAATTCTCCGTTAAAATTGTCATAATTATCATAAGAGGCACTTAATATGCCATTTGTTACACGAAAAGTATTATTATAATTATCATTCAAATTATATCCGGTAATTTTTATATCCCAGCCATCAAGGTTCTTACCGTTAAACAATTTTATCCACTCTTCCTGATCCTCATTCTTTATTGAATTGCAAGAAATTATGAATATCGATATAACTAATAATAAAATATATTTTTTCATTTGTAAGGATTTTGTATTGACATACCAAATTTAATTTTTTTTAATATAATTTTACCATCAATAATTAATAAAGTAAAACTTATGATAATAATTAGAGAAGAACTTTGCCCTAAAAATCACATATGCCCTACAATTAAACTATGTCCTGTTGATGCAATAACTCAGGAAGGATTTGATGCACCAAAGGTAGATAATGAAAAATGTATTTGCTGTTGTATTTGTACCAGGTCATGTGGAGTTTTTGTTCCAATAGGCTGTTGTGATAAAGGAAAAGATAGTAGAATGTGGAGATAATAATAAATTAAACGATAATAAAATTTTATTTAATGTTAAAAATTTTTGTATCAGGTGCTGATGGTTTTGTTGGAAGTAATCTGTTAAGAGAATTGCTCAGCAGGAATTATTCTATTGTTGCTTTTGTACAGTCTGGCATAGATCCGCATACAATTAAAAATCTTGATATTGATATCAGCTATGGTGATTTACTTTTGCCTGAAACAATTGATCTTGCAATGAAAGATTGCGATATTGTAATTCATACTGCTGCAATAACTTCCATATGGCCATATCGTTCAGATATTCAGAAAAATGTAAATATTAAAGGAACAAAAAATATTATTGAGGCAGCGAAAAAGCATAAAATAAAACGATTTATTCATATTGGGACTGCTAATTCATTTGGTTTTGGTTCAAAAGAAAATCCTGGTGATGAAAATCAGCCATATATGGCCGGAAAATACAAAATGGACTATATGGATACTAAATATGAAGCACATAAATTGGTATTAGATGAAGTGAAGAATAATTCTTTTCCTGCAATAATAGTAAACCCGGCCTTTATGTTCGGGCCATTCCCCTCAAAATTTGGTAGTGCTACAATGATTGAATCAATTTACAAGCAAAAAGTGCCAGGCTATACAAAAGGAGGAAGAAATTATATTGCTGTAAAAGATGTGTGTGTTGCCATAGCTAATGCTGTAGTTCAGGGGGTGATAGGGGAATGTTATTTATTGGCAAATAAAAATCTTAATTATAAAGAAGCTTTTACCTTAATTGCTGAAGTCGCTGGCGTTAAACCGCCTGGAATATATTTGCCTGCACCAATAGTGCTTTTGTATAGCCGATTACTAACTTTTTTGGCAAAGATTGGAAAATATCAGCCTTCAGTTAATTATCAAATGGCAAGAATGTCTTTGGAAGGCCATTATTATACATCAAAAAAAGCAGTTTCAGATCTTAATTTACCACAAACATCAGTAAAAAAGGCTATTGAAGAGGCATTTGTCTGGATGAAAGATAATCAGGTTTTATAAGATAGAATTGATTAATTAATAATAATACACACCTTTTTCTTCGTTCCTTCCAAAAAGATTAATATTTAATCCCAGAGCAGCTATCCATGCTCCGTTCTTCACAGAAACATCATAAGTATCATATAGTTTTATGCTTCCTTTTTTCCAGAACGATCTTGCTATTCCAAAATTAATATCAATTTTATCACTTAATGTGTATTTGATTCCGGTATTAATACTAAGGTAATTATATTTCATTACTTCAAATGAACCGATTCTTGAAAAATACCTTTCTTTATCATCGTAATTAAATCCTGTAAAAGTGCCACCTATACTATATTCCAGTTTGGGAGAAACCTGGAATCCCATAGCCATGCCTGCTTTATACGAGTCTCCGGCAATATTTGACCATTCCATACTATCAACTTCTGTTTTGCCCCACTCAGCAAGAGTTTGATAATAATAATTAAAATTACCTTCCAGCCAGGCCTCTTCATTTACCTGGATATGAAGCCCCAGATACAATGCAGAGGGTAAATCTCTACGATAAGTATCCTTATCTAAAAAAGTATTTGTATCATCTTTATTCACAGTAGTTTCAAAATCGAGTTTAACTCTGGTTTCATAATGAATAGATAAATTTACCTGATTGCTTGGCGCCAAAGTTAATCCAATAATGCCACCAAAGCCGGAAGTTTTATCTTCCAGATCGATTTCAAATGGAGTGTCAATAACCGTTGGTGATGATCCAATCATAAGTATACTTGCATTTGTATTTTTACTTGCGTCTATATAACGTCCACCCACTGAAACAGTGATTAAATTATTAAGTTTATAAGCTCCTCCAAAAGTAAAAGTAAGATAGGCTGATGAACCGGTTAATTGTTGATCACTGAATGAATTAAAAACTGGAAGATTGTCGACCAGTTGTTTTCCAATCAGGTCAGTAGATATCGAACCTGATGGATAATTAATTGCTCCTCCGCCACCGGCAATATATCCTCCTGCGTAAAAGGCATACCTGTCTTTCTTATAAGCAGTATAAAAAGAAGGAAAGAATGCATCTACACCATCATGTTTATAGGTATTTTCACCATAACCAATATCAAAAGTATGTGATGGGGTTCTAATAAGAAACTGATTACTCATATTAATATAAAATCCATTCTTAAGGTTGGTTAAGCCGGAAGGATTATAATTTACAATATCAGCTCCATCCACAGCCGCGTTTCTATTACCGGTACGAACCCATTCGGCACTCATATTGGCAACATTATCAAGTTGAGCAAAAAGTTTTGTTGTGAATATTACAGTTATCACAAATAATCCTGAGAATATTAATAATTTTTTCATGTGCATTTCATATTAATTAAAAATATTTTTTTTCACTTTGTTATGAGAAAGCATCTCTTTTTTAATTGTTTTTTTTGTGTAAATTATTTGCATTTGCCTGAGCAGTTGGCATAATCAATATATCGTTAATATTTACATGTTCCGGCCGGGAGGCAACAAAAAGCACTGCTTCAGCTATGTCTTCAGCATATAATGGAGTGAATCCTTCATAAACCTTATCAGCTTTTTCTTTATCCCATTTATATCTTACATAAGAAAACTCAGTTTCAACAGCCCCCGGACAAACTGAGCTGACTTTAATACCATATTTAAGAAGGTCAATTCGCATACCTTTGGTCAAAGCATCAACAGCATATTTTGTCGCACAGTAGGTGTTCCCATTTGCATATACTTCTTTTCCGGCAATAGAGCCAATATTTATTATATGTCCATTTCCCCTTTTAACCATATCAGGTGATATTAGTCTTGTAATATAAAGCAAACCTTTAATATTGGTATCTATCATTTGTTCCCAATTGTCTACTATCCCTTCGTTTATTGGTTCTGCTCCGGCTGCAAGTCCTGCATTATTTACAAGAAGGTCAATTGATTCCCACTTCTCAGGAAGGCTATTTATAGCATTTTCAACAGCTTCCTTTGAACGTATATCAAAGTTTAATTTATAAACGGAATCTTCGCCAAACTTATTCTTCAGATAATCTGTGAATTTATCAAGTAATTTTTTTCGTCTGCCTGTAATAATAATTCTATATCCATTTTCAGCAAGTTTAATGGCGGTGGCATATCCTATTCCTGAAGTTGCTCCGGTTATTAGTGCCGTTTTTTTCATTTGTCTGTTAAAATTTTACACCTATAAAAGTATAAAAATACAGAATTATTCTCTTATGTTTTTTAGTATTCCTTATTTTAATTCGTAATGAAACACATCATCAAAGTCAGTCCTGGAAACAATATCAAAATTACATTTTGTTAAGTTGTATATTACAGACAATTGATTAAAAGAATAAATATTAAACATGTTAGAAAAAAACTCTGGATTGGCAAAAAGAACTTTAAAAAAGGATAATAACATAATTCATTAAGCTTTTTTTAATTTGAAATACTAATTTTGAAAACTATTAGTTATAGCTAATAAGTTAAATGTTATTTTATATATTTAATTTTTAATAATTAGTAAAGGATTATTTTATGATGTTTTAACATCTGTTTGTTGCAAATTCTGAAAAATATGAGAAGATCATTTTTTATAATACTTTTTATAATTGGTGTCACCGCCTTTGGACAAAGTTTCCGTCCAAAAAATCTTCCCATAATAGAATCGAAAAAATTTCATCTGGGATATACAGTAGGAATTGGTGTTATGGATTACAGAATGTCATTTAATGAAGGGCATGGCGGGGGACTTAATGTTAAAAATGCTGCAATTTTTATTGGAATGGTGTCAGATCTTTCAATTACAAAGTATACCAGCCTGCGTTTTCTTCCAGGAATATCTTTTGGGCAAAGAGATATAAGAATTGACAATTCTACTCTGGTTCCAAAAATTGAAACTGTATTTGTAGAATTGCCATTGCTTTATAAATATCGGGCGAAAAGACATAACAATTTTGCTCCATATCTTATAGGCGGATTTAATGCTCGTTTTGACCTGACAGGAGGTGAACTTGTTAGAGGACGTGTTGCAGAACGACTTGTGAAAATTTTTGATATATATTATGAACTGGGTGTTGGATTTGTTTCTTATCTGCAAAATGTAAGAGTAGCCACAGAGCTGAAATTTTCTATAGGTTTACGTAACGTATTTTCAGAAATTTCCACACCGGAATATATGGATTATACAATGAATTTTAATGGACTATATTCAAAAATAATGGTCCTTTCATTTCATATTGAATAGCAAAATTATTGTCTGTAAGAATGTTGTCTTTTTATTCTACGCCTGAATTCTGAACATATTATCGCTGTTGCTGCGGAAACGTTTAAAGAATTTATTTCAGCCTCATCTCCAGGAAAAGTGGGAATACTTAGTTTTTTTGTTACTAGTTTTTCTAGATTCGGGTGAATCCCTTTTGATTCATTTCCCATAATTATAATTCCGGTTTCACTAAGTTTAGTATTATAAATATTCTCACCTTCAAGGAAGGTCCCGTAAATTTGAATCGAATAATTCAGATTATCAATCAGAGAATTTATATCTATATAGTGAACTTTTACCCTGGAAAATGATCCCATAGAAGATTGAATAACTTTTGGGTTATAAATTTCTGCTGAATCAGGAGAACAAAAAATATTTTTTATTCCAAACCAATCAGAAATTCTGATAATATTACCGAGATTACCAGGATCTTGAATATTCTCCAGAAAAATTGACAAATCATTTTTCACTTCATTATAATTTATTTTATGATCTGGTAAATGAATTATTGCTAAAACCTGATTAGGCGTTTTTAAGGATGATATTTTTTCGAGTTCTCCGGATTTAAGATCATAGATTTTTAAATCACTGTTTTGACTGCTTATTGACTGCTGTTTGATCCATTCAGGACAGGCAAATATTTTTTTTATTTTAAAAGGGCTTTTGGTGTCTTGTTTATTTCGGTGGTAAAGTTCAGCAACTATTTTATCACCTTCTGCAATAAATTCACGATATAAATTTCTGTATTTTTTTATTCTAAGCGATTTAATATGCTTGATTTGTTCTTTGCTCAACATAAACTTTTGAAATACTGTATAATAATTATTATCCGGAGGAGTTATTAATTATTGAAAATGCAAGGTATAATTTATTATTTACATTATTAAATAATATATTTGTCTTAGATGAAGATCATATTGAAAAATCATAATTTTGAAGAGCCACAGGAAGCATAATTCAATATACAAATCGTTTAGATTTCTAATTTTTATTTTCACAATATTAATTCTTTTTTCATGTAATGTAACCAAACATGTTTCAGAAGACAGCTACCTGTTGAATAAAACAAAAATAATTACTGATAATAGTAAGTTTAATATTGATGAAATGAAAGGCTATTTGAAACAAAAGCCCAATAAAAAGATATTCGGAGTTGTAAGATTTCATCTGGGACTATATAATTTATCGAAAGTGGGATCATCAGGTGGAATAAGTGGATGGCTACACAAAATAGGTGAAGAACCAATAATATTTGATGAGTATGTGACGAATAACACTACCCAACAATTAACAAAATATCTGGAAACAAAAGGTTATTATAATGCTATTGTAAGAGATTCTGTTAAGTTGGAAAAAAGAAAAGCTGAAGTTTATTATATTGTTGAATTAAATCAGCCGAGAATTATAAGAAATCTTAGTTATCAGTATGATAAGGATACTCTGAATGAAGATCTTTGGTCACTTATTCTTGCTGACACATCTACCTTTCAGGTAAAGGCAGGAAAGATAGAAGACAGGGAAATTTTTGAAAATGATAGAGAAAGAATAACTGCAATTGCAAAAAACAATGGCTATTATAAATTTTCCAAAGATTATGTTCAATATATAGTTTATTATAGTTTGTCAAATAATCTGGTTGATGTTTCAGTCATTATTGGTAATGTGCAGGGAGATACCATTAATGGAGGTAAACATTTATTATATCATGTCAGGGAAATAAGCTTTGAAACTAACTACGATCCTAAAACTGTTCTTATGGATGAGAACACTATAATAAATGCTGATACAATTGTTCAAGAAGAAATTAAATTTATTTATAATGACAAATTAAATATTAAACCTAATGTACTTATTGAAACTAACTATATAAAGAAAGGCAAACTCTATAATTATTACGATGTTGAGCAAACTTCCAAAAATCTTGGTTCTCTTGGAGTATTTAAAGGAAACCCTGGTATTTATTTTCAGGAAATTCCCGATTCATCAGGAACCAGTTTAGGGTCAACTGATCTTGAATGTATTATTCAACTGACACCGCATAAATCTCAAGAACTGGTTTATGCTCTTGACGGAACCCATTCAAATGGCAATTTGGGCATTGCTGGTAATTTATCATATAAACACAGGAACCTTTTTAGGGGTGCTGAAAGTTTTGATCTTAAATTTATTGGTGCTGTTGAAATGATTAATGATAATGATAACAACCTGGATAAAATAATAAAATACGGACTTGAAGCAACAATTAATTCCCCCAAATTTTTTCTACCATTCAGAATGGATAATTTTTTCAAAAGATTCCATCCAAAAACATCATTAAACTTTGTATACAATTTTCAAAAAAGGCCGGATTACACTCGTCTTATTACTAACCTGAATTTTGGATATTTATGGAATAGTACAGCTTACATAAGCCATATTGTTAATCCTATTGAATTTAATTTTGTTAATGTTACAGATATCAGTAGTAATTTTAGTGATATCATTAAAGGAACATATATCGAAAATTCATTTAAAACACACCTTGTTTCGGTTTCAAGATATAGTATAGAATTTAATAATTTTCAAACAAACAAAAATGCAGATCATTCTTTTTTTCGAATAAATCTTGAATCAGGAGGGAATTTGATTACAGGCTTTAATAAAATCATTAATTCAAAAAAAACAGAAAATTCATACCAATTATTTGGCACCCGATATGCGCAATTTGTGAAAACAGATATTGAGCTTCGTAGATATAAGTGGCTTAATGAATCAAGTTCAATAGTTGGCAGAGTCTTTATTGGCGCAGGTTTGCCTTATGGTAATATGAATGTGATGCCGTTTGAAAAGAAATATTATTCAGGAGGTGCAAATGGAATAAGAGCATGGCAGGCAAGATCTTTAGGCCCTGGATCCTATGTTATGGATGAAAGTGAAAGTAAGGGGTTTTATCCAAACCAATTGGGTGATATTAAGATCGAATTAAACCTTGAATACAGATTTGACCTTTTTTGGAAACTTGAAGGAGCTGTTTTCCTTGATGCAGGAAATATATGGGCAATTAATAATTCGGACGATAGAGAAGGATCACTTTTTAAATTAAATAGTTTTTACAAAGAAATTGCGGTTGGTACAGGACTTGGAGCAAGAGTGGATTTTCGTTTTTTTCTGCTCCGCTTAGATGTTGGCTATAAACTGAGAGATCCTGCATATCCGTTGAGTAACAGATGGGTCCCTGGTAATGGAAAATTTCAGTGGAACCATCTGATGTTGAATCTTGGGATTGCTTATCCATTTTAAAACCTTAGCCTATAACTAAGATTGTTCTGTATTTATGTATATTTATTTTATTTTAATAATATTATTTAATAGCTATTAATTTCTGAAAAATTTATAACATGAGTAAAAAAATATTTGAAGTGGTAAAACCTGGGGTTGTAACCGGAAATGATGTACAGAAAATATTCAGTATTGCAAAGGAAAATAATTTTGCCTTGCCTGCTGTGAATATTATTGGAACTCATTCAGCAAATGCTGTACTTGAAGCTGCTAAAGAAGCTAATTCTCCAGTAATTATTCAATTATCAAGTGGAGGAGCAGTATTTTTTGCCGGGAAATCTTTAAGTAACGAAAATCATCTTGCATCTATAATGGGTGGTGTTGCAGGGGCTAAACATATTCATACCATGGCAGAAGTTTATGGAGTGCCCGTAATATTGCATACTGACCATGCAGCAAAAAAACTTCTTCCATGGATAGATGGCCTTCTTGAATTCGGAGAGAAACATTATAAACAATATGGAAAGCCATTATATAGTTCACATATGCTTGATCTATCCGAAGAACCTCTGGAAGAAAATGTTTCTATCTGTAAAGATTATCTTAAGAGGATGGATAAAATGGATATGACCCTTGAGATAGAACTTGGATGCACAGGAGGTGAAGAAGATGGTGTGGATAATACAGAAATGGATAATTCAAAGTTATATACTCAACCAGATGATGTTGCTTATGCTTATGGTGAATTAATTAAAATAAGTAATAAATTCACTATTGCTGCCTCCTTTGGTAATGTTCATGGAGTTTATAAACCCGGCAATGTTGTACTGCAACCTAAAATATTAAAAAATTCACAAAGTCTTGTTTTCGAGAAATTAGGGATAGGTCCAAATGAAATAAATTTTGTATTCCATGGAGGATCCGGTTCTCTACAAGAAGAAATTCGCGAGGCAATAAGTTATGGAGTAATTAAAATGAATATTGATACAGACACCCAATGGGCTTTTTGGGATGGCGTAAAAGAATATTACAAAACAAACACCGATTATTTACAGGGCCAGATTGGTAATCCTGATGGTGAAGATAAACCAAACAAGAAAAAATATGATCCCAGAGCCTGGATAAGAGAAGGAGAAAAATCAATGGCGAAAAGATTAAAAATCGCTTTTGATGATCTGAATTGTATCAATAGAAATTAATATTATTTTTTATAACAAATAACCATTCTCTTTTAGAAATCAATTGATTAAAGTTCTGTCAGTTGATACTCCTCGTTTAGATGTTTTAATAAAAGAAGTTTTTTTGTATCATTGTGGGTTTTATATTCAGAAAATTCATATACCAGTAAGTAGATAAACTATATATTACTTTAATATTTTTAAAAATGGCAAATATTAATCCGGGAAAAAGAGATAATTTTGGATCCAAATTAGGAATTCTTGCAGCTGCTGCAGGTTCGGCAATAGGACTGGGAAATATTTGGAGATTTCCATATGAGACCGGGGAAAATGGCGGAGGTGCTTTTCTTGTGGTTTATTTGGTATTTATTTTTGCTTTAGGTGTTCCTCTGATGCTTTCTGAATTTATTATCGGTAGAAGAGCCCAAAGAAATCCAATTGGAACATTTAAAAAACTTGCTCCGGGAAAACCCTGGCATATTGTTGGACTGATGGGTGTTGCTGCAGCATTTATGATATTTGCTTTTTATGGAGTTGTTGCCGGTTGGACTTTAGAGTATATTTTTCAGGCAGTTAAAAATGGTTTTGGCGGAAAAGATGCAACAGAAATAACAGCTATGTTTCAAGGTTTTACGCAAAGTTCATTTAAACCTATAATGTGGCAAATAATATTTATGGCAATGACAGCCGGAATAATTATGGCTGGAGTAAAAAAAGGAATAGAAAAATATGCTAAAATATTAATGCCTGTTTTACTTGTTATTATTATTATTTTATGTGTCAGATCGGTTACTCTTCCTGGTGCAGAGAAAGGTCTGGCATTTTTATTCAAGCCGGATTTCTCGAAGATAAATGGAGATGTTATTCTAAGTGCCCTTGGCCAGGCATTCTTCTCTTTGAGTCTTGGTATGGGGACAATGATTACTTATGGCTCATATATAAGCAAAAAAGACAATCTCCCGAATACCGCCATTCAGGTTTCCATTATTGATACTTTAATTGCTATTCTGGCCGGAGTGGCAATATTCCCCGCAGTATTTGCATTTGGAATAGACCCTGCAGCAGGTGAAGGCCTTATTTTTATTACTTTACCAAATATATTCCAGCAAATGCCTGGTGGATATATTTTTGCGTTATTGTTTTTTGTACTTATTGGTGTGGCTGCATTAACATCAACTATTTCATTGCTTGAAGTAATTGTAGCATATTTTACCGAGGAATTAAAGATTTCAAGAAAGAAAGCTACTGTCCTCTCTGCTACCGGAATTTTATTTCTAGGAGTACTTTGTTCATTGTCAAGAGGTGAAATAGAAGGGTTTACAATATTTGGTTTGAATATATTTAGTTTGTTTGATTATATTTCGGCAAACTTATTATTACCAATTGGCGGTTTATGTATTGTGGTTTTTGTTGGCTGGCAGCTTAAGAAAAAGGACATATATGATGAGTTTTCAAGTGGGGGAACTTTCAAAGCACGTTTTTTTCCTGCATATATGTTTATCGTTAAGTTTATTGCGCCAATTGCAATTGCAATTGTATTCCTTAATGCAATCGGACTAATAAATTTGAGTTCATAGTATAAAATATTTCCATTAATAATATCTGGCTGCATATAATTATATATATATGCGGCCTTTTATTGAAAACAATTAATTATATAAAAGAATACTTTTATTTCACAAGAAGTGAAAGAAACGGAATCAGGATATTGATTGTGATAATGACCTGTTTGTTTTTTGTTCCTGGTATTATATCATCTATAATTCCGGAAGAGAAAATTGATTTTTCTGATTTTAAAAATGAGTTAGAAGGGTTATTAATATCTTTAGATAATCCTGCTAAGAAGGAGCATCAATCGAAAAATATATCTTCAGTTCAGCAAGATTATTTCAGCTTTGATCCCAATACTGCCAGTAAACAAGAACTTATAAAACTAGGTTTTAGTAAAAAAACTGTAAATACTATAAAAAGTTATCTGAAAGCAGGCGGACGATTTTATGAAAAAAAGGATTTATTAAAAATCTATGGATTGAATGAAGATAAATATTCTGATCTAGAACCCTATATAAATATTAAAAAAGAATACAGATCAGAAAATATATTAAACATGAATATTGATCTGAATTCATCTGATAGTTCTGAATTCATTAATTTGCCTGGTATAGGGCCAAAATTGGCAAAAAGGATAGTTAAGTTCAGAAACTTGTTAGGAGGTTTTATTATTAAGGATCAAATGTTGGAGGTTTATGGTATTAAACAAGATGTTTATGAAAACATAAAAGAAAGAATTTTTATCGATACACTAAAAATAATAAAAATTGATATTAATTTCGCAAATATTAAAGATTTAAGCCGGCATCCCTATTTGGATTATCAGAATGCAAGGAAAATAATAAATTACAGATCACAAAAGGGTATGTTCTCTCATGTAAATGAGCTTAATTCCAATGACTTATTAAATGATAGTATTTTTTCTAAAGTTTCGGGATATATTATGATTAGAAAAAAATTTGAATAATAATTTCATTATATATACCTTTGCAGCTCAAAATTTAAATGTATATGATTGTAATTCCCATTAAAGAGGGCGAAAACATTGAAAGAGCCCTGAAGAAGTTTAAAAGAAAATTTGAAAAAACAGGCGTTATTAAAGAATTACGCCAAAGGCAAGCATATAAAAAACCTTCTGTTGTTAATAGAGAAGCAATGCAGCATGCTGTGTATGTTCAGAAATTACAGCATGATGAGGAAAATGAATAAACTTCGATAATAAGTTTCATTAGTTGAAACTTTTTTTTTTCTTTTTTCGTTATTAAAATAAAACATCCCATTTGTTTTATGGTTAAAAATTTATTTCTGAAATATCTTCAATTCGAAAAAAGATATTCAATTCATACTTTATCTTCCTATGAAACAGATCTTGAACAATATATCATATTTTGTAAAAAAAACTATGGAAAACAGATCGAGATTAACACAGATCATCATTTAATTAGAAAATGGGTGGTAGAATTGATTGAAAATGGTTTGTCAACAAGGACTGTTAACCGAAAAATTTCAACATTAAAATCATTTTACAAATTTTTAATACGAAATAATTATATTTCTATTAATCCTATGGATAAAGTTCTTCAACCAAAGTTTAAAAAGAATCTTCCTTATTTTGTTGAAGAAAAACAAATGGATCTTCTATTAGACAAAGTTGAGTTTGGAGCTGACTTTTCCGGAGTAAGGGATAAACTGATTATTGAGATTCTTTATTGTACAGGAATACGGTTAAGCGAATTAATAAATATTAAGAATAATGATTTTGATAATGAAAAATTAACTATATTGGTTCTTGGTAAAAGAAATAAAGAAAGATTGATTCCTTTAAGTAAGAATTTGAGTAAAGAGTTATCAGGATATATAAACATACGAAATAGGGAATTTAGTAAAGGGACTAATCCTTATTTATTTATTACAGATAAAGGGGGGGTGCTTTATCCTAAATTTGTTTACAGGCTTGTAAACAAATATTTGAGTTTTGTAACTACAATTGATAAAAGAAGTCCACATATTTTAAGACATACATTTGCAACAATAATGTTGAACAGCGGAGCTGATTTGAACGCCATAAAGGAGTTTCTGGGACATTCAAATCTTGCAGCAACACAAATATATACACATACTAGTTTTGAAAAGCTCAAATCGATATATAAACAAGCTCATCCACGAGCATAATTATTCATTTAAGAGGATTTAAATATGGAGATAACAATTCATTCGGTGCATTTTGATGCAGATATTAAATTAGAGAAGTTTATTAATTCTAAAATTAATAAACTCGAAAATTATATTGATGGTGTGATTAATTCAGAGGTATTTTTAAGGCTTGAGAAGTCGCAAGCACCAGAAAACAAGGTTGTTGAAATAAAGATGAAGGTCAAAGGAGCAGAGATGTTTGTGAAAAAGCAGTGCCGTACTTTTGAGGAAGCAACAGATCAATCCATAGATGCACTTAAAAAGCAATTAATTAAACATAAAGAAAAGAAATACAGGAGCTTGTAAAATAATTGCAAAAAATCTATATATTATTTTGGCGCATAAAATTTAAATTTATAAATTTGCAAACCGAAAAATTCGGTGTGAATTAGTTCTTTTACATATAATTGACTGCCAATGTAGCTCAGTTGGTCAGAGCAGCTGATTTGTAATCAGCAGGCCGTGGGTTCGAATCCCTCCATTGGCTCCAAAATATAATATTTTGGGGGGATACCAAAGCGGTCAACTGGGGCAGACTGTAAATCTGTTGTCGTACGACTTCGGAGGTTCGAATCCTCCTCCCCCCACAAAAGCGGGAGTAGCTCAGTTGGTAGAGCATCAGCCTTCCAAGCTGAGGGTCGCGAGTTCGAATCTCGTTTCCCGCTCTTTTTCGCCGATGTAGCTCAGTGGTAGAGCGCGTCCTTGGTAAGGACGAGGTCACGGGTTCAACTCCCGTCATTGGCTCTGGAATGAACTTTTTCAGATGAATGAAATGAATAATATTGTTTAAACATATAATTTTACCTTAAAGTATAATAGCCATGGCTAAAGAAAAATTTAATAGAACGAAACCCCATGTTAACATAGGTACAATTGGCCATGTTGACCACGGAAAGACAACTCTTACTTCTGCAATAACAATTGTTTTACATGATCAAGGATTTGCAGATATAATGGATTTTGATTCAATTGATAATGCTCCTGAAGAAAAGGAAAGAGGCATTACAATTAACACGGCTCACGTTGAGTATGAAACTGCGAATCGACATTATGCACATGTTGACTGTC
>JBHOTF010000005.1:0-71926 GCA_042584005.1 Bacteroidota bacterium
GAATGACTGATGATTTACCTTATAGATGGGTGAAACGTGAATATAAACAAGAATTTAAAGCTGAGGCAATGCTGGGAGAATATTATGCCTTTCAGATTGGATTATTTGCATATAAGAAGAAAATTAATTCTGTAAGTGTTGAGTTTACTGATTTAAAATCAGGAAGTTCAGTTATATCAAAGGAAAACCAAAATTGTATTAATACAGGAGGAATTGATTGGACTGGTAATAAAATGACAAAAATATGTTCTGTTGATAAATCTAAGATACAGGCTCTATGGTGTGGGATTAATGTTCCTGAGGATGCAAAGCCTGGCAAATATAAAGGAGAGGTAAGAATAAGTGCTGATGGGGGAGATGAACAAATAATTAATATTAGTCTGAAGGTTGTAAATAAAAAGATTGAGGCTAAAGGTGACGACGAACCCTGGCGTCATTCACGCCTAAGATGGCTGGATTCTAAAATTGCCCTGAATGATGAAATAGTGGCTCCCTTTATTCCAATGAAGGTTAATAATAATACACTGAGTTGTTTAGGCAGAGAACTTAGTATTGGTAATAATGGTTTGCCAACTACAATAAAAAGCTATTTTAGTCCTGAAAATATTGATATTCTGGAAGTTGGAAGAGATATTATTTCTTCATCAATAAAGTTTGATATTATTACTGGAAGTGGAAGAAAATTAGCCTGGAATAATATTGGAGCAGAGATTATTAACAAAAATGATGGCTCTATAAGCTGGAAAGCTGAAAGTAGAAGTGGTGATTTTATTCTGACATGTGATGCAAGAATGGAATTTGATGGTTATGTTGGTTTTAAACTGAAGTTAAGCTCGGTTTCCGACACCAAGGTAAATGACATAAGATTGGATATCCCATATAATAAAGATGCTGCAAAATATATGATGGGACTGGGTCAAAAAGGCGGATACAGACCATCTAGTGTAGAATGGTCATGGGATCCTGAATTTAACCAGGATGGCGCATGGATAGGTGATGTGAATGCTGGTATTCAGACCAGTTTCAGAGATGAAAATTATATCCGCCCCCTTAACACCAACTTTTATCATTCCAAACCACTTAATATGCCACCATCATGGTCTAATAATGGTAAAGGAGGCATAAGAATTTTCGAAACTGACCCGAATACTGTTAAGCTCAGGGCTTATAGTGGAGAAAGAAATATCAGGGCAGGAGAGGAGCTTAATTTTAATTTTAATCTTCTTATTACACCTTTTAAAACAATAGATACAAAAGGACATTGGAAAAACAGATATTTTCACAGTTTTAAACCAGTTGAAGAAATAGTTGAAACAGGATCAACAGTTATAAATGTGCATCATGCAAACCGAATTAATCCTTTCATTAATTATCCGTTTCTTAGGCCTGTAGAAATGAAGGAATATATTGATGAAGCCCATGAAAAAGATATCAAGGTGAAAATATATTATACTGTTAGAGAATTGTCAAATAAAGCTCCTGAGATTTTTGCACTAAGGAGCCTTGGCAATGAAATACTTTCATATGGACCGGGTGGTGGATTTTCATGGCTTCAGGAACACCTGGGTAATAATTATATAGCTGCCTGGTTTGTACCTAGCCTTAAGGATGCAGCGGTTATTAATTCAGGAGTTTCCAGATGGCATAATTATTATCTGGAAGGTCTCGATTGGGTATCCAGAAATATAGGAATCGATGGTTTATATATTGACGATGTTGCATTCGACAGATCAATAATGAAAAGAGTTAGAAAAATACTTGATAATAACAGGGAGGGTTCACTTATTGATCTTCATTCAGCTAATCAGTATAATAACAGAGATGGTTTTGTTAATTCAGCTCATTTGTATCTTGAGCATTTTCCATATATAAATCGCTTATGGTTTGGAGAATATTTTGATTATAATTCCAAGCCTGATTTCTGGCTAATTGAATGTTCAGGAATACCATTCGGACTGATGGGCGAAATGCTTCAGGGAGGTGGCAATCCATGGAGAGGTATGGTATATGGTATGACAGCGCGTTTACCCTGGTCGGGTAATCCAAAGCCCGTATGGAAAATATGGGATGATTTTGGAATTGAAGACAGCAAGATGATAGGATACTGGTCGGAAAATTGCCCTGTTACAACAAATAGAAAAGATGTACTTGCCACAGTATATATTAAGAGTAATAAAGTATTGATTTCTCTGGGAAGCTGGGCAGATAATGATGTTGATGTAAGATTAAATATAAATTGGACTAAACTGGGTATTGATCCTGCAAATGTCAAATTTTATGCTCCTGAAGTAGAAAATTTTCAGGAAGAAACAGAATATGGTTTAAACAGCAAAATATTTATATCAAAAGGAAAAGGTAAGCTGCTTATTCTGAGTAACTAGTATGCATTTTGTTATAAGTTATGTGTTGGAAATAAAAAAAGGGCCGAAGCCCTTTTTTTATTAATATCTGTGAATTTGACCAGGACTTTTTACTATAATTTCCGGCCTGTCATCAAACCATGTTATCAATCCTGTAACACATATATGACTGTTTTCAAAATACCATTCAGGAAACATACTTATTCTTTTTGCATCCCTTCTTGATATTACTATACTGAAATCGTGATAAGGAAAAGGAGCACCAAAATAAAGATAGTAGTTTCTGTCTTCCGGAGAATAAAATACATCTTCAACTTTACCATAAACTGCTTTAACTTCTCCCTCATAATAAGCTGCATCATAAGCTGAAACGCTTTCTATCTGGCTCCCTATATTCAGGGTCCAATGTGTATGAAATGGATAATAGTTTATAAAAGACATATATCGGTTTCTTGTCCAGAATACATTATGCATGTGAGGACGGCGATAGGGATACCTGACTCTCCTAATTTCGATAGAAACAGGCCTTTTTACATTCCATGATCCTTTATGCCTTGCTATCCTTGATGTTCTGGATATTCCGGAATTAGTTTTATGAGCTACATTATTCCTAACAGCTTTTCTGTCTTTAGCTTTATTTATTCTGGTATTTGTAATTCCGCGTTCATCAGAAGAAGTTCTGGTACCTGAATTACTTCTTACAGCGTTTCTAACAGAGGATATAGTTCTGGTTCCTGAAGTTTTATTACCAGTAGTTCTATTATTTGAGCTTCTGTTTGCAGAAGTTCTAACAGCTGAAGTTTTATTTCCGGAGCTTCTCTTAGAAGAAACAGCATTGCTTTTTTTGCTGGCAGAACGTTTGGAATTAGATAATGTAGCAGACTTAGCTATAGATCTGGTTGCAGGCTTCTTTTTTGCAGCCTTTTGATTGCTTTTTGATGAAATATTAACCTTGGCAGCTTTTTTCCTTGAAGAAGTGGAGCTTTTCTTAGACCTGGTTTCTGTTTTCGCCTTAGTTGATTTTTTAGCAGTTGTCCTCTTTGAGGACTGTGCAAAACTTGAACTAACAAATATGAACATTACCGCTATTACAATATATTTTTTCATTATATCTAGTTTTAGTTATTAATCTTTAACTAGAATAATGCAAATACTTTGCCAAAAATGTAAATGTCAGATTATCAGTTAATAGTTAATTATTTCGGTTTCGTTGTTAAGTAAGGAAAATGCATTTTTTGCAAGAATTTCCATAATATCATCTGTGGAATATATATGAACGGGAGGAAATTTTTCAAGTCCTTCAATAATTTCATTAAGAAAAAATTCAGAATTTGTAAGGCCACCGGTTAATAATATTGCATCAACATCAGCTTTTAGCACAGCATACATTGATCCAATATTTTTAAGAACCTGATATGCCATGGCTTTAAAATAAAACTTTGCTTTTTCGTTATCTTGTTGTATTAGTAAATCAATTTCATATCCGTTATTTATACCGAGGTATGAATATAGTCCTCCTTTACAGGAAATCATTTTCAGGCTTTCATCCAGAGTATTTTTTCCACTATAACAATGTCTTACTAAATCTCCGGAAGGTAAACTACCACTTCGGGTAATTGAAAACGGGCCATCACCGTCCAGGCCCTGAGTAGAATCAATAACCCTTCCTTGTTTATGTGCAGCAATAGTAATACCATTTCCCAGATAACATACTATCAGATTCAGTTCATTATACTTTTTCATAACTGTTTTTGCATGCTCTTTAACAACAGAAATTTGTTTTAATGCATGAAAAACAGATTTTCTGGTAAAAGCAGAATGCCCGGAAACACGTGCTAAATCATTAAACTCGTCAACTGAAACAGGATCAACGATAAATGCTCTGGCACCTGGTAATGCCTGAGTGATTTTGTTTGATATAAGGCCGCCAAGATTAAGGACATCTTCGCCGTAAAAACCATTTGTTAAATCTTTTTTAATAGAATCGTTCATTTCGAATATACCTGCACTAACCGGCTTTAATAATCCTCCTCCCGATATAACTATTCTAATGTTTTCAATATCTATATCATTTTCCTTCAGCTCTTTAAGGATTTGTTTCGATCTGAATTCAGTCTGATCAGGAAAACCGGTAAATTTATCCAGTTCATTCTGATCATGTATAATTTTTTTAAGAAAAATAACCTGCTTATTCAAATAAACTCCAATCCTTGTAAAAGGAATGCGTGGATGAATTGCAAGGATCAAACTTGTACTGAGCTCTTCCTGATTAAACATTTTAATATATGATTAGTTGATAATATACAAGCTTAATAATAATCTAAAGTACGCTATTAAAAGAAATAATATACTCCCATTAATAACCTAATGTTTCCAACTACTTCAGAATTATCGATAATTCCAAAATTATCAATTGATGTGCCTGGCTGTAAATAGGCAGCAGCAGTGTATTCACACTCAAGAGCAAATCTGGCTTTACCGCTGTTAAAAACTATTCTTGGTGAAATTCTGTATAAATAAGCAATATCTTTTCCCCTTGAGCTATAAATTCCATTGTTTTCTTTTACTGTTCCATCATTAGCTGAATATCCAGCAAATACACCGGCCTGGAATTTTTCTCCATTTGAGTGAATATCAACCCAATATGAGGATATCTGAACAGGTGTATATTCAAGATAATTTTTCGATATATCGCTGATTTCATTAATTGCATATCCGCCAAGCATCATATGATCATACATATTTTGTCCTCTTACATACTCAAATTTAAAAGTAAATGCCGGAACCTGAAACTTAAGAAAATATAAGAATGACGTTCCATCAACGGTATTATCTGTAAAATATAAACTGTCGGTCATTAAGCGAGGTCTGATTTTTTTATAATCAATTGCAAAACCTGTGGTGATCATTCCATCAGGTAATTTTTGTGTATAGTGTAATTGGGCATTTAGATTTGGCAATGCTGAGTTTCTTAATAATGAAGAACCTCCCGGGCTAGAAAAATCTCTTTGAGCAATTGCAGCTCCAATGAATTGAAAATTTCCAAGCTTATGAGTAAATCGTACCTGTGGGTTTCTGGAGAAAGGTTGAAAAGGAGCTCCGGTATTAAATGATATAGTGGAAGCAAAACATGATGTTACAAACAAAGGATGCCAGAATTGACCAAATAATAATTCACTATTTGTCCAGTTAAATTTTATATAGGCATGTCGCAATCTAAATCCATTAATATCGGCATCTGAGTGCCCGAAAAATTCTGCTTCCATCATTCCGGAAGTTTTGGCACCAAAGGCATCAGGCCCATAAATATCTCCATGAAGCCTTGTTTGAATTGCAAGCATATTAAAATTAGGACTGTCATTTACATCTTTATCAAATTTATCTAATAAAGGTTTGTCTGGAAATAATAAAAAATGTCCTTCCCTGGGACTAATTGTTTGACGACTGTCATAAATTATGTCATTTTTGACATATCCTGTGAAGTTTATTCCGAATTTTTTTTTCTCAAGCTGTGCAAATCCGAATATAGGCAGAAGCATAATAATCAGCAAAAAGTATAGTTTCTTCATAATAATATTTATTAAAATAAATGGTTAAATAATTTCCATCAAAGAAAGTAAAAATGCTAATTAAAACAAATTCAATAATGGTGATTGTTTACTATTTTCCAATACATGATCTATGTCATATTGAGAATTAATATAATATGATATCTTTGGTCGTTTACCTAATAAACAAAACTTTTCTTTTATTAAATATTACACGATTATCAATCCCTAAAACTTTAAAACATATGGATCACGGACCAGCAGTAGAACTCGCTGTAGATCATGCAGCGAAAAGAAAAACCAGGCTTGGCATATGGATGTTCATTTTATATACGATTGTATATGGAGTATTTGTAGCCATTGGTGTAACCAATTATGAAGCAATGAGCAATATAGTTTTTGCAGGACTAAACCTGGCTGTAACATACGGCTTTGGATTAATTGTTCTGGCCATAATTATGGGGCTGATTTACAATTGGAGATGTACAAGAATTGAAAATGAAATGAATAAGGAGGATAAATCATGATTTATGGAGTATCATATTTAGCAATTGCCTTGTTCGTCTTTTTTGTATTGGGTGTACTGGGTTTATCATTTTATTTTGGTTCAAAAACCAAATCTGCCAGTGGTTATTTTGCTGCTGGAGGTAACATTCACTGGGCTGTAAATGGAATAGCCTTTGCTGGTGATTATCTTTCCGCAGCTTCTTTTCTGGGTATTTGCGGGATGATTGCCTTTGTAGGCTATGACGGCTTCCTGTATTCAATAGGTTACCTTGCTGGTTGGATTGTAGCACTTTTCCTTGTTGCTGAACCCATGAAGCGCCTGGGAAAATACACCTTTACTGATGCCCTGGATTCGAAATTTAATTCCAAAGGTATTCAGCTTACAGCAGCAATTAGCACATTGATTGTTTCAATATTTTACCTGATTCCTCAGATGGTAGGTGCCGGTACGCTTGTTGAACCTTTACTTGGACTTGACCACTGGGTTGGGGTTGTTATTGTTGGCGCTGTAGTGATTTTTATAGTTGCCACTGCAGGTATGACATCAACAACATACGTTCAATTTATAAAAGGGGGATTACTGATAATTTTTTCTACAGTTCTTGCCATTTATATATTTAGCCACGGACTGGACCTTAATCCTGATCATAAAAATCAAAACTATATTCAGCCCATGACATTAACAGCCGATGATATGCAGGGCTTTACTATGGTTTCGAATATGGAAGTTGAAGATGTTTCCTTGGTAAAAATGGAAAAAGAAGGCATCTATCGCTGGTTTACTGAAAGCGGGGATAAGTTCGAGGAGGCAATGACTGTCACAACTACAAGTGATGGAGGGAAATTATACAATGGTGCACCAAAAGAAGAAGGAAAGTTCTATCAGGTAGGTACTCTTGTTAAAATTATTAAGGACGGAGAGGAAGTTGAATCAACAGGGAAAGTAGGTCCTTTAAAGTTTTTAAGCATTATCAATTCAAGCGAAGTTGCACGATATGTAAAAGTTTTATTTGATGATGGGGATAATAAGGTAACTGCCTATGTTCAGAAAGTAACCCCCGGTAAAGAAATGCTTATTCCCGGCTTAAAATTTAAGATTGGGGAAGGTGCTACTCCATTGTCAAAATTGAATTTCATATCTCTAATGCTTGCCTTATTCCTTGGAACAGCATCATTACCACACATCCTTATCCGTTATTACACGGTCCCCAGTCAAAAGGCTGCCAGAAAATCTACAATTGTTGCAATTGCTGCCATTGGGTTTTTCTATATCCTGACCCTGTTTATGGGATTAGGCGCTGCGACGAATGGTGTATTAAACCTGGAAGACGGAAATATGTCAGCCCCCCTCTTAGCTAAAGCTTTTGGTGTTGGGTTATTTGCTATTATATCAGCAATTGCTTTTGCAACCATCCTGGGAACTGTAAGTGGCCTTATTGTTGCTTCATCCGGTGCTATTGCCCACGATCTGGTTGACAGATATATGGGTAAACAACTTTCTGATAAGGCAAAAGTGAGAGCGGGGAAAATTGCTGCTGCCAGTGTGGGTATTGTGGCTATTATTCTGGGAATATTATTTAAAGGGATGAATGTATCGTTCCTCGTTGGTTGGGCTTTTGCGGTTGCAGCATCTGCTAACCTACCGGCAATATTGATGTTACTGTTCTGGAAAAAGACAACTGCTAAAGGTATTGCTTCGTCAATTGTTGTTGGTATTGTAAGCGCCATTGGTATTATAGTGACGGGCCCCTCGATAAGCAAGCAATTTTTCAGGACTGAAGGATTGCATGGACTGGATTCACCGGCAATAATTTCCTTTACACTGGCATTGATTACACTTATTATTGTGTCGTTAGCAACACAGAAAGATAACGAAAAGTTGGCAGCGAAAGCGCTTGAAGGAAAAAGTGACAGGTGACAGGTGACAGGTGACAGGTGACAGGTGACAGGTGACAGGTGATAGGTGATAAGTTGCTAGTACAGATAGAGTTAGTCTTGGAGGAGAATTTTTATCTTCTCTTTCATTTCATCAAACTCTTTTCTTTCAAACAGCCTTGTGAGCATTACAATTTTACCATCCCTGTCGATAATAACATTGCGTGTTACTCCGGCTTTTTTATCTGCATATAGCTCAAAAATTTCAGACTTCTCATCAAGTATCAAAGGGTAAGTGATTTTCATCTTTTTTGCAAACTCTTTGACTTTTTCAGGTGGCTCCTTTCTGTCAACACCCAAAAGAACAAGACCTTTATCCTTATATACTTTCCATATTTCTTCTTCAATAAAAGGCATTTCTTTTATGCAAACAACACACCAGCTTGCAGTAAACTGTAGCATAATTATTTTTCCTTTTAATTTGGAAATACTTGTACTACTACCATCAAGATATTCAACCTTAAAATCAGGTGCCATTTCCCCAACTTTAACAATATACCCTACTGAATCGGGTGTTTTTTGTGCATTAAGGTTGAAAGCAAGCAAACAAAATATTCCCAGTATAACAGTTAATCTTCTCATATAGATATTATTATTTAATAATTAATTACAATCAATATTCATAAGTGTTGTATCCCAGCAATGCCATAAATTATCACCAAAATAATTAGTGTTTTTTACTCTTCCGTTCCTGTTAATTTTATTCCATTGAATGTTGGTATATGTATCACTTGATATGCTGTAAATGTCATAAAACAGATCATATACAGGATCATTATTAGTCCCTGAGGAAATATAACTTCCATTTTCCGCATTTCCGGGGATGATATTTGTGAATTTCATATTCATAGTGCTGTCAGAAGGGTTTATCTGCCATTCAATTTCCAGATATTCCTGAGGGTTGGTTTGAGGATCTTTATTTATTGTCCAGCTTCCTTCTGTAGCCAAAAGATTATGCTCACCCGAATACCAGAGAAAATCTGTATAATTATTGGCTTTTGAAATATACATTTCCCAGATGACCTTACCGCTTTTAAAACTGCCCTGAAGTTCCGCTTCATGAACACCTCCGGCATTAAAACTATATGTCCATACCCAGGCATTTTCATCAGGATCGTATTCTCCGTAATGATTAAATGCTTCTAAAAATGAAGCCACCGGAACAATCATGTTTAAGGATAAGAAAACATTCCAGAATAAAACATTTGCTGATGCATAAATATAGTTAGAAGAATCGCTTGTGTTTGCACTTTTTGTATCTGGAAAATCATTAAAATCAATAAAAAAAGTAGAAATTGATGGTAATTTCGGGGCATCTTCATCTTGTTCTACATTATTTAAATACTCTTCACATGAACTGAATATCAATGATATAACTAATATTGTCAAAAAAGCTCTTGAAATCTTATTAATAGCATATTTTATAGTTTTCATATACTTAGAATTTAATTTTAAATTATCTGCCTAATTCATTTCAACATAAAAGTATGTAAAATTTGAATATGCGCAATAATTAGATAGCTTTGTTTTTCAATTTTAAGTTTATGCAGTTTAATGTAATCCTGTACCAGATATGTATTCTGGGCATTCTGGTATTTATCGGAATCATATGTTCGAAGAGAAAAATACTTCCTGAAAATTCCAGATTATCTATTAAATCGCTGGTCTTTTACGTTACATTACCATTGCTTATTGTTACATCTCTTTCCAGACTTGAATTAAACAGTGAAATATTAAAAAATGGGGGACTGGTTATTATTTTTGCATATGTAGCTATTTTTCTCCAGTTATTTGTAGGATATGTTTCTGCAAAGTTGTTGAAACTGAACAATATACAGGCTAATCTTCACATAGTACACACATTTTTCGGCAATATAGTATTTCTGGGATTTCCATTGATAGATGCACTATTTCCCGGGGGCGAGGCATTATTATATGCTGCAATATATCAGTTTGTTACAAATACTGTTTTATGGACGATTGGTATCTTCTTAATCAGTGAGGGGGATAAACGCAGTAAGCTGAAAAATATGAAGAAGCTGATTAATCCTAATACTGTGGCATTAAGTATTGGATTCTTAATAATGATTTTAAGAATAAAACTACCATCTATCATTTTTGATTCACTGGGTGGATTAGGAAAAACAACTCTTTATCTTGCTATGATTTATATAGGTTTATTGTTAGGCGAGAGCAAAATTCTTTCAGTATTAAAAAGAGTTCAAACCTTCATCCTTAGCTTTAATAAACTTTTCTTAATACCTGTAATTCTTATATTTATGATACTGGGCTTGCAGGAGTTATTTAATTTTCACTTTCCTTTTTTACCATTTTCTGTTGTTGTTCTGGAGGCTGCAACTCCCTGTGGAGCAATAATGGTAATACTGGCAAAACAATATGGCTCAGATGATAAATTAGCAATGGAGAATGTTATACTTTCAACAATACTAAGTTGTATTAGTCTTCCATTCATTTATTTTATCCTTGAAACTATGGTCAATTAAATTACATTAAATTTATAAGTTGCAGATTCTAAGGCCACAACTTTCTGATTGACTTTAACATTTTTATATTTAATGTGTTATAAATGAATTGGTTAATTGCTTGTTTTAATAAGCAATTTAAAACCAATACCATGAATATTTTCTATTCTGACGGATTTGTCGAGATTTAAATGCTTTCTTATCCGGGAAATAAATACATCCATACTTCTGCCTGAAAAATAATCATCATTTTTCCAAACGGAGTTTAATATTTCTTCACGATATAATACTTTACCGGTATTCTCGCAAAAAAACCTGAGCACTTCAGCTTCTTTTAATGTAAGTTGGATAGTGTTATTTTTGTGATTAAGTGTAAGGTCGTCAAAATCAAATAAATAATCCCCTATACTGAATTTGGATTGATGAATATCCTCTTTTAATATTTTACTGCGTTTAAGAAATATCTCAATTTTTAGAATTAGTTCTTCAATACTAAATGGTTTAGTTATGTAATCATCTCCACCAAGTTTTAAACCGGTAAGTTTATCTTCTTTCATCGATTTGGCAGTAACAAAAATGATAGGAATGTCTTTATTGCTTTTTCGAATTTTCTTTGCGAGATTAAATCCGTCTAGTCTTGGAAGCATTACATCAAGGATGCATAGGTCAAAATCCTGATTTTTAAATAGTTCAATTGCAGTTTGTCCATCTTCACAACAGAAAATATTATATCCATTCTCCTCAAGATTGTCTTTTGTAATAAAACTCAGTGTTTTATCATCTTCAACATATAGAATATTTGCTCTTTTATCCATAATAAATTATAATAATGGAATTATGAGGGTAAATTGACTTCCTTTTCCAGCCTCACTTTCAACAATAATTTTCCATTTATGGGCTTTAACGATTTTTGACACATAGTTTAAACCCAGTCCGAAACCTTTAACATTATGAATGTTACCTGTTGGTACTCTGTAAAATTTATCAAATATTTTCTTCTTATTTTCTTTATTAATTCCAATACCTTTATCACTGATCAATAAATATATTTTTTTTCCCGATTTTTTTGTAGAGATTTCTATTTCAGGTTTTTCTTCAGTGTATTTTATTGCATTATCAAGAAGGTTGAATAATACATTGGTAAAATGAGTTATATCGGCTTTAATTTCGATATCTTCTGTCTCAAAATTGTAATCAATTTTGCCATTTTTATTTTGTAATGCAGGTTCAATATTTTGAACAGTGTTTTTTATAATGTTGTGAATATTAATGATTTCTACCTTAAGTTTAATTTTTTCCTTTTCAAGAATAGCCATCTGAAGTACTTTTTCTACTTGACTCTGAAGCCTGATTGCCTGCTCTTTTATAATCAGTCCGTAATTTCTTAATTTCTCAGGTTTGTTTATAATATCAGGTCTAAGTATTACATCTGAAGATATTGTAATTGAGGATATTGGCGTTTTTAATTCATGTGTCATATTATTAATAAAATCTTTTTGAACTTCCGATAATTTTTTCTGTTTTAGAATAGTTAATAATGCATAAACAAAAAATATTATTACTATCAGAAGTATTGATGAAAAGAAATAGGATATCCCCATTCTACTTGTAATATACTTATTTTTATCAGGGAAATTTATACCAAAATAGTACACATGTTCATTCCACTTTGGAAGATCTCTTTCATTTCTAATATTATTTGCTGAGTAATCTCCGTTTTCATTTAAAACTAAAAAATTCCCATACATCATTTTATCTGTTGTACAATCATATATAGCATATTCAAAATCAAGTCCTATATTTTTTGCTTTAAACTCTCTTTTAAGGAAAATCTCCAGAATATTAGTATTAATAGTATCATTTATATTGACCGCAAAATAATCTGACGACAGTTGATTTACAAGGTTATCGTAGGGTAGGGAGCTGCCATTCATTTCTGCAATATCCTCAGCTACAGTTCGAAGTGCAATATTTACTGATTGGTTTAATTGTTTTTCCTTAATATCAAAAGATTGCAGTACCCAGTATATTTGAATAACAATAATTCCGATAACAGAAAATGCACCCAATATAACAATCCACCTGATGGAATTTCTTTTCATGCAAACGAAGATAGTATATTCTATTCTGAGAATAAAACCCCTTAACAACTCATTAACAAATATTAAGCTGTTATTGGTAAATGAAGAAAAGTTTGGATAAGCCAGAGGCCCTATCCATTATGCACTTGATTATTTTTTCGCGTCTTTTTTACTTTCAAATAGCTCATCAAAACGAATTGCTTCACCAGCTTTAACAGGACTGGCAATATGATTCCCAATCTGGCCTTTTTCAAGCCATCCAATTATCCGATTTACTCTTCTGGGATACTCATAATAAAAAAATAAACCCTCCATATTATTAGAGTTTTCAAGAAACTTCATTTCATATACAATGTGTCCTCTGTCCCAGCCTGAATCGAGTGCGATAATAACAACCAGATCTCTTATGGGATCATAAGAGGCAGTTGCATTTCCACTAAAAACAAATGACCCCGACCGATAAGTCATAATACCTACATAGGTGGCACAATTATTTCTAACTCTATATGGCCTTAGGCAAATATACCAACGGTCAATATCAACAATTACAATAGGGTATAATTCCAATCCTTCCTGAGGAGACGGAGGACTAAATTTATTAAGTGAATCTACTGGAGGTGTTGTGCTATTTCCTATGGTGAAGTTTTCAGAATTATCTTCTGAACAATTGGCAAAAAACACCATCATTAAGAAAATTGCAATTAATTTAAACAAATTTTTCATGATATAATATTTTAATTTTATTGATTTATTGTTCCTATTTTCACCCATTGGGGGTTTTCTTTGTTTTGTATTTGCCATACAAAATAATTTGCATTATTTCGATCACCGGCAGAATTCAAATCAATTGTACCGCTTGCACCATTATAATTTTCGAATTCTTCAACAAGTTTATTTCTGAACATGTCAATATCGTCTCCTTCAGGTAATTTTGATAATGTGAGCGCGGCAACTTTAATTGCATCATATGCAAGAATAGAATAAGACTTTGGTTTGTAACCTATAGAATCTTCTATCATTGCTTCAATATCATTATATAATATACTATTTTCTACTCCGTATATAGGAGCACAATACTGCACATCAATAGCAAAGTCAATAGCTTCCGGAACCTCCAGTACATATTGATTTTCCACAAAACCGTCGGTACCATACCATCTTACCTTTCTTAGTTCAGGGTCGTTTGCTGCTAATTCAAAAATGAAATGACCCTCATCAAAACATGATAAATGTACAGCAATTGAAGATAAATCATAATTATTATAATTTGAACTCAGGGTATTACTTATTGAATCAAGTCCTTCCTGAATTAATGATTCTCTTAATGTTTCATAATCTGCACTTCCTAAAATATTTCCCCCTTTTTCAGTAAACTTTTGTTTAATCAGTTCTGTCAGGCCAATGCCCCACGCATCATATCTGTAAAACAGGGCAAGGTTTCTTATACCATTATCCCACATATAATCTACTATAGCATCTGCTGCTTTGGAATCATCAGCAACTACTCTGAAAATATTATCATTTTCAACTGCCAGGTCAACAAGTGTACTACTGGGGCTGATTATAAGCGACTCGGAATCATTTATTGTTTCTTTAACTTCCATTATTTCAGCACTTGTGATCGGACCAATAAATGCTTTAATACCCTGCCCGAGCATTGATACCAGTTTTATTTTAGCGATCTCGGGATTAGTCTCAGTATCTTCTATAAGGAGTGTAAAAATTTTATTTATATCATCCTGTTTAAACTGTTCATTAATTTGATTAATACCGATTTCAAGAGCTTCAATATATTCCTCACTATCAGATGATGAATCTCCTGTTAAAGGCAGTAATGCCCCGATTGTATATTCTTCAGGGTCTTCAATCTCCTTTTTGCAGGAACTAAAACAAAAGCTAATAAATAGAACCAGGAGTAAAATGCTAAGTTTATTGGCAGACTTTTTCATATTTGGGTATAGATAGGATTTAGATTACCAAAAATACAAAAAAATAACAAGAGTTTCCAAGATAGTTTAACAACTCATTAACAAATATTAAATATCTGTTAACAGTATTGAACAGGCAGGTGGATTACATTTGAATTATAAAAAAATTGAAATAATTTATTAATTACTAAACATTAAAAATAAAATTATGAAAACAAAACTTTTATTAAGTCTTTTAATTGTATTCCTGGGTGCTTCCGTAGTTTCTGCACAAATTAAAGAAGGAAAAACAAAACTTGCTTATGCAAATATCAAAAGTACAGGGCCGGATGTTATTGCCTGGAATAAGCTTGTGCATGATTTTGGTGAAATAAAGCAGAATAAACCTGTTACCGCTGTTTTTGAATTAAAAAATACAGGAGCTACTACAATTATTATTACAAATGTTAAATCTTCATGTGGCTGTACGGTACCTAAATTTCCTAAGGAGCCTATAGCTCCTGGTAAAAGTGCCAAAATTTCAGCTATTTACAATGCAAAAACCAAAGGAAAATTTAGTAAAAGCATTAATGTATTTACTAATGTAACTGATAAGAAGAGTACTTTAAAAATAAAGGGGGAGGTTGTTTTATAAACTGTATGTCAGGTAGTTTATTTTAAGGTATTTATTAGAATCCGTCTTATGACGGATTTTTTTTGTAATTCTTATCTTTTTCAGCCACTTTTGGAAACTTTATTCAGACATTAATAATAAAATGCCTATAAAATCTATTCTGCGTTATACTGTATTTATTTCGGTCAACCTATTCTTACTGTATCTTGCTCATTCTTTTATATTTAATACAACATTCAAGTATTTGGAGATTACTGATCCTGAAATAAAAACTGTGATAATTATTTTGATGAGCGGTCTAAGTTTTCTGTTCGTTATTTCAATTATTACTAGTCACATATACTATAATCTGCTAATCAGGATCACATATTATTTATCTGCAGTATGGCTGGGAACTTTTTTAAACCTGCTTTTCTTTTTCTTATTAAACCGATTAATTATTGCAGTATCTCAAGTAATAAATATAGCAATAGATTACAGGGTGTTACACATAGTTGTTTTAATTGTTTGTTTAAGCTATTCTGTATATGCAATTATCTCAGGAAAATTATTAAAGCTAAAAAAAATCAGAGTTGAGATAAACAAATTACCTGAATACTGGATTAATAAAAAGGCAGTGTTAATTACTGATGTTCATCTTGGTGCAATTTATGGTAATGTATATTTAAGAAAGCTGGTAAGTAAAATCAATTCTCTTTCTCCTGATATAATCATTATTGCCGGTGATTTATTCGATGGCTCAAAAGGTGATAACAAAGCCTTTATACAACTATTAAATAAATTGAAATCAGAACATGGAGTCATTTTTGTTATGGGAAATCATGAAAGTTACATGAACCCGGAAAAACTGAATGATATAACATCTCAGCTAAACTTTAATATTCTCAATAACAAGATGTTAAATATCAATGGTTTGCAATTTGTTGGAATAAATCCGTATACAAAAGATAGAAAACAGGGTTTAATTAATATTTCTAAAGAGCTGGATAAAAATTTTCCGGCCATATTGATTAACCATGAACCTTTAAACATATCTTATGCAAAAAGCATTGGTGCAGATCTGATGTTATCGGGGCATACACACCAGGGGCAATTCTTTCCATTCAGTTTTTTCACAGGTTTAATATATAAGAAATACCATTACGGCCATAATATAGAAGAAAATTTTCAAACATATACATCTAGTGGGGCAGGTACCTGGGGGCCTCCCATGCGTTCATTTTCCAGCTCCGAGGTAGTTTTAATAGAACTGGATTTAAATCATCATATACACAAAGAATAAAAATTGAAATAAATAATTGTTTGATCTAAACCAATCATAATAATTTTTCTATTATTTTTGCGGCATATAAAAATTTAAAAAAGAATAATGAAAAAAGCTGAAATTCACACAGAAAAGGGAGTAATGAAGGTTGAATTCTATCATGAAGATGCTCCGAAAACGGTCGAGAACTTTATTAAATTAAGTGAAGAAGGATTTTATGATGGATTAACATTTCACAGAGTAATTCCCGATTTTGTAATTCAGGGAGGTTGTCCTGATGGAACTGGAGCTGGAGGTCCTGGTTATTCAATTGATTGTGAATTAGATGGAGAAAATCAGTATCACGATAGGGGAGTATTGAGTATGGCTCATGCCGGACGTAATACAGGTGGTTCTCAGTTTTTTGTTTGCCATGGCAGAGAGAATACCCAACATTTAGACAGAAACCATACATGTTTTGGAAAAGTTGTTGAAGGTATTGATATTATTGATGAAATTGGTGGTGGCGATAAAATCAACAAAATCGTAATTGTTGATTAACACAACATAAGCGCATTAGATATTCTTATATATTATTTCTGAAAAAAGCTCAGTAGTATAGATTTATTTGTATTCCATGAAATATAATTTTGATGAAATAGTTGATCGTACTGATACTAATAGTGTTATGTACGATTTAAGGAAATTGTTTTTTGGAACAAATGATGTTTTGCCTATGTGGGTGGCGGATATGAATTTCAAAACGCCTGATTTTGTTGTAGATGCCATACGTAAACGCGCAGAGCACGAAATATTCAGTTATACAATCAGGCCTCCCTCGTTTAATAATTCTATAGTTAAATGGCTGAAAGGTCGTCATAACTGGGAGATAAAAAATGAGTGGCTTTCTTTTAGTCCAGGTGTAGTTGCCGGTATTACTAACGCAATTATGGCTTTTAGCAATCCGGGAGATAAAATAATTGTTCAGCCCCCGGTGTATTTTCCCTTTTTTGAGAGCATTACAGGTTCTGACAGGTTATGTGTTGAGAATCCTTTAAAATTAGTTGAAGGCAGGTATCATTTTGATTTTGAACAGTTAATATCGGTTATTGATAAGAAAACCAAAATTCTGATATTATGCAGTCCTCATAATCCCGGTGGAATGGTATGGAGAAAAGAGGAGTTACTGGAGCTTGGAAGAATTTGTAAGAAGAACAATATTCTGGTGATATCTGATGAGATTCATGCTGACCTTACTTTCAATGGATATTTTCATACTCCTTTTCAAATAATTTCAGAAGAACTGGGTATGAATAGTATAGTTGTTATGTCAGCAAGCAAAACATTTAATCTCGCAGGGCTTTCATCATCATTTCTCATTATTCCTGATTCAAAATTGCTGGAGCAGTATGAAAAGCTCTTAAAGACAATGCATCTTACCAGTGGAAATATTTTTGGTTCTATAGCTCTTGAGGCCGCTTTTACACATGGTGATGAATGGTTGGATCAGCTAATGATTTACCTTGAAAAGAATTACAATTATTTACAGAATTTTATTAGTGAAAAATTACCCAGGATAAAAGTAATGAAACCGGAGGCTACCTTTCTTGTATGGCTTGATTTCAGGGGGTATGGCATGAGTTCAAAAGAACTAAATAAATTTCTTATTGAAGAGGCAAAACTGGGTTTATTTAACGGAGAAATGTTTGGAACAGGAGGGGAGGGCTTTGTCAGAATAAATATAGGAACACCCTTGTCTGTACTTGAGGAAGCTATGAAAAGACTGGTTGAAGCTCATAAGCTCATAAGCTGATAGCTCGGTAGCTCATAAGTTATTGTTGCATACCCGGGCAGCCCAGGCATGATCCTGAAGCGCAGGAAGGAATGTCGGGTTTGGAATTTGCCTTTTGAGGTTTAGGTTTAATATATTCTCCTGATTCCTGTTTACAATCCGGACATTCAGCAACAAATTTAAAACAAGGTCCATAAACAGGGTCAATATATTCTTTACGAACAGGATCTGCTTTAAAAGTTGTGTTGCATTTGCGGCATTTGAATTCCTTTTTCATTAAACAAATTATCTAGTTTTTATATCCTATAAATTTATCAAATCTAAAATCTAAAATTGCTATTCTTAAAATTTAAATCTTGCTTTTTGCCGTTCTCAAACAAAAGGTTCAATAGTTATTCGCAAATTACTTTAACATAAAATCGTAGCCGTTATCGGACTAAAGCCGCGATAACTGATTTTATGTTAAATACGTTGTATATGTAATTTGCTTATTGTTGCCCTATAATTAATATTATGTTAAATAGGAAATGTGGATATAAAGGGAGAAGTGTATTTGATCCTCTCCCTTTATTATATCTTGTTAACGAAGATTTTTAATCAATTCGTTGATTTCACGGTTCCTGTCTGTCAATCCAAGACGATAAGTAATTCGTTTTAGAAGATCAAGAATAGCAGCATCTGTAGGTTCAATTTTATGACATGTTTCAAAATATGGCAGTGATTTTGTGTAATATTCTTTACCCAGATCCTGCATTTCATTATATTTATCGTTGTCGGTAACAGAATTGGATTCATTAAAGATATCTGCTCCTTTATTAAAATACATAATTGCCAGGTTATAATTAGAATCACTATAATCAGGCTTAATTTCAATAGCTTTAGAATATGCCTCAACAGCTTTATCAAATTCACCTAAGTCATCGAATAATTTTCCTTTTATGTGAAATAATACATTGTGATTTGGATTTTTCTCAATAGCCAGGTTAATGTAATTTAATGCTTCAACGGATTTGCCTGACTGAACATAAAAATCGATAAGGTTAGCCAATATACCAAGATTATTATCGGGATAAACCTTTATTCCTCTTTCAAGAGTTTCAATAGCTTTAATAGTATCTCCTTTAGCCATATATATATCTGAAATACCTAGAAATACATCTTCCCCACCATAATTAAAGTCGATACACTGATTAAAATATTTCATCGCTTTATCATATTGTTTACCTCTTAAAGCAGCTAATCCTGTTCTGTATACTAATAAAGTGTCAAGTAGTTCATATTGAGGCAATTGATATATAGCTGTGCTATTTTCAAATGAGGTAACTGCCTTAGCATAATTAGCTATAACTTCGGCTTCATTGTTATTTTTAGCAGCCTCTACACCCGCATTGAACTCATCACTTCCTCTGTTAAAATAATGGTTTGCAACTCTCCATAATTCTTTAATTGTATCATCTATTTTTCTTTTCTTAGTATCTATTTGCAAATATTTTAAATAGGCTTCATGACTTTTTTCCAGAGCATTTTCATCAAGCTTTTTCTCCTCTTCTTTTCTGGATTCAAAAATCGTTAAATAGACTTTTCCTCTATAATACCATGTTTTGTAATAATTACTGGTGCTGGGATGATCTGTAGCCTTATCAATTGACTCTTTTGCTTTCGCAAGGTCAAAACGTGCTGATCCAATATAATTAATTGCGTTTTGAACCTCATTTTTCTGTGCTAAAAGGCCGCTTGCCATAATTAGAAAACTGATAGAAATAATAACTTTTTTCATACGATTTGATTTATTGGAGATCAGTTGTCTCCTGATAATAATTGGTTTATTAATAATTAATTTTATTATTTTAACTCATTAAGTTTCTTTTCCATTTCTATTCTTTTATCGTCCATCTGAAAACGATAATAGATATTCTTTAAAGCATCTATTGTATAAAAATCCTTGGGTTGAATTTCGTGAGCATTTTCCAGATAAGGTAATGCCATTTTAAAAAAACTATTAGCATATTCTATAGCTTTTTCATATTCAGTATTATCCTGAATTTCATTTGCCTTCTGATGTTCGGCAATTGCCCTGTTATAGCATAAAATACCATAATTAAATAATGCGTCAGAAAATTCAGGATCAATATTGATTGCTTCCTGATATGATTCAAGAGATTTTTCAAACTCACCCCTTTTATCGTAAAGGTGTCCGAGAGCAAAATGCAATGATTTGTTGCCGGGATCTTTTTCAATAGCCAATTGAATATATGTAAACGACTCATCAGTTTTTTTAGCTGTAAGATAGTAGCTTGTAAGTTGTTTAATAAGCTCTACGTTATTTTCAGGGAAAGCTTCAATTCCCTTTTTAATTATTTCGATTGATGCTAAAGTGTCGCCTTTTATCTGATAAATATTATACATATAAAAATAAATATAAGGACCTTCATCACCTGAGCCTTCATATCCCAAATCAGCTACTTTATGGTAATATAATAGTGCTTTATCGTATAATTTTGCCCTGTCGGCTGATAAAGCAGCATTAAACATACAAGAAGTATCTATTCGGGCAATAAATGGCATTTCGTTAATCTCAAGACAATATTCAAATGACTTAAGTGATTCTTTGAATAGTTCTGTAGATTTATCCTCATTGTTTTGTTGTTTTTCATTGTGGGCTTTTTCAAAAAGAATTACGCCATTATTATAAAATTGAGATGATAATCCTGGTAATCTTGCATACACATCTTCTTTGCTTCTACCTTTTTCATCCAATTCAAGTGATTTTTTGAATGCCAGATATGATTCTTCGAGAGGGTTTTTAGATAAATTAAGGAACTTTCTTTCTTTAGTATTAAAAATTTTGAGATAAACTTCACCTCTTGTATACCATGTTTTGTACCAGTTTATTGTATTTTCATGCACGGATGCCAGATCAATAGCTTCTTTTGCTTTATCAAGCTCATTATACTGCAATTTACTATAATTTATAGCACTCTGAACTTTTGCTTTTTGACAAAAAACAGGAGTTACACTAAATGCAAATAATAAAAGGAAAATAATTTTTTTCATTTTGCCGTATTTAAATTTTTTCAAAAATACCATTTTATTTATTTACAACAAATAATAAAGACATCTATTCATCACTATTTTCGGGACTTTTATCCTCGTCAGATTCTATATTGTTGTTAGTTTCTTCTTCCATTTCATCTCCATTTCTTGCCGCTCCAACTTTTGCAACAGAGGCAATAGAGCCGGTTTCTTTAAGGTTAATTACTCGGACACCCTGTGTGGCACGTCCCATAACCCTCAAATCAGATATGGCCATTCTTATTGTTATTCCTGACTTGTTCATTATCATAACATCATCATCATCCGTAACGCCCATAATAGCAATTAATTTACCGGTTTTTTCTGTAATATTAATTGTTTTTACACCCTTGCCTCCCCTGTTGGTAATACGATAATCCTCTCTTTTAGACCTTTTTCCATAGCCTTTCTCTGAAATAACAAGTATATCCTCATCCATATTTTCTACACAAACCATGCCAACAACCTCATCATTTTCGTCGGCCAGACGGATTCCTCTTACTCCGGAAGCGGTTCTACCAATAGCTCTGACAATATTTTCAGGAAACCTTATAGCTTTTCCGGATTTTACTGCCAAAAATATTTCGTTCTCGCCATTTGTTAACCATGCTTCAAGTAACTGGTCTCCTTCCCTAATGGTAATCGCATTAACACCATTTTGTCGTGGTCTGGAATATGCTTCAAGAGATGTTTTTTTGATAATTCCTTTTTTAGAGCATAGAATAATAAAGTTATTGTTAATATATTCTTCATCCTTAAGATCCTGAACATTCATATAAGCCATTACTTTATCATCTTGCTCAATATTCAGCATATTTTGTATTGCTCTTCCTTTGGATGTTTTTGCTCCTTCAGGAATTTCATAAACCTTTAGCCAAAAACATTTGCCTTTTTCTGTAAAGAGAAGCATAGTATTGTGCATTGTGGCAATTAGAATATGTTCAATGAAATCGGAATCACGGGTGGTACTACCTTTCGCACCAACGCCTCCCCTATATTGGAGTTTGAACTCAGTAAGAGGAGTACGTTTAATATACCCCATGTGAGATATGGTAACTACCATCTTATCGTCAGCATAAAAGTCCTCAGGATTCAATTCTTCAGAAGCATAAACTATATCAGTTCTTCTCTCGTCACCATATTTTTCCTTGATCTCTATCAACTCCTCCTTAATAATATTCATTCTGATACTTTCATCTCCCAGAATTTCTTGTAGTCGTTGTATAAGATTCTGAAGTTCAGCATAATCTTCTCTGATTTTATCTCTTTCAAGTCCTGTAAGTTTTTGTAATCTGAGTTCGAGAATTGCTTTAGCCTGAATTTCTGAAAGCTCAAAATTACTTATCAGTCCGGTTTTAGCTTCCTCAGGATTTTTAGAATTTCGGATAAGGCTAATTACGGCATCAAGATTATCCAGAGCAATTAATAATCCTTCAAGAATATGTGCTTTTTTCTCAGCCTGTACCAATTCATATTTTGTTCTTCTAACAATAACTTCATGTCTGTGGTCAATAAAATGCCCCAGTATATCTTTTAAATTTAATATAACAGGCCTGCCATTAACGAGGGCAATATTATTTACACTGAATGATGCCTGTAATTGGGTGAACTTATACAATTTGTTCAGAACAACATTGGCTATCGCATCCTTTTTAAGCTTGAAAACAATCCTCATTCCATTACGATCCGTCTCATCATTTATGTCTGAGATGCCATCGATTTTTTTATCATTAACCAGTTCAGCAGCTTTAATAATAAACTCAGCTTTATTTACCAGGTATGGTATTTCAGTTACAATAATTCTCTCCTGGCCTGAATCGGAAGTTTCAATATCACTTTTACCTCTAACTACAATTCGTCCCCTACCCGTTTCAAAAGCATCTCTAACCCCTTGATAACCATATATTGTGCCGCCTGTAGGGAAATCCGGTGCAATTACATGCTTAATAAGGTCTTCAAATTCAATATCCTTGTTATCTATGTATGCAATACATCCATTTATAACCTCTCTAAGATTATGTGGAGGCATATTTGTTGCCATACCTACCGCAATACCAGAAGCACCATTTAATAAAAGATTAGGTATCCTGGTGGGTAATACAACAGGCTCGTTGAGTGAATCATCGAAATTAAGCTGAAAATTAACAGTGTCTTTATCAATATCTGAAAGGCACTCCTCAGCAATTTTATTTAGCTTGGCCTCAGTGTATCTCATTGCAGCAGGACTGTCACCATCAACAGAACCAAAATTACCCTGCCCGTCAACCAGTGGATATCTTAAGGACCAGTCTTGTGCCATCCTGACCATTGCATGATAAACTGATGAATCGCCGTGTGGATGGTACTTTCCGAGAACCTCCCCTACTATCCTTGCAGATTTTTTATAAGTTTTATTTGAAAATAAACCCAGATCGCTCATTCCATACAATACTCGCCGGTGAACCGGCTTCAGGCCATCTCTAACGTCAGGTAAGGCTCTTGAAACTATCACTGACATCGAATAATCGATGTATGAAGATTTCATCTCATCCGAAATACTAATTTTTACAATCTTTTCTCCTTCAGCCATTTAAAATAATATTTTTCAATAAATTTATAAAAATGTCGAAAATATTTTCTCTATATTTTTCGACGCACTAAAGTAGTTGTTTTAAACGAAAAAATAACATGATTTTACGAGATTATTTTAATAGTTTTCCATATAATTTTCAACAATCAGAAAATGATAATTATTTTTCAATAAATTGTGTGCTAAGAATTGATAATAAGGCAATTATGATTATAAGTAATTATAATATTTATAAGTTTTAATGTATTTTTGTGATATCAAATAAATGAAAAAATATATGGATTCAAAGTTTTCACAACGACTAAAAGATATATTAGGATTTAGTAAAGAAGAGGCAATAAGGATTGGAAATGATTATATAGGACCTGAACATATATTTCTGGGCATTCTGCGTGAGGGTGAAGGAGTTGCAATTGATATTTTGGTTAACCTGGGCGTAAACCTTCTTGATATAAGGCGACTATTAGAAAAAAAATTAAGGCCTGACCTGCCTGTTGTTGGCACTAATCCTCAGAATATTCCAATGGTCAAGGCATCAGAAAGAGTATTAAAGTTAGTTTACCTTGAAGCAAGATATTATAATTCAGAAATAATAGATACAGAACATCTTCTTTTAGCAATTTTAAAAGATGAAACTAATCAGGTTACTCAAATACTTACAAAAGTTGGGGTCGATTATAATGCAATTAAATTGAAGTTAGGCATGAAGAAACCTGAAGCCAAAGCTGATATGCCTGAAAATGATCCTGAATTTTCTGAAGAGAGTAAACCGGAAGATAGTGCTGCAAGTATTAAATCAAAATCTGAAACGCCAGTGCTAGATAATTTCGGAATTGATATTACAAAAGCTGCTGAAGAGGACCAGTTGGACCCTGTTGTTGGCCGAAAGACTGAGATTGAGAGGCTTGCACAGATACTTAGCAGACGGAAAAAAAACAATCCTGTTCTTATTGGTGAGCCCGGAGTTGGTAAATCCGCAATAGCTGAAGGCCTTGCCCTGCGTATTGTACAAAAAAAAGTATCAAGAGTATTATTCAATAAAAGAGTAATTACACTTGATCTTGCTTCAATAGTAGCAGGCACAAAATATCGTGGTCAGTTTGAGGAAAGAATGAAAGCTATTTTGAATGAATTATCAAAGGTTACGGATGTAATATTGTTTATTGATGAGATTCATACCCTTGTTGGTGCAGGTGGTGCTACTGGCTCGCTTGATGCTGCAAATATGCTTAAGCCTTCATTGGCAAGAGGTGAAATTCAATGTATTGGGGCAACAACCTTAAACGAATATCGCCAGCATATTGAAAAAGATGGTGCACTTGAAAGGAGATTTCAGAAAATAATGGTTGAACCAACCACTGCTGAAGAAACAATTGAAATACTGGATAACATAAAAGGAAGATATGAAGATCATCATAACGTAACTTATACTGATGATGCAATTAACAGCTGTGTTAAATTGACACAGAGGTATATATCGGACAGGCATTTGCCCGATAAAGCTATTGATGCACTGGATGAATCCGGATCCCGGGTTCATATTTCTAATATTCAAGTGCCTGAAAATGTAATTAAACTTGAAGATCAGATTGAAGAAATAAAAGCAAAAAAAATTAGTGCTGTTAAAGCACAAAATTTTGAGATAGCTGCCCGTCACAGGGATAAAGAAAAAGATTTTATTCAACAGTTGGAAATACAAAAAAAGAAATGGGAAGAGCAACTTACTCAAAACAGAGAAATAGTTGATGCCGGTAATGTTGAAGAGGTTGTGGCAATGATGACAGGTGTCCCTGTTCAAAGAATAGCACAGGCAGAAGGTACACGCTTATTAAAAATGAACGATGAAATCAAGAATAATATTATTGGACAGAATGAAGCAATAAAGAAAATTGTAAAGGCCATACAGCGAAACAGGGCCGGACTTAAAGACCCTAATAAACCAATTGGATCCTTTATTTTTCTGGGCCCGACCGGTGTTGGAAAAACTCAACTGGCAAAAGTTCTTTCCACATACTTATTTGACTCTTCTGATTCGATGATAAGAATAGATATGAGTGAATATATAGAGAAATTTTCTGTTTCTCGGCTTGTTGGTGCCCCTCCAGGATATGTTGGTTATGAAGAAGGTGGACAACTTACTGAAAAAGTTAGGAGAAGACCTTATTCTGTTGTATTACTTGATGAGATTGAAAAAGCACACCCTGATATCTTTCATATTTTGCTCCAGGTTCTTGATGATGGACAATTAACAGATGGCCTTGGAAGAAGAATTGATTTTAAGAATACCATAGTCATAATGACATCTAATATAGGTTCACGACAGATTAAAGAATTTGGTAAAGGAATTGGATTTCCATCTAACAAATCGGAAGGAAATTCAGATTATCAAAAATCTGTATTCCAAAAAGCTCTTAATAAGACATTTGCTCCTGAGTTTCTAAACAGAATTGATGATGTGATAATATTTAACAGCCTTAGTAAAAAAGATATATTCAGCATTATTGATATTGAATTAAGAGGATTGTATAAAAGAGTTGCCGATCTTGGTTATAAATTAAAAATTTCAACTGTAGCAAAAGATTTTATTGCGGAGAAAGGTTATGACAGTAAATTTGGGGCCAGGCCATTAAAAAGAGCAATTCAAAAATATCTTGAAGACCCTATGGCAGAGGCGATTATTGAGGCGTCTATAAAAGAGGGAGATTGTATATCTGTTGGCCTGAATAAAGTAAAACAGAAAATAGTAATAAAAGTCCTGCCTGTAGTAAAAAGGAAAAAGAAGTAAAAATAATAAATTAAGATATTCTATTTTATTCAATCTCAGAGGATTAAAAAAAAATGTCAAAAATCATAAAATAAATTTCGATTATTATTTTGATATTGGACAATATTGCATTTATTTTGCAAAACTTTTTAAAAAATGATTCAGTAGCTCAGTTGGTAGAGCACATCCCTTTTAAGGATGGGGTCCTGGGTTCGAGACCCAGCTGAATCACCAGGAAAACCGTAAAACCCTTTATAAACTAATGTTTGTGAAGGGTTTTTTTGTATATGGATGTTTTGTATCTTTATTGAAATTAACATACATATTTATGAACAGAAAACTACTAATTATTATCTTATTCTGTATTGCAAGCTGTGGATTGTTTGCTCAATCAGGAACCCTTAAGGGGAAAGTAACTGAAAAGAAAACCGCTAAACCACCTCCTAAGTATTTTCCAATAATTGAGTTGTTCAGTATTGGCCCGGAATTTATTAAAGGCGACATTGCCAATACTCTGGGTACTGGTGTGCGTTTTAGTTTTGCCGGTTTATATATTGGCTCTTATAAACACCCGAATTTTTATCTGGGATTTTCATTTGCTGATTGGGGTAAGCATGTTTTTAATCCTACTGCCGCAGAAAGAAAAATAATGGATTCATATATGGTTGAAATCACAAAAACTAATAATCTTGGAGTTAAAACAACGAAAAAAGAACCTTTGGAAAAGATTAGTCTTTCAAGAATGAGTATGAGTATTCCCTTTGGTTATCAAACCATAAACCCTGATAAGAAACTTTCTTTTTTTGCACAATTAGTTCCAACAATATATAATTTTACCAGCAAGTTAAATAAGGTGGAAGCAAAGGACAAAGGTGATGTTGCTTTTGGAGCCTCTTTTAAAGCAGGATTAGATTATCAGATTGATGATGAGTGGTTTTTGCGTCTGTACTATATGATTGGAACTCTGCCTGATATTGATTTGTTTTTTATGAATGGAGTACGTCCAATAAGCGGAAAAGGTACATTTAGTACAATCCAAATAGGTGTTGGTTTAAGAATTTTGGATAAAAGCCGTTTATAAACAACAACATTAATTAAGCAATTATAATATTTTTGGAAGCAATAACGAATTGTTATATTATTGTGATATTCCAGGAATCAGATTAAATCCCAGTTTTTTTAGTTTTTGTATTAATTGCTTTGATAATCCGGAAGTTTGAACAGTAAAAACAGGAAATTCCCGTCTTATTGGATGATTGTGCCTAAAGAATTCAAATTTCTCAAGATGCAATTTTAGTTGATTGTTATCGTGGTGAATATCATATGTTTTAGCAATGATGTTCTTAAGTATTACTTCATCATCATTATCACTAATTTCCGGAAGAATTATTGTATCCTCTGGACATGGAAGATTATCTGGAAACCAATTGTTTATCCCAAGCTTGAAAAAATCGCTTACAATTTTCACCACCATGGCTGTTCCGTTTGCTTTTCCGTCAATTGAATAACCTGCAATATGTGGTGTGCCAATAATACTTTTATCAAGTATTTCCCTGTCTATATCAGGCTCATTTTTCCATACATCAAGAACAATTCCAGCAATTCTCTGTTCATTAAAAGCAATCTTCAGCGAATCCTCCTCTACCACCCCACCCCGCGACGAGTTTATAAGTATCTGGCTAGCAGACATTTTAGACAAGAAGTTTTTGTCTATTAGATTTATTGTTTTATCCTCTCCTGAATGAGTCAGTGGTACATGCAGGCTGATAATATCAGACTTTTTAATTATTTCTTCAATCGAAACATAATTATTGATTTTATTAAGCCTTTGTTTCGGAGGGTCGTTAATCAAAACATTCATTCCCATAATTTTCGCAAAACTTGCTACCTTGCTTCCAACATTCCCATGTCCCACAATTCCAATAGTTTTGCCTTGCAATGAGAATTTTAGTTTTTCAGATAAGAAACATAAAGCTGTAATGATATATTGACATACTGAAGCAGAATTGCAGCCAGGGGCATTTTTAACCCTAATGCCATTATTTTTACAATATTCTGTATCAATATGGTCGATTCCTATAGTTGCGCTTGCAATGAGCTTAATTCGGGTGTTATTTAACAGCTCTTTGTTGCAATAAGTTCTGCTTCTTGTTATCAGAACATCCGTTTTGCTTAAATCCAGATTCTTTATTTCTTCGCCTGGCACATATATCACATCAGCATATTGATCAAGAACACCCTTTAAAAATGGTATATGTTTATCGGCTACTATTTTTATCATTTTCTATTCTTAAGAGCCATAAAAGTATTAAAAACTTATCTTTATAGGCTCAAAATTAAGATTTGAAAATGAATTATTCATTATTTGAAATATGATCTATCTGATTCTTAGTATATTATTTTCCACATCTATACTTGTCTGGTTTAAATTCATTGAAAAACGTGGCCATAATATACTAATTGCAATAATTGTTAATTATGTAATTGCTGTAATTGCAGGATTATTAATGAATTATAATAAAATTGATTATGAAGCTATTGAGATTGTTTCATGGTGGTATTTTGCAATAATAATGGGAGTTTTGTTTATAATTAATTTCATTGTAATGGGAATAAGTATAAAAAAAGCCGGAATATCTGCAACATCAGTAGCTACTAAAATGTCAGTTATTATTCCAATTATTTTTTCAATTGTATTTTATAGTGAGAGTCTTGGATTAATAAAACTTTTCGGAATAATTATTGCTCTTCTGGCTGTATTTCTTTCTGTTGTAAAAAAAACCGATAATAAAAAATTTAATATTAAATATTCCTTATTTCCTGTTTACCTGTTTCTGGGTTCAGGTATTATAGATTCTTTAATTAAATATAACCAGGCCAGCCATATTAATGAAAATAATATTAGCATTTTTTCTGCTTCAATTTTTGGGGTTTCTGCTATTTCCGGAATAGTATTTTTACTTTTCAGGTTTAAAAAATATAAAGAACAAATTAATCCCGGGGTATTATTTTCCGGTTCTGTTCTTGGCCTGTTGAACTTTGGAGCTTTGTATTCAATAATTAATGCACTGGAGAATAATAAAATAGCTTCATCGTCAGTTTTTTTGATTAATAGTGTTAGTATAGTCAGCTTATCAGTACTTATTGCAGTATTGTTTTTCCGTGAAAAACCGGGAATAATGAATTGGATAGGAATTGCTTTAAGTATAATTGCTATATTTATTCTTACAAATTCCTAGTTTTCAGAATTAATATGAGCGATAGTTATAAAACAATAAAGGGTATATCTGAAGGCCAATATAAAGACAAAGGAAGTAAATTTCTTGCATTTGCTTATCCGGTTTATACTGAGGAAGAAATAAAAGAAATACAAAAGGGACTTAGAAAGGAGTTTCATGATGCACGGCATCATTGTTTCGCATACCGGCTTGGGGCTGAAAAGAAAATATTCAGGGCTAATGATGACGGAGAACCTTCAAATTCATCAGGAAAACCTATTCTCGGACAAATTCAGGCATTTGATCTTACAAATATTTTAATAGTAGTTGTGAGATATTTCGGGGGAACTTTACTTGGAGTAGGAGGTTTAATACAAGCATATAAAACGGCTGCAACAGAGGCACTTAAAAAGGCTGAAATCATAAATAAAACTGTAAATGACATCATCGATATCCGATTTGAATATTTAGACATGAATGATGTAATGAAAATCCTGAAATCAGAAAAACCTGAACAGCTTAAGCAAAAATTTGATATTGATTGTTATATTCAGTTGAGTATAAGGCAGTCGGCCACAAAAAAACTTCTTGAGCGACTGAAAAAAATTGAAAGTCTCAAATTTGAAATATCTGGAAGCAGATAATAACAGGAAACATATTTTGACATTATTAATAATAATTGTGGAAAACAATTGATAACTATAAGTTAGCAAAGAGATAAATTTATCATGCGTTTTTATAGTTTTATTTCTCAGTATGAATCTTCCTTAATTAAAACCAAATAGATGAAAAACAGAAGCTTAGTTTCTATCAATGATTACTCAACAGAAGAAATAAAAAAAATTCTTGACCTTGCTGCTGAATTTGAAAAGAATCCGGTTCAGGATATTCTTAAAGGAAAAGTGATAGCCACATTATTCTTTGAACCTTCCACCAGAACACGTTTGAGTTTTGAAAGTGCAGTTAATAAGCTCCAGGGCAGGATAATAGGTTTTACAGATGCTTCTTCTTCAAGTGTTACAAAGGGCGAAACACTGAAAGACACTATATTGACAGTTGCGAATTATAGTGATTTGATAGTAATGCGTCACCCTTTAGAGGGCAGTGCAAAATATGCAAGTGAAGTGTCGGGAGTACCTATTGTTAATGCTGGCGATGGTGCCAACCAGCACCCTACTCAAACACTTCTGGATCTTTATTCAATTCAGAAAACCCAGGGAACACTTGAAAATCTAAATATTTTTCTTGTAGGTGACCTTAAGTATGGAAGAACGGTCCATTCACTTATGATGGCAATGTCGAGATTCAATCCAACTTTTAATTTTATTTCACCGGAAGAATTAAAAATGCCTGATGAGTATAAACTATTTCTCGACCAGAAGGGTATAAAATATTACGAACATCTTGATTTTACTGATATTATTTCAAGAGCTGATATTGTTTATATGACAAGGGTTCAGAAAGAAAGATTCTCTGATCCAATGGAATATGAAAAGGTTAAAAATGCATATATTCTAAAGAATCAAATGATAGATAATACCAAGGAAAATATGAGAATTCTGCATCCATTACCTCGAGTAAATGAGATTAGTACTGATGTCGATCCCAACAAAAAAGCCTATTATTTTACCCAGGCATTAAACGGGGTGTTTACCCGTCAGGCTATTATATGTTCAATTCTGGGAATTAAATAAACAAAACTACTTAAATTAAAATTCTGATGAAGGAAACAAAAGAACTAAAAGTCAGCGCTATAAAAGATGGTACTGTTATAGATCATATCCCCGCAAAAAACCTTTTTAAGGTAGTAAGTATTCTCGGTCTTGATATGACCAAAGAACATTTAACGATGGGCACCAACCTCGAAAGTGGAAAACTTGGACAAAAAGCAATTATCAAACTATCAGGTACATTCTTTAAAGACGATGAGATAAATAAAATTGCACTTGTGGCACCAGAAGCCAAACTAAATATTATTAAAGATTATAAAGTAGTTGAGAAAAAACTTGTAGCTGTACCGGATAAAATTTATGGAATTGCTAAATGTGTCAATCCTAAGTGTATAACAAATAATGAAATCATAACTACAAAATTCACTGTTGTTTCAAAAAAGGATGTATCATTAAAATGTGAGTATTGTGAGAAAATAACCGATCAGGATAATCTTATTATTCTTTGATAGATTATTACTCATATCTTTTCAGGTTTATCGCAGCTAATAGAATGCCTGATTGACTAACTAACCAATAACTACCCTTCTATCTGATTAAAGCATTATTAACAACATTTGATTTTCATGTTTATATGTTATTGTAAAAGTTAACTTTTTTTAACAATAAATATTATTTACAGAGATTAGATTTATTTACTTTTGCGAGCTTATAATAGTGTATTTTTTACACCATGTAAATAACTGAGTATTAATTTATAAAAGATTGAAATATTATATAGGATGAAAAAAGTATTAAATTTAGTTCTTGTTCTTTTTGTTATGATTTTATTCGTACCTGTTCAGGGGCAGAACGGATCAGGAGAGCCCGAGAATTTACGTGATGAGGCTCTTAATGTGTTTATGGATTCATATTATATAAATATGGATTATTTAAGGAGAGAAATTCCTTATGTAAATTATGTGAGAGACAGAAAAGAAGCTGATGTTCATATTATGATTACCAGACGTGGTACCGGAAGTGGTGGAAATGAATATACAATAGCATATATAGGCCAGAGAGAATTTGAAGGAATGGATGAAACCCTTCTTTATAACACCAAACCTGATGAAACAGACGATGAAACAAGAAAGGGCCGGTCAAAAGTTTTACAAATGGGAATGATGAAGTATGTGGCCAGAACACCGATTAGTAAAGAAATTAGTTTTGATTATAAGGATAAAGGAAAAGAAGATGAGTCACTTGTAGAAGATAAGTGGAATAGCTGGGTTTTTAAAATTGATGGTGCTGTTGAATTCAAATATGAGGATTCTTATAATAATCATGAATTAAAAGGCTCATATTCTGCCAGTAAGATAACTCCTGAATGGAGAATTGATTTTAATGGAAGAGGAGAATATAATGTGAGTAATTATACATTGTCTGATGGCGAAATTTATCGTAATGAAAGAACCTCTTATGAGATGAAAAGTTTAGTTGTTAAAAGTTTTAGCGATCACCTGTCGGCAGGTGCCTGGGCTGAAGTTGAGCATTCAACTTATAGTAATAATCAAATATCTTATTCTTTTTTCCCGGCCATAGAGTATAATTTATTTCCTTATCATGAATCTACACGGCGACAACTTAGGTTTTTATATGGTTCAGGTTACAAGTTAATTAATTACCTGGATACAACCCTTTACGATAAAATAAAGGAAAATCTGTTACAGCAGCGTCTTACAATTGCTTATGAAGTAAGGCAACCATGGGGTTCTATCACTACTTCATTAAAGGCAAATTCATATTGGCACGACATGTCGAAGTATAGCTTAAGTTTCAATACATGGATTTCATGGAGAATTTATAAAGGCCTGTCATTAAGAATTTCGGGTACTGCTTCCTTAATTCGTGATCAGTTAAATCTTTCAAAATCAGATGCTACTGAGGAAGAAATATTATTACGGAGGAGGCAACTTGCAACAAACTTTAAATATTCAGGTAATATAGGATTATCCTATACATTCGGATCAATATATAATAATGTTGTTAATCCGCGTTTTGGTCAATCAAGCGGTTATAGAATGAGAAATTAATATAGCTTACAGCTCACAGCTCACAGCTTTAACGGATACGGTCTAAACCTCTCACAAGCTGATCATCCTGACGAATTTTTCTAAAAGCAAGAATAGTTAATATTATTGCTATCACTGGAATTATCGAAGCAAAATTAAATTTATATGTTGCATCAAGATCTTTTATTGCAAGATATGAATACAGGGCAATACAAATAATCAGTCCGACAAGTAAAAGAGAATTATATATACACAATCTTATCTGAAGAGTTCTTTTCTTATATAAGAAAATGGTTGTCAGGCTTATAAGACAAGTTACTGCAACAAGTACTGTAATTGCAAGTGTTGAAGTGTAAGTATTATCAGAATTCTGCACTATTCCGGTGAATCTGAAAATATAAGATTCCATATTTGGCGTAAGCAATTCAGCAAAAGGAAGAAAAAATAATAAGCCTAAAATAATAAATGTTAAAAAAAGATAAATACTTTGTATTCTTTGTATCATGATAAAAATAAATAATTAATCGACCAACAAAAATAAAAAAAAGGGCGCTAAAAGCGCCCCATGTTTTAATTATTTCCAAGTATTAATGGTAATCCATCTTTTCCGCTGCCTATTATAACAACTTTAGTATTTGCTGATTCAGAAAGTTTGACAGTAGCATCAATACCCCTCATTTTTAAAAGATTAAGAGTTAAACTGCTGTTCACAATACGGTTAGCCGCAGCTTCACCTTCAGCGAAAATCCTTTTTCGTTCAGCCTCACTTAATTCTTTCTGTAATTTAAATTCATATGCTAAAGCTTCCTGTTCTGTTTTAAGCTTTTCTTCAATAGCTGAAATCATTTTTTCGGGTAATTTAATAGATCTGATAAGCATTTCCTGCATATCAATATTATTATCACCCAGTGACTTGGATGTTTCTGTAATAATAGCATCCTCAACCTCTTTTCTTTTGGTGGAGTATAATTCTTCTGCTGTATAACGACCAGCTACTTTTCTTACAGCCGAGCGTGCTTGTGGTATTATCAGCAGGTTTATATAATCACTACCGAAAATTTCGTGCAAGTACCCTATTTTGTCATAAGTAGGATTAAAACGAACAGTAACATCAATACTAATTGATAATCCGTTTTTACTTAGAACATCCATAGTCTCTTCACTTTTTTGTTCTTTTACATTATAAATATGAAGATCGTTCCATGGAGCAATAACATGAAATCCTTCACCTATAATATTTTCTTTATCCAGGCCGGTTGTAAATTTTCTGAATATCACACCTTTATCACCAGGTTGTAATGTGTAGAACATTTTACTGCCAAAAATAATCAGGACAACCAGAAATATACCAGCTGCAATAAGGAATGTTCTTAAGGAATTAGACATTTTCATAATAAATATTTTTAATTAATAATAATTAGTTTTGATTTCGATCTGTTTTAGATTCTGTGGTAAATTTACTACTTATTAACAATTTTTCCCGCTGGTACTTAATAAATATTTGAAAATAAATGGTTTTGTTATTATATTTATTAACTAGCTTTGTTATATGCCTTTCGGTATGATGTTGAATTAGAGGGAGAATATGAAAAAGGAAAATATTAACATTCTGATAGATTTACTTGAAGATCCTGATGAAATAGTTTACGGAAAAATTGGTGAGAATCTTATTTCTAAAGGATCGGGATTGATTCCTGTACTCGAAAACCATTGGGAAACCTCTAATAACGAATTGGTACAAATTAGATTAGAGGAGATAATTCATAAAATACAGTTTAATTCATTAAAAACAGATTTTAAGGAATGGTATAAATCGCCGGAAAGAAATTTGTTTGAAGCTTCATGCTTAATTGCACGTCATCATTATCCTGATTTAAGTTATGATATTGTGAATGAGAAAATTGAAAATATTCGACATGATATTTGGCTTGAATTAAATGTAAATCTTACAGCTCTCGAAAAAGTTAAAATACTTAATCATATTATCTTTGAGGTTAATAAATTCTCGGGAAGTTCAAATAACTTATACTCGCCGGCGGAATCGTTTATTAACCAGGTTCTTGAATCGAAGAAAGGGAGTCCGGTTTTACTTGGCATACTATATTCAGAGCTTGCACAACGCCTGGAAATACCTGTCTTTGGAATTCTTTTACCATCTAACTTTATACTTGCTTATGTTGATACTGTTTATAATATAGAAGAGCTCGAAAATGAAATTAGTAATCCGGTTCTATTCTATATCAATAGTTTTAATAAGGGCAATGTTCTGGGAAGAAAGGAAATAGAGCATTTCCTTGAACAACAGCAGATTGAAGCTTTGGAGGCATATTTTACTCCTTCAGATAATAGGGATATAGCTAAATTCTTAATTAATGAATTATTATCTGCTTATGAAAGATTAAATATGCATGATAAGGTTAATGAAATTAGAGAGTTATTATTTGAAGTATTTAAATCATAGAACGATATTAAGGATTATCATCGGAATAATAATCGGTTTTTTTATTTTTACTACGGCTGTTAAAATTGAGAAATTAGTTCGTTGGGGAAAATATATAAAAAAAGTGAAATCCATAAAAGGGTTAATTGTTACTGATTATGGCTCTTATGGTAAAGATTATTATATTGAAGGTTTGCACAATACTTTTTCACCGAATCCGGTAATATATTTATCAGATTTTGGATTTGATACAATAAAAGTTAAATCAAAATGGAGAAAAATAATACCTGCTGATCCGGGAATAAACCTTGAAAGATTGATAGAGTTGCTTAATCCTCCTGATAAAATAAAAATTGAATTTAATAACGGAGAAGTGATTATAAGAGGGCCTGATAAAAGCAAATGGATTAATAAGGCTATTCCGCTTATTAAGAGATTAACAGGCGTTAAAGAGGTAAAGCATAAAATAAAGAATCCTGCCTAAAATGCAGGATTCGTTGGTTTCTGAATAGTACAGAAAGTATATAATAGTATAATAATTACTTGTTTTTTATACTTTGTCTTTCAAATTTTTTGATCCTGAATTTTTAGAATCTGATTTGCTTTTTACGCCCGGATCATAATCTACCTCAGCGATAAAATAATTCACAGTATTTGCTTCAAGTATATCAGTTTCAATAAAGCCTACATCCTCTGTTGCCAACGTATAGTTATTATAATCTGTATTCCATGCATCAATATAATAACGAATTGGATCAAGCCCTTCAATAAAGATCCTTCCATTTCCGCCTGTAAGTCCAATAAACTCTCCGTTCTCCTCATCTTCCCAATCCCTGATTGAAGTAAAAAGAGTAATTTCAACATCAGGGATTACATTATCGGTATCCCATTCCATTACGGTTATTTCAAGGCTTGTTTGTTCAAGTACATATACTGTAAGGTATACAACATCCATCATATCACTACTATTTGAATAGGCCTTAAGAGATACTTCATAAGTACCCGGGTCAGAATATGAATGACTGGGGTTATGTTTAGTAGAATAATATCCATCGCCGAAATCCCATTCAAAATCATTGGATCTTAGTGATGTATTATGAAAATCAATAATTTCGTCAACTTCAACTGTTGAGTAAGGAACTGTAAAACCGGCCAGAGGTCCTTTCTCACATGAGAATAATCCAAATGCAAGAAGTATTATTATCAGGCTTATAAATCGTGTTTTCATTTTTATTATTTTTAATTAAAACTTTTTACCTGAAGTAATTCAAAAACGGTGCCAGAAATTTAATTGGCTTATTCATCCTTGATGCAAAGAATGGATAATCCGTATATTTTTAAAAGGTATTTACGATTAACACCATCATATCCATATACATAATATAAAGATTTACCACACTTATCCCCTTTAATGATATCCTGATAGCTAAGCATGGAAGGAAAGTTTTGGGTGGTCATTTCGCATTGGTGGTCGGGGGATTATGGCTTAGGCAACAGTTTGTTAAAAAAAATTTTGGGAAGAGGTGTTCTGTTTGTTAAAAATGTGGTAAATTGCATTAAATTACCAACCTTAAAAATGGCCTTATGAAAACAAAATCTTTCATTACACGAGCCCGATCAAGATTGGTTATGCTCGTTACTATCACCTTTTTACTGAGTGCCTCAGCCTTTAAATCTGATACAACAATTGAAATCCAAGTATCGCCTAACGTACTCAACCTGGGCAACCAGGGACAATGGGTTACCATCCATACGGATATTGCTTATAGCTCAGTTGCTAGTGCAACAGTCACACTCAACGGAATAGCCATCAATTGGTGGAAGTCAGACAACCAGGGTAATTTTGTTGCCAAGTTTGTCATCGGGGATATTAAAGGCCTGTTCATTGGTCCAAACGCTACACTCCCAATTGGCTTAACCGAATTTACCCTATCGGGCACAACTAAGACGGGTGAATTGTTTACCGGAACTTCAATCAATAACATTGTTTATGTTGCTCCATCAGGTAAATAGCTGAAAAGAAACAGTTAAACAATTTGATGGCAAGGTATTTTCGTACCTCATTCTTTCTAATTATGTGCCCAGAACAGGACTCGAACCTGCACGATATTGCTATCACTGGTCCCTGAAACCAGCGTGTCTACCAATTTCACCACCTGGGCTTTCAGGTGTGAGTTTGGGTGTGAGTGTGGGTGTGAGTGTGAGTGAAAATTGCAAATTTCTGTGCCCAGAACAAGAATCGAACTTGCACATCCTTACGGACACATGGCCCTCAACCATGCGCGTCTACCATTTCCGCCACCTGGGCATTCGAGTGTGGGTGTGAGTGTGAGTGTGGGTTTGGGTGTAGGTAGATAATTTTTTTGTGGTGCAAATTTATAAAAATATTTATTACATTTTATCTAAGATTGATAATTTCCTTTAGAATTAGCTATTACTTTTATAAATTTGCGCTTTCTTACAGAAGAATAAAAATTATGGTAAAAATTAAATTTCCTGATAATCGGGAAAAAGAATATCCGGATGGTGTTACTGGTTTTGAGATTGCAGATAGTATAAGTAGCCGACTGGCCCAGGAGGTGCTGGCAATTAGTGTTAACAAAGAAATATATGATATTTCAAGACCTATAACTACGGATGCTTCAATAAAACTATTTAAATGGGACGATGAAGAAGGAAAACATGCCTTCTGGCATTCCTCATCTCACCTTATGGCTGAAGTTCTTGAACATTTTTTCCCGGGAGTTAAGCTGGGAATAGGGCCAAGCATAGAAAACGGGTTCTATTATGATATAGATCTTGGTGAAGACAGAGTAATAACTGAAAAAGATTTTCCTAAGATTGAGCAAAAAATGTTAGAAATAGCAAGAACTAAAGCTAAGTTCATAAGGAAAGATATTTCAAAGGAAGATGCTCTTGATCATTTCGCAAAACAAAATAATGAATATAAAACAGAGTTGATTAGTGAGCTTGAAGAAGGATCTATAACTCTGTATAAGCAAAATAATTTTATAGATCTCTGCCGTGGGCCTCACTTGACTGATACCTCCCCTATTAAAGCTGTTAAACTTCTTAATGTTGCCGGGGCATACTGGCGTGGTGATGAAAGCCGCAGACAGTTAACCAGAGTTTATGGTATAAGTTTTCCAAAGAAAAAATTACTCGATGAATATCTGGTAATGCTTGAAGAAGCCAAAAAAAGGGATCACAGAAAGATTGGGAAAGAACTTGAATTATTTACTTTTTCTCAAAAAGTTGGCCAGGGACTCCCATTATGGTTGCCGAAAGGAGCTATATTAAGAGAAAGACTGGAAAATTTTCTTAAAAAAGTTCAGATAAAATATGGATATGAACCTGTTATTACTCCTCATATTGGACTAAAAGAGCTATATGTTACCTCAGGACATTATGAGAAATATGGCAAGGATTCTTTTCAACCAATAAATACTCCTGACGGTGGGGAACAATTTATGCTTAAGCCAATGAATTGTCCACACCATTGTGAAATTTATAAAGCCAAACCTCATTCATATAAAGATCTACCTATAAGATATGCTGAATTTGGATCAGTATATAGATATGAGCAAAGTGGTGAATTACACGGACTTACAAGAGTGCGTGGTTTTACTCAGGATGACGCTCATATTTTTTGTCGTCCTGATCAACTGAAAGATGAATTTATCAAAGTAATTGAAATTGTATTATACATTTTCAAAACATTGGATTTTAAAGACTTCATCACACAAATATCCCTAAGAGATACCAATGATCATAGTAAATATATAGGATCAATAGAAAATTGGGAGAAAGCAGAAAAAGCCATTGTTGAGGCTACTGCTGAAAAAGGGATTAACGCAATTACAGAATATGGTGAAGCGGCCTTTTACGGCCCTAAACTTGATTTTATTGTTAAGGATGCTCTTGGGCGAAAATGGCAGTTAGGAACAATACAGGTAGATTACAATTTGCCTGATAGGTTTGAACTTGAATATATGGGCGCTGATAATCAGAAGCATAGGCCTGTTATGATACATAGGGCCCCATTTGGTTCTATGGAAAGATTTGTTGCAGTGTTAATTGAACACACTGAAGGTAAATTTCCATTATGGCTTAGCCCGGAACAGGCAGTGATTTTACCAATTAGTGAAAAATTCAATGATTATGCAAAAAAAGTTTTAAATATCCTAAATAATTACGATATTCGCAGCTTGATTGATGATAGAAACGAAAAGATAGGTAAGAAGATAAGAGACAGTGAGTTAAAGAGAATACCTTACCTGTTAATTGTAGGAGAAAAAGAAGAAAATGGCCAGACAATTTCAGTTCGTAAGCAGGGAAAAGGTGATTTAGGCGAAAAATCAATTGAAGAATTTGTAAATTTGATAAATAAAGAAATTGAAGAACAGCTTAGCTGATAACTAGTATTAATTAAACAAGGAGGATAAAAAAATAGCATTAAAATCATTTAAACCACGGTATGGTCAGAGAAGGGATCTTAGGCCAAAACATCAGATAAACGAGTATATACGGGCCCCTTTTGTCAGAGTAGTTGGCGAAAATGTAGAAAACAAGGGGGTTATCCCAATAAAAGAAGCATTAGAGCTTGCTGATGAACTTGATCTTGATCTCGTCGAAATTTCGCCAAATGCCGATCCTCCGGTATGTAAGGTAATCGATTATAAGAAGTTTCTATATCAGCAAAGGCAGAAACAAAAAGAGATGAAGGCTAAATCGTCTAAAGTAATTCTTAAAGAAATACGATTTGGACCTAATACAGATGAGCATGATTATAATTTTAAGTTAAGGCATGCACAAAAGTTTTTATCAGATGGAGCAAAGGTTAAAGCTTTTGTGTTTTTTAAGGGACGCTCAATATTGTTTAAAGAAAAAGGTGAAATACTTTTATTAAGACTTGCACAGGACCTGGAAGAATACGGAAAGCTGGATCAAATGCCTAAATTGGAAGGAAAAAGAATGAGTATTTATTTATCACCAATTGTTGTAACAAAGAAATAATTTTAATTTAAATATTTAAGTAATGCCTAAAATGAAGACCAATCCCGGTGCAAAGAAAAGATTTACTTTGACAGGGACAGGTATGATTAAGAGAAAGAAAGCTTTTAAAAGTCATATTCTGACTAAAAAAGCTACGAAAAGGAAAAGAAATCTGGGATATTCTACAACAGTTAATAAAGCTGATGTGGGTAATATTAAATTGTTATTGAACCTGGGAAAATAATTCCTTTAGAGAAATTAGTATTAATATGAATGAATAGCTGTATAAGAGCCTGAACAGGCCGCTACCATTCCAAAAACAAAAAAAAATGCCAAGATCTGTTAATGCAGTAGCTTCTCGAAGGAGAAGAAAAAAAATCCTCAGGGAAACCAGAGGATACTTCGGAGCCAGAAAGAATGTCTGGACAGTCGCAAAAAACGCTTATGAAAAAGCGCTTTCATATTCCTACAGGGATAGAAAAACCAAAAAAAGAAATTTCAGGGCTTTATGGATTCAAAGAATTAATGCAGGAGCACGTCAGTATGGAATGTCATACTCCGAGTTTATGGGATTAATACATAAAAAGGAAATTAATCTAAACAGAAAAGTGCTTGCTGACCTGGCTATGAATCATCCAAAAACTTTTAAAGCTATTGTGGATAAAGTAAAGCCTAAATAATAAAAGTTTTGAATATTTATTATTGAAAGGAGGTTCTATGTAAAATGGACTTCCTTTTTTTTTATATTTATGCCATGAAAGTTGCAATTATCGGTTATGGGAAAATGGGCAAAGAAGTAGAAAAAATTGCCCTGAGCCTTGGACATGAAATTATTATTATACTTGATGATCAACCATTAAATGATCAAAATGTTGAGATATTGGCCAAAGCAGACTTAGCTATTGAGTTTACTTGCCCTGAAGCTGCTGTTAATAATTACTATTTGTGTTTTGATTTAGGATTAGCTGTCGTTTCAGGAACAACAGGTTGGCTGGATAAATTTGAAGAAGTAAAGCGAAAATGTGTTGAAGAAGGGCATTCGTTTTTCTATTCGTCTAATTTTAGCCTCGGGGTGAATATATTTTATGAGCTGAACAAGAAACTGGCACGAATTATGAGCAATTATGAGAATTACAATGTTAGTATTAAAGAAGTTCATCATAAGGAAAAAATAGATAAACCAAGTGGAACAGCTATTACACTTGCTGATGATATTTCTGCCAATAATATGAATAAGGAGAAATGGATTTTGGGAAAAAGTGATAGAAAAGATGAAATTTCAATAACTGCTGTTAGAGAAGAAAATATTACAGGAAGTCACTTTGTTAAGTATGATTCTGATATTGATTCAATAGAAATATCACATATTGCAAAAAATAGAAAAGGATTTGCAGCAGGTGTTATAATAGCAGCAGAATTTCTAGCCGGCAAAACAGGATTTTACGGAATGGAAGATTTACTTGGTTCCGGAGATTAAAAGTTTTAACTGAAAAATCGGAAAATTATATACTTTTATAAAATCATTAATAAAAACATTAAGAAGTGAAAAAAATAATAACAAATAAATATTTTAAATTTTCAGTTGCAGGACTAATATTTATACTGTGGGTAATTTGGCTGGGTAATTTCTGGTTCTTAACCGGGCTGGCAATAATATTTGATATTTATGTAAGCAAAAAAGTTAACTGGGCCTTTTGGAAAAAGAGAGATAAGAAAAAGAATAAAACATTTGTTGAATGGATTGATGCACTGATATTTGCAATTGTCGCTGTTACAATAATTAATATATTTCTATTTCAGAATTTTAATATCCCTACCCCATCAATGGAAAAATCCTTACTTGTTGGTGATTATCTATTTGTTAGTAAGGTAAATTACGGGCCAAGATTACCAAATACTCCCTTATCCTTTCCCCTGGTTCAGCATACTCTTCCATTAACCAAAACAACAAACTCATATTTGAAGTGGATACAAAGGCCTTATAAGCGTATCGGTGGCTTATCAAAAATTAAAAACAATGATGTTGTTGTATTTAATTATCCGGTGGGAGATACTGTTTCCACAGCATACCAAAGTAATATAAGTTATTATGATCTCATAAAAGATTATGGCCGTGAAAAAGTTCACTCTGATGAAAGAAACTTTGGAAAAATTGTGTACAGGCCTGTTGATAAAAGAGAAAATTTTATTAAAAGATGTGTAGGAATACCAGGTGATGTATTGGAGGTAAAGGGGAACCAATTGTATATTAATGGAACATCAGCTGATAATCCTGATAATCTGCAATATTCATATTATATAAGAACCAATGGCAGCAGAATAAATGCCAGAACTATTGAAAGACTTGGGATATCTAAAGAAGATGGGGATAAAATTCTTAATGGAATGCCAGTACCATTAATAACTGAAAATCTTGAAAAGATCAAAAAACTACCGAATGTTGTGTCCATTGAAATATTTAAAGATAGTGGACCGGGAAGTGCTTTTCCTAATCATAAGAATTTTAAATGGAGTAGAGACTGGTTTGGCCCTTTGAAAATACCTGCAAAAGGAACTACTGTTAAACTTAATGTTGATAGTATTGCTATATATGAAAGAATAATTGACGTTTATGAGAATAATGATCTCGAAATCAGAGGTAAAGATATTTTTATAAATGGTGAAAAGGAGGAAGAATATACATTTAAGATGGACTATTATTTTATGATGGGTGATAACAGGCATAATTCAGCAGATTCACGATTCTGGGGTTTTGTGCCGGAGGATCATATAGTTGGGAAACCTCTTTTTATATATTTTTCCTTAGATAAAGACAAAAAATTCTTATCAAAAATCAGGTGGAAAAGATTGTTTAAGGGGATTAAATAATAATCTGAGAAAACATACAAAATGAAAAAAATCGTCAAAATTATTTTTGGTAAAAGGCCGATAATTAGACTTGTAATTTATTTACTTATTATATTATTCTTTAGAGCCTTTATTTTTGGTATAGTCAAAGTACCAGACAATGATATGGAAGGAAATATTTTTTCCGGAGAAAAAATACTCATTAATAAGACTAAATATGGGGCCAGGGGTCCAATAACTCTTTTTTCTATACCTTTTGTAAAAAATGCCTGGCTTGATTTAATTCAACTACCATATTTCCGTATGCCGGCTATGGGAAAAATGGAAAGAAATGACGTGATAGCATTTAATTATCCTAAAGAAGCAGATAATCCAATCGATAAAAAGCAGGTTATGATCAGTCGATTGGTGGGTTTTCCAGGTGATACATTATTAATAGATAATAAAGATATATTTATTAATAACCAGGGCATTCCAAATAGCTTAAATATTTTATTTAACTACAGAGTAACAAGTGATGGAACAGTTTTGGATCTTGAGAAACTTAAGAATTATCCGCTTACAGATATAAAAGTGGTTGCTGATATAGGAATTTTTGATATTACTATGAGCCGTGAAACAGCTGATGCATTGTTATCAGAACCATATATCAGAACTGTCAGGGAATTAAGATTGTCCAGCGCATTTTCTAATAGAAAATATTTCCCTTCATCAGGTTTTTTTAGTTGGAATTCCGACTTTATGGGACAATTTGTAATTCCTAAAAAAGGCGTTACAGTTGAAATAAACCATAAGAATATTTATTTATATAAAAGAATAATAGAGGTTTTTGAAGATCATGAGCTTATTATATATCTTGAAGATGTTAAAATAGATGGTAGGAAAATAAGTGAATATACATTTAAAAAAGACTATTATTTTGTATTAGATGATAATCGTGATAATGCACAAGATTCCAGATTTTGGGGATTTGTTCCTGAAGATCATATTATTGGAAAAGCTGGAAGGGTGTTGTGTTCATCAGTTAATAAAGATAAATCTCAAGGATACAAATTCAGACGTTTTCTGAAAAAAATTCGCTAATTTAACCTGATATGAATCAGGAACTTATTCTTTCTATAAGTTATTGTGGTCCCCTGAACTATTTTGCTATGATGGCAAGATACAGGAAAATAATATTTGAGAGGCACGAAAATTTTCCCAAACAAACATATAGAAACAGATGTAAAATATTGGGTGCTAACGGGCCAATTGTTCTGAGTATTCCTGTAATCAGGGGAAGAGTACATAAAGTTAAAATTTGTGATCTGAAAATTTCTTATGATATGGATTGGCAAAAACAGCACTTTAAATCAATAGAATCTGCCTATCGCCATTCACCATTTTATGAATACTACATTGATTACTTCAGAGAATTTTATTTCAATAATTATAAATTTCTTTGGGAATTTAATATGCTGATTCTTGAAAAAATCATTGATGTTATTGAGATGGAAATTTCATATAGGCCCACAAAGAAATTTTATAATGGAGAAAACGATTATGATGATCACAGATATAATACTTTCTCAGATGAGAATATTGGATATGAAGAAATTAATCATCCTGTTTACAGACAGGTTTTTTCTGACAAATTTGATTTTATTCCTAATTTGAGCATTTTAGATTTGTTGTTTAATAAGGGGCCGGAAACTCTTGAATATCTCGAAAAACTAAGATAATATAAAAAAGAAAATCCCGCACCATGGTGCGGGATTTGATTGGCCAAAACAAACAATTATTAAACCTAAAACCTAAAACCAAATGTAGCCAATATACGGTTTGAACTTGAATTCAATGTTGCTTCGTTTTCATAATATAAAAAATAGCTTTCTTCAATCTGTCTGTTTACTATAACGAGATCAAGGAAGAAATTATTGCTTCTAAAACCAATTCCTGCTGATAAAGTTTTGTAAAATGCATCACTATTCACCTCAGTTGATTTATATGGACTTCCAAATATTCCATATCCTCCCCTCAGGCTAATGTTTCCTAGCCTTAATTCACCTCCAATACGAATATTAGCTGTTGATTTATACATATCTTTTATCGCCTGATTCTCATCTGTATAAAAATAATCGTTAGACCTGCTGCCTAATCTGGAAGTTGAATAATCTACATATTCATAATCAATACTGATAATTCCGGCCTTTTTAACTATTACTGCTAAACTGCCTATAGCTTTAAGAGGAGTTGTTAGTTCCTGATAACTATCATTTTCACCCTGGGCATCATAAAAATGCGGGCTTTCTCCATCTTCAATGCTTGTTTCCATTGAATATATCCAGTAGTCTTTAAACTTAAAAAATGTCGGAGAATGAATTGCTGCTCCCACCCTCAACCAATCAACAGGACGTACAATAGCACCTAGCTTGAAATTATATCCATTTCCGGTTGTTTCCTGAGAATATTTGTAATCAAACCAATTAAAGTAATCAATCTGGTTGTTTATATCATCCTCAGAGAATTTTGAGTCTTCAAAATATCTTAAACTCTGTAAACTAAATGAAGCACCAAAATATACATAGTCATTAAATTTTCCGCCAATCGAAAAAGTATATTCGCCGATTGATCCTCTTGTGCTGATAGATTTTTTTTGCATTTGTCCAAAAGGGCTGCCCTCCTCAAAATCTCCATAATAAAATCCACCTATTGAATCGTAATCCATAAGATACGTTTCCCAGGCTAATCCGTCACTAAAGATATCAAATTCGCTATAGGTGTTTGCAGTATAAACAAATTCATTAACCATTGAACTATTATTATTAATACCTTCCATATAAACATTACTATTGAAATCTCTAATACGGTTGTATGAAAAACCAAAATTTAGATTTTTTAAATTTGAGTTATTGTTTTGTGTGAAAACAGGAAAAACAATACCATAACTCTGAAAGTGCATTTTATTATTAGAATCCGTATTTTTTGTATTAAGAAAGTCAGATTCTGTGGCATTATAATAAAATCCGGGAGTGAATGATAATTCTGCCCTTTTATATATACCTATTCCGGCTGGATTGGTTCCCATGACTGATAAATCTGCTCCCAGTGCTCCAAATGCACCACCCATACTTAAAGAACGTGCTGTGGCATTTTGAAATGTTTGAGAGTACCTGAGAGCATCAACCTCATTTTGTGCATTTACGGTAATAAACATACCTGTTAGAGCAATAATAATGAAAATGTATTTCTTCATGATATTTTGATTTATTTATGAATGTTTCTTTTTTTGTTTGCATATTATGTAAGATCCTGAAAAAAAAATCTTACATATATATTATCTGCGTCCTGAGCTTGATCTTCCCCCTGAACTTGAAGACCTTCCGGATGAGCTGGATGATCTGCCTGCAGAACCTGATGATGATCGGCTTCCAGAGCTAACAGACCTGCTTCCTGAACTAACAGACCTGCTTCCTGAACTAACAGACCTGCTTCCTGAACCTGAATAACTTGAAGTTCTTGTACCTGTTGATCTTCCAAGGGATGAGCTCGATCTGCTTCCGGTGTTTGTAAAGCTTGACCGGCTGTTTGACCTGTTATATGATGATGTAGTTGGCCTTGTATAGGTTGAAGCTGAGTTTGATCTTGAATAAGTCGATCTGGCTCTTGAAACAGTATTATTTGTTGAGTTGATTGAGCTTGAAGTTCTTGGCCTTGTATAAGATTGAGGTCTTGTTGTAGATCTGTTATTACTGACATCAGTACTGCTTGTATACCTTGTCCTTTTGGCATCAACTTTCTGTCCCCCATCTGCACTCGCCAACTCTCTTCCGCTATTTGTTCTTGAAAGATTCTGTCTTTGATTCAGAGATGTTCGTGAACTTATTTTATTGCCACGTTCAGTATTATCTGTTTTATTAATTGATCCTGATCTGTTACTGGCTTCACTGGTTCTTCCAGCATAAAGAGGATCAGTTTTATTTGTTCTTTGATTTGACCGGATGACTCCTCTCCCATTCGTTCTGAATGCTTTTCTATGTCCGTAATAATCACTCTTATGGGATGCAATATTATCCCATCTGGAACCATATCCTCCACCCCAACCATAATATCCATAGTCGTAATAATTTCCATATCCATAACCATAATTCCATGAGTAATATGGAGAATACATTGAATAATATGGGGAGTACCATGAATAACCAAAGTATGGAGTATACCAGTTGGAGTAGTAAGAATCATAATACCATGGATCCCACCATGAACTATAGTAATTTGAATAATATGGCCTGTGAAATCTGTTAATTCTTGAGGCATAAGAATAATCATCATAATCATCCTCCTCATAATAACCATCATCTACTTCTTCATAGAAATAATTATTTTTAAGAATTTTGTTTCCTTCCTCGTCATAATATACTTCATTCACTGAATCAACAAGTTGAAATTCCACCTGATCCTTATTATTAACTTGTTTTTCACTTATTTCCTGAAGTTTTGCCTGCTCCTGATCTTCCATTAAATCCTGGTCTGCTTTAACAACTCGTTTATATCTGGCAATGTTTCTTTCATCGTCATTAGTAAGATATACATCATCGGTATATCCGGAGCCAAAATACATACTTGAACTGCAGGCACTTGAAAGTACAAGAATAATTAAAAAGAATTTTGTTGTTGCTTTCATAGTTTTATCCTCCTTCAGATTTTTATTAGTAATATTATTATTATTATTTTGTAACATTACAAAATCAATATACAAATAACAAATTCTATACCAAAGTTTAATTATGGCTAAAATTATTACCAGCAGATATGAAAATTATGCACAATGGTACAACGATATTGTACTAAAAGCGGATCTGGCAGAGAATTCTGCTGTAAGAGGTTGTATGGTTATTAAACCTTATGGTTATGCTATATGGGAAAAAATGCAGGCACAGCTTGATAAAATGTTTAAAGATACAGGACATTCAAATGCTTATTTCCCTTTGCTTATACCAAAATCATTTTTTAGTAAAGAGGCAAGCCACGTAGAAGGTTTTGCAAAAGAATGTGCGGTTGTTACCCATTACAGGCTTAAGAACGACCCTGAAGGAAAGGGTGTTATAGTAGATGAAACAGCAAAACTTGAGGAGGAACTTATTATCAGACCTACTTCAGAAACTATTATTTGGGACACTTATAAAAGATGGATACATTCGTATCGCGACCTGCCAATATTAATTAATCAGTGGGGAAATGTTATGCGCTGGGAGATGAGAACACGATTATTTCTCAGAACTTCTGAGTTTTTATGGCAGGAAGGCCATACTGCCCATGAAACAGAAAAAGAGGCAATGGAAGAAACATACAAAATATTAAATGTATATGCCGATTTTGCTGAAAAATATATGGGAATGCCGGTTATTAAAGGTGAAAAAACTGAAAGTGAAAGATTTGCTGGTGCAGTCAATACATATTGTATTGAGGCATTAATGCAGGATGGGAAAGCCTTACAATCAGGAACTTCACATTTTTTAGGACAGAACTTTGCTAAAGCATTTGACGTAAAATTTACATCAAAAGAAGGAAAAGAAGAGTTAGTGTGGTCTACTTCATGGGGAGTATCCACCAGATTGATTGGGGCACTGATAATGGCACATTCTGATGATAATGGTCTGGTCCTGCCACCCGAACTTGCTCCTTATCAGGTTGTTATTGTCCCTATATATAGAAATGATGAACAATTTAAGGAGGTGAAACAATATGCTGAATTAATAAAATATAAATTGGAAGCTAAGGGATTAACTGTAAAATTTGATGACAGGGATACGCATAAACCAGGATGGAAATTTGCCGAATATGAGCTTAAGGGTGTACCTGTACGACTGGCACTAGGCCCCAGAGATGTTGAAGAAAATACAGTTGAAGTGGCCAGAAGGGATACCCTTGAAAAAGAAACTATGAGCCAGGAAGGTATAGAAGAAAAAATAGTATCATTGCTGAAAAATATTCAGGAAAATATTTTTACAAAAGCTGAAAAATTCAGAAATGAAAATAGCTTTATAACTGATAATTATGATGATTTTAAGAAGATTATTAATAACAAAGGAGGATTTGTTTATGCTCATTGGGATGGAACAAAAGAGACTGAAGATTTGATAAAAAAAGAGACTAAAGCTACAATACGATGTATCCCGCTAAATGCAAAAAAAGAGAAAGGTAAATGTATATTTAGCGGTAAACCTTCTGATCAGAGAGTAATTTTTGCAAAAGCATATTAAGGCTGAATCTGTTTAGAGAATATAACTGTTAAAGGAAAAATATATAAATAAATTTATCTATGGAAAATCAAGATATCAAAAAGAATATAATTGAAACTATCAATGTTAAATCTGAAATTAAACAAAAAGTATATGATAGAACAAAAGATAGTTTTGAAATATTAAAAAACATTCTTAAAAAGATAGTTGTTGAATATAATAAAGAAATCAGCAGTCCTGATGAAAGAGTGAAGTTTAATTATAAAGATAACGGGCCTTTTGAAGCTGAATTAAAGGTATCTGGCGATTTACTTATTTTTAATATGCACTCGAATGTTTTTGAATTTAACAGGGAACATGAAATCTGGAAAACCGGATTTGTAAAGAAAGATGTGTTAAATTCTTATGTAGGAATAATTAATATTTATAACTTCCTTGCAGATTCGTTTAAATATAACCGCTTTGATGATGTTGGATATTTAATTGGAAGAATATTTATTAATAAAGACGGATACTTCTTTGTTGAGGGGAAACGACAGCTGGGACATTCATTAAAAACATTTGGTGAAGAAACATTAAATAAGAAATTTCTGGAAGCAATAATAAATATCGCTGTTAAATATGCCCTTGATTTTGACCTGCTTGTACCCCCCTACGACCAAATTATTGTGGCTTCTGTTGGACAAATACACGAAAAGATAAATCATTCGAGATTAAAAACAGGAAAAAGATTAGGCTTTAAATTTCAATCTGATGATATTGCAGATAAATAATATTAATAATACTAATAATAATATACAATACAATGAAAAACAGACTTTTAGTTTTAATGATTATTGCAATAGCTATAACATTTAGTAATTGTAAACAAGAGAAAAAAACGCCAAATATGGCAATTTCTGAGATTAAGGAAAAGGTCGATGCTTTTGTAAAAGTGAAACTGACCAGTGATATCACTCAATTATCTGATAATGAAAAACAGATGATTGGAATTTTTATTGAAGTAGCAAAAATAATGGAAGATATATATTGGACAGAGGCCTACGGAAATAAGAATGACTTAATGAATAGTATTGATGATCAGTCAGTAAGGGATTTTATAAAAATCAATTACGGTCCCTGGGAAAGATTGAATGGCAACAAGAGTTTTATTACAGAAATTGGAACAAAACCTCCGGGAGCTCAATTTTATCCTGATGATATAACTAAAGAGGAATTTGAAAAATTTGATTCTGAGGATAAAACAAGTTTATATACTGTTGTGAGAAGAGATAATGAAGGTAAACTAATTACTATTCCCTATCATGAATATTATAAAAAGGAAATAACTAAAGCTGCTAATCTTATTGATAAAGCAGCTGTTCTGGCAGATGATCCCGGGCTTAAGAAGTATCTTGAATTAAGATCAAAGGCATTATTAACTGATGAATATTATGAAAGTGATATTGCCTGGATGGAAATGAGAGATAATACTATTGATTTTATTGTTGGCCCGATTGAAAATTATGAAGATGCATTATTTGGATATAAAGCTGCACATGAATCCTTTGTTTTAATAAAAGATATAGAATGGTCGAAAATGCTTGATAAATTTTCGTCAATGTTACCGGAATTACAAAAAACACTTCCAGTAAGCGAAAAGTATAAAAAAGAAGCCCCTGGAAGTGATTCAGATATAGGTGTTTATGATGCTGTATATTATGGTGGCGATTGTAATGCCGGTAGTAAGACAATTGCAATAAATCTTCCAAATGATGAAAAAGTACAAACTCAAAAAGGCACAAGAAAACTACAGTTAAAGAATTCAATGCAATATAAATTTGATAAAATCCTTTTACCTATCAGTAAGGTTCTTGTAGCAGAAGACCAACAGAAATATATAAAATTTGATGCTTTTTTTCAAAATACAATGTTCCATGAAGTTGCTCACGGTATGGGAATAAAAAATACTATTAACGGAAAAGGAACGGTCAGAAAAGCTCTTAAAGAACAGTATAGCGGACTAGAAGAAGGTAAAGCTGATATTGTCGGATTGTATTTAATTACAAAATTATATGAAATGGGTGAATTCCCGGAGAAGAATCTGATGGATAATTATGTTACAATGCTTGCAGGCCTTTTTCGTTCAAGTCGTTTTGGGGTTTCAAGTTCTCATGGTAAAGCCAATATGGTAAGATTTTATTATTTCAAGGAGATGGGGGCTTTTGTAAAAGACACAGAAACAGGCAGATACAGTGTCGATTTTGATAAAATGACAGAGGCAATGATTTCTCTATCAGAAAAGATTCTTATTATTCAGGGGAATGGAGATTATGAAGCCGCTAAAAAAATGATAGATGAAATGGGGTTTATAAGAGAAGACCTGCAAAAGGATCTTGACCTTATTGCTGAAAAAGGAATTCCAAAAGATCTTGTATTTGAGCAGGGGGCTGCAGTCTTAGGATTATAATTTACAAGTATTAACTAATACCCGGAAGCAAAATTATGAAAAAGAAAAGTTGTATTAAAGTACTATCTATTATACTGTTTTGTTTCCTAACTTTTATTAGTGCCTTTGCCGCCTATCTGAGAAATATTCCAATGCTTATAAAACAGCCGGACGGGACAGAAATTCATTGCCTTGCAACAGGTGATGAATTCCATAACTGGCTTCATGATAGCAATAATTACACTATTATTCAGCATCCTGGCACAGGCTATTATGTTTATGCAATATTATCAGATGGAAAACTTTCAGCCTCCGATCATATAGTTGGCAAAAGCAATCCGGCTTTATTGGGTTTAACTCCAGGTGTAAATCTTCCGAGTGAAGAGATTGCAAAAAAGCGTAATGCAAGAATGGAGGGTATGAGTTTTAAAACACAGAATAAATCTTTAAACACTGGTACAATAAATAATATTGTAATATTCATACGATTCGCTGATCAAAGTGAATATACTGATTCCTGGGCTACATATAATAACAATTTCAATGCATCTTCAGGTGTTTCAATGAAAAACTATTTTCAGACTGTTTCAAGCAGCCAGTTAACTATTAGTTCCACCCTATATCCTGCCGGAGGAGTTTCACCGGTTTCATATCAGGATTCGCATAATAGAGATTATTTTGAACCATTTAATGCAATAACAAACACTAATGGTTATTCAACAACTGATAATGATGTTGAAAAAAGAACCAGGGAACATACTCTTTTAAATGCAGCTGCCACTTATTGTTCAACAGCCATTGTAGCATCAGGCTTAAATATTGATCAGGATAGTGATGGTAATATTGATAACATTTGTTTTATCATACAGGGAGCTGTTGGAGCCTGGAATGATTTGTTATGGCCTCACAGGTGGGCTCTGTTTACTCAGACCGTAACAATAGGTGGAAAAAGAGTTTATAACTATAATTTCCAGTTACAGGGTCAGTTTGGTGTTGGTGTATTATGTCATGAGATGTTTCATACATTAGGGGCACCTGACCTTTATCATTATGCTACAACCGGGCTTAAACCTGTTTCTAAATGGGATTTAATGGGAGCAACATTTACTTCCTATCCACAGCATATGAGTGCATATATGAAAAAAACATATGGTGCTTGGTTTTCTACATTACCTACAATTACAACCGCCGGAACTTATACGCTGGCACCATTAAATACAACCCCTAATGCATGTTATAAAATTGCTTCGCCTAATTCAGCAACAGAATATTTTATGCTTGAATACAGGAATGCCAGTGGTACTTTTGAATGGGTTCTACCAGGATCAGGACTTATTATCTCCAGAATTAATAACTCAGTATCTCAATCAGATGGAAATAAGAATGGACCACCAGATCGTGTATATGTTTACCGGCCAGGTGGGACAACAACTCTGGATGGAACTGTAGATTTGGCAAATTTTTCTTCAAGCGTTGGAAGAACAAACTTCACAAACACAACTGATCCAAGATGTTTCCTGTCTGACAATTCTGATGCTGGAATAAATATAACAAATATTACCTCAGCCGGAACAACAATAAGTTTTGATGTGAGTTTTCCTACTCCTGTGGTATTTAATCCGCCTCAGAATCTCACATATAGCATGAATAACAGAGATTGTATATTAAGCTGGTCCACACCTGTTAATAATGGAAATACACTTTCAGGATTTAAAGTATATCAAGGCGGTAGCTTAATTAATACAATTACTAATCCTGCAACACTTAGCTATACTGACCTGAGTTTGCCTGATGGGTCATATAATTATCATGTAACAGCTACATATTCTTCACCTGTTGGTGAATCACCTGCCTCAAATCATGTGTTGTTTACTTTATCTTCAACTGCTCCTGATTATGTTATTAATAATGAAACATCAAGTTCAGGAAGTGTACAATTAGGAAGTACAATAACTTTCAACTGTGATGTAGATAATATTGGCACAGCTACTGGTGGTGCAAGTACATTGGCATATTATATTTCAACTGATGCTATTTTGGATGGTGGAGATACACAAATGGATACTGATGCGGTTCCTGCATTAGGTATTGCCGGCTCAAGCTCACAATCTACTACTGTAAGAATTCAATCTCCAACACCAGTCGGGACATATTATGCAATTTTTGTTGCAGATGATGGTAGTGCAGTAATTGAGTTGGATGAAAATAATAATACTGCTTATGTTCAATTTCAGGTTACATCGGCTAATCCCGATCTTTCATTATCATCTTTGGATGTGACTCCCGCTTCTGTTATCCAGGGAAATACTTTTACAGCTGATTGTTATATTGATAATACTTCATCTGTATTAGCCGGTGCTTCTACATTAAGATATTACCTGTCTGCAGATACTAACTATGATGTTAGTGACTTATCATTAGGGTCAAACGCTGTTTCCGGTATATCGGCCTCTTCTCAAATATGGAGGAGTTCGGCATTATTAATTCCCGGATCTGTTGCTCCAGGCAGCTGGTATGTATTGTTTTATGCTGATGCTGATAATGCAGTTACTGAAAGTGATGAGACAAATAATATTGGATTTCACATAATTCAGGTTACTGCAGCTAATCCCGATCTTTCATTATCATCTTTGAATGTGGCTCCCGCTACTGTTATCCAGGGTAATACTATTACCGCTGATTGTTATGTTGATAATACTTCATCTGTAATAGCCGGTGCTTCTACATTAAGATATTACCTGTCTGCCGATACTAACTATGATGTTAGTGACTTATCATTAGGGTCAAACGCTGTTTCAGGCATTCCAGCAAGTTCACAAATATTTCAAAGTTCTGTATTATTAATTCCGGGAAGTGTGGCTGCAGGCAGCTGGTATGTATTATATTATGCAGATGCTGACCTTGCAGTTGCTGAGAGTGATGAGACAAATAATATTGGATTTATACTGCTTACTGTTCAAGCGCTTACTCTGCCTGATTATGTGTTATTAAATCCTTCTGCTACACCAACAACTATAACTGTTGGTGATAATGTATTAACATCCGTCGATGTTTTAAATCAATCTACATCGATAGCTCCGGCTACACAAATAAATTATTATTTGTCCACTGATCAAACATATGATACCGGAGATCAATTGCTGGGAACAGAAGCTGTTGCAGGTTTGGGAGCTAATACTACAGGAATTGTTGCTAAGAGTATAAACATTCCAATTTTAACAACACCGGGAAACTGGAATGTTATTTTTTATGTGGATATCAACGCTTCAGTGACAGAAGGAGATGAAACGAATAATGAAGTGTTTATGAGCATTCAGGTGATTCCCCGATTGCCTGATCTAAACATATCAAATGAATCAATTACTCCGGTACAAGTATATCAGGGAAGTAATTTTGTTATTTCCTGTGATGTTTTAAATGATGGTTTGGCTCTGGCTACTGCATCAACAATGAAATATTATATATCGGATGATACATCATTTGACGTAACCGACAGATATTTAGGCCAGGAGAATATACCTGATGTTATTGCAAGTTCACAGATTAATTTAAAATCTACACAGATTCTTCCATATGACGTATCAGAAGGTTATAAGTATGTATTTTATTTTTGCGATGCTGAAAATGTAGTATTGGAAAGTGATGAGACAAATAACCTCGCATATTATAGAATTGAAGTGATGAGAACTCTTCCTGATCTTAGTCCTGATGATTTATTAATTACTCCTCAGATTATTGATCCAGGTGATTCTTTCGACACATCAGTTGATATTAGTAACTTAACATCGGTACTTTCCCCATCTGGAACAGTTTCATATTATTTATCTGTTGACAATATATACGATATCACTGATGAGTTATTAGGAACCGGTAGCTTTCCCGGCTTTTCAGGAGCGGAAACACATATTGTTATTAAGAATTTAACAATTCCTGCAGGAAGTACTCCGGGGAATTATTATATTGTTATAGTAGTTGATAAGGATGATGCAATACCTGAAAGTGATGAAAGCAATAATTCTGTTTCAGGAATTATTAAGATTGATGACAATATAGGAATCAACGATAATGTTTTAGGAGAAATTAGAGTATTTCCTAATCCAGCCGATGGGAAGTTCTATTTTGAATCGGATATTTTTCAAGTTGGAAAGTATTTGGTACAGGTCGTAAGCCTCAGCGGAAAAACGGTATACATCAAGGAATTTTACCAGGGAAACATGAAATTGTCAGGCCTAATTGATATTTCATCGGAAAGTAAAGGAACATACATATTAAGGATATCCGCCGAAAAAAAGGAATATCTCAAAAAGATAATAATCAGGTAACAATAAAGATCTGCCTTTGGGAAATATTGTGAGGACACATAAGACATACCATCTTAAGGATCCGGAAAGGTTTAAGAAACAATTGATTAAATGGGGAGAAAATCAAAATCCCTGTGTTTTCCTTGATAGTAGCTTCACTAATAATTCTTCTTCAACTTCATATCTGAAAAAGGAATATGACTGCATAATGGCTGTTGGTAGTGAAAGTGAAGTTTTTTCAGACGGCAAAGATTCATTTTCTTTATTAAAAGACTTCCACAGTAAGAATAAGGATTGGCTTTTTGGATTATTTTCATATGACCTTAAGAATGAGAATGAGAAATTATATTCATCGAATGTGGATAATATATGTTTTCCGGAATTGCATTTCTTCAGACCAAAAAAAATTCTTTTTATCAAAGACAATATACTTGAAACGGCATATTTATCAGCGAAAATGGACAATCAAGCTGATGTTGATTTTTTATATATAAATAATATTTCTTTAGAAAAGCATAAAGAGAAATTAAAAATTGATATTAATTTGATCAGATCAAGGTATACAAGGAATGAGTACATCGCGACAATAAAAAAAATTAAACAGCATATACAATTTGGAGATATATACGAGCTTAATCTTTGTCAGGAGTTTTATTTAGAAAAAATAGAATTATTGCCAATTCATACCTATTTGGTATTAAACAAGGTGTCCCCTACTCCCTTTTCTTCTTTTTACAGATTGAATGAAACTTATTTAATGTGTGCAAGCCCTGAACGCTTTCTAAAAAAAACTGACAGGAAAATATATTCCCAGCCAATAAAAGGAACTGCAGCAAGATTAATGAATAAGATTGATGATGACATTCAAAAAGACACCCTACGTAATGACCCTAAGGAGATTAAAGAAAATATAATGATTGTTGATCTTGTTAGAAATGATCTGTCAAAAACTGCAGAAAAAGCCAGTGTAAAAGTCGAAGAATTGTGTGGTATATATAGTTTTCCCCAGGTTCATCAAATGATCTCAACAATTTGCTCAACTCTTAAAAAAGATGTTGCTTTCACCGATGCTATTAAATTTGCCTTTCCTATGGGATCGATGACAGGTGCCCCAAAGATCAGGGCAATGGAATTAATTGAAAAATATGAAAGAACCAGACGAGGACTATATTCAGGTGCTGTAGGCTATATAAGCCCTGAAGAAGATTTTGATTTTAATGTAATTATTAGAAGTATTTTATATAATTCGGAAAAAAAATATTTGTCGTATATTGTTGGAGGGGCAATTACATCTGACTCAGTTCCTGAAAAAGAATATGAGGAATGTATGATTAAGGCAAAGGCTATGATGGATACTATTGAGAGATTATAGTAAAAATCTTAAACAGATAAAAAGTGTAATTATGATTAAAAAGTTTGAAGATTTTACAAAAGAAAAAAAAATATTTGGAAGAAAAAACAAATTACTTATTGCAGTAAGTGGTGGAATTGATTCGGCTGTACTTCTTCATTTAATTGTTAAATCAGGAATAAAATGTTCAATAGCCCATTGTAATTTTAAGCTCAGGGGAGAAGAATCAGATGAAGATGAGATATTTGTGTATAAGCTTTCAAAAAAATACCAAACAGGATTTTACTCAAAATCGTTTGAAACAGAAAAATACGCTTCTGATAATGGGATATCCATTCAAATGGCAGCAAGGGAATTGCGCTATGCATGGTTTGAAGAAATTAGAAATGAAAACAATTATGATTTTATTGCTATTGCGCATAATATGAATGATATGGTTGAAACATTTTTAATTAATATGAGCCGAGGTACGGGTTTGCCGGGACTAACAGGAATAAAAACAAAAAAAGGCAGAATAATCCGTCCATTATTATTTGCTAATCGTAAGGAAATAGTTGATTACGCTGAAAAAGAAAATATTGATTTCAGAGAGGATTCTTCAAATGAATCAAATAAGTATATTAGAAATAAAATAAGGAATTTGGTGATTCCTGTTTTTAATGAAATAAACCCGGTATTTGATAATACCATGATGGATAATATTAAAAGGCTTGATGAAACTTCTGATATTTTTTTTCAGAAAATAAATCAGGAAAAAGAAAGGATAATCACAAAAAAAGGAGAGTTTATATATATAGATATTCCCAAATTAAAAGAATTAACTTCCTTAAATACATATATGTATGAGTTTCTCAGGCCATATGGATTTTCGCGGGAGATTATTCCTGATATAATCAATTCAATAGATAGTACATCCGGGAAAGCATTTAATGGTGAAAAATTCAGGATGATAAAAGACAGAAAGTATTTTATTATTTACCCTTCAAAATCTGTAGTTAAGGGGCAGTTCTTTATTGATGAATCATTATTAAGTTTCAATGAACCTATTAACCTGGATTTTAAGTTAATAAAGAAAAATTCAAAATATGTAATCAATCGGGAAAAGAGTACTGCCTGTATTGATTATGAGTTGCTTGAATTCCCTCTGATTTTGAGAAAATGGAAACATGGAGATTATTTTATGCCACTTGGTATGAAAAGTATGAAAAAACTAAGTGATTATTTTATTGATATAAAATTATCGATTCCTGAAAAAGAAAATATATGGATTCTGTGTTCCGGCGATAATATTATATGGGTAATTGGAATGCGACTCGATGAAAGATATAAAATAAGCGATTATACTGGAATAGTTCTGGAAATTACTCATAATATATAATCAATAATTTTATTAGTGTTAAATAAGGTTAAGAAGAGTGCATTTATTAGTCCTTTTTTTTCATTTTTTTATAAAACTTTGTTCTTTTGTAACCTAAATTTTTAATTATGGATATAATTGTTGAGAATCTTACTAAGATGTATGGAACACAAGCTGCTGTTAATGATATATCTTTTAAGATTAATACAGGTGAAGTACTTGGTTTCCTGGGCCCAAATGGTGCCGGGAAAACCACAACCATGAAAGCAATAACAACTTATCTTCATCCTAATAAAGGCGATATAAAGGTTGGGGAATATTCTGTTCTTGAGAACCCTGAAGAAATAAGAAAAGTAATTGGATACCTTCCCGAGCATAACCCTCTTTATGGGGATATGGCTGTTATTGATTATCTGAAATTTGTTGCAGAATTGCATGGAATTCCAAATACTGAAATAAAGGCTAAGATATTGGAAATGGTTAATTTGTGTGGCCTGGAGGGAGAAAAACATAAAAAAATTAATGAACTTTCTAAAGGTTATAAACAAAGAGTAGGCCTTGCACAAGCATTGATAAACGATCCTGAGATTCTTATTCTTGACGAGCCCACTTCAGGATTAGATCCTAACCAGATTGTTGAGATCAGAGAACTTATCAAAAATATAGGCCGTGAAAAAACAGTAATTTTAAGCTCTCATATACTTGCTGAAGTTGAAGCTACATGCGACAGAATACTAATTATTAATAAAGGTAAAATTGTTGCAGACGGAACAGCTGAAGAGCTTAGAAAACATGCTCAGGGAAATGAAATTCTTCGTATAACTATTGAAGACGGCAAGAAAAACGATATTATTAAAGCTATTCAAGGATTGGATCAGGTTGAATTAGTTGATCCTATAGGTATAGATATTAATCAGTTTGAGATTCAAAGTAAAAAGGAATTAAGCTCCAGAAAAGCAATTTTTAAATTGTGTGTTTCAAAAGGATGGAGCCTTACTGAAATGAGTCCTATTGAAACCAAACTTGAGGATATTTTCCACGAACTGACAGTAGATTAGAGAGTTATAATTATTTAGTCAAAAATATATATTTCTTATGAAGCAAATATGGATTATTACCAAACGAGAATTAAAATCATTTTTTAATTCTTTAATGGCATATATAATGTTAATAGCCTTTCTTGGTTTTAGCGGATTTTTTACCTGGTTATTCGGATCTGATGTTTTTATGGTTGGACAGGCAAGCCTGCAGTCATTTTTTGGAATAGCATATTGGACACTATTCTTTTTCATTCCGGCATTAACAATGGGATTGATTGCTGAAGAAACAAGATCAGGGACAATAGAACAATTACTCACAAAACCTGTGAATAACTGGCAGGTTCTAGGTGGTAAGTTTTTATCAACCTTATTGTTGATAATGATTGCTTTAGCACTAACAATTCCTTATTATATTACAGTGTCAAGCCTTGGACCAGTTGATCATGGTGCAGTTTGGACAGGTTATTTAGGATTGATTTTGATGAGTGCCATGTACATAAGCATTGGTGTTTTTGCCAGCAGTATCTCCAATAATCAGATTATTGGTTTTCTATTAGCACTGTTTATTGGATTATTCTTCCACATCATATTTGGAATTCTTTCAAGCAGCTCTGCCGGTATAATTGGAAAAATATTGAATTATCTCAGTATGCAAACTCACTTCGAGTCTATTTCAAGGGGAGTTATTGACACAAAAGACCTGGTTTATTTTTTATCAATAATAGCCATCAGTTTATTTTCTGCTGAATCAATATTAACAAAAAGAAAAGTATAAAAAATGAAAAATAAAACAACATTCGGTACATATTTACTCCTTGTTGCTGGAGTCTTGATACTATTAAATATTCTTTCGGATAGATTTTTTGTTAGGCTTGACCTGACTGAAGACGATAGATATACATTGAGCAGAGCAACAAAGGATATATTAAAAAATCTGGATGAACCTGTAACTGTTACAGCATATTTCAGTGAAAATATACCGGCTAACTTTTCAAAAATAAAGCGCGACTTTAAAGAAATGCTTGTTGAATACAGTAATATTTCGAAAGGAATGCTTGTATATGAATTTATCGATCCACTTAAGGATCCGCTTACCGAACAAAAAGCACAACAAGCCGGTATTGCACCAAGAACAATTGGTATCAGGGAAAAAGATCAGCAGCAACAAATTAAAGTTTATATTGGTGCTGTGATATCAATGGGCGAACAATCTGATGTTATTCCATTTATTCCACCTGGAGCAGCTATGGAATATTCTCTCTCTTCATCAATTAAAAAAGTTTCTATAATTGAAAAACCTCTTATTGGGTTTTTACAGGGACATGGAGAACCAGGCCTTGCAGCAATGGGTGAAGTTATGGATAAAATGCAGGGTTTATATCAGGTTGAACCATTTGAACTTACAGATACAGTTGATAATATAAGTAAATATTCAACCATAGCAATTGTTGCTCCAACGGATTCTTTTCCGCAAAGCCATCTTAATCAAATAGATAGTTATGTTGGAAAAGGAGGCAGGATATTTATGGCATTAAACAGGGTAACAGGCGAGTTTCAACAACAACCTCCGGGAGGTGTTGAAATAACAACAGGGCTTGAAAGCTGGTTGAGATCAAAAGGTCTGGAACTTATGAATAATTTTATTATTGATTCTAATTGCGGAAGTATCAGTGTCAGGCAGCAACAGACTGGAGGATTTTCTTTTACAACACAAATACAATTTCCATTTTTACCTATTATTAGAAAGTTTAATGAACATAGTATTACAAAAGGAATGGAACAGGTTATTTTCCAGTTTGCAAGCCAGATAAACTATGTGGGTGATACCACTCTTAATTTTGTTCCCCTGATTACCAGCTCAGAAAAATCGGCTTCTTTACCTTCCTTTACTACTTTTAATGTTGAAAAAAGATGGATGCCGGCTGATTTTCCTTTATCTAATCTTACAATGGGCGGAATTCTTAGTGGAAAAATTGCCGGTGCTGCTGAAAGTAAATTAATTCTTATTGGTGATGGCGATTTTGCAATTAATGGCGAAGGACAGGCAGCAAGGCAACAAGCCGGTGATAATATATCTTTACTGGTTAATTCTATAGATTGGTTATCGGACGATACAGGACTTATTGAGCTTAGAACAAAAGGAATAGCAACCCGTCCTCTTGAGCAAATCGAAGATGGAAAGCGGACATTTCTAAAATACTTTAATTTTTTATTTCCAATAATTTTAGTGATTATAATAGGTGTTTTAAGAATGCAAAGAAGAAGAAATATACGAATAAAAAGAATGGAGGAAGGTTATGTCTAAAAAGATTAATTCCAAAGTATTAAGCATTACTTTGTTGTTGTTATTGGTTATTGTGGTTGTCACTCAATTAATAGATAAGAAAAAAGGTGAACGCAACTTTAAAGAGCAATTATTTGATATAGATACTGCAAAAGTCACATCTGTTCATCTTTTTCCAAAAATCAATAATTTCACTGAAGTGAAATTTGAAAAAAAAGGCAATTATTGGTCTATTATAAAAAATGATAAAGAATTAAGAGTTAATTATTTATCTGTTGAAAATCTTTTACAACAGCTAAACAATTTATTACCTACCAGGTTGGCTGCTACAAGTTCTGAAAAATGGGAGAAATATGAATTGTCAGACTCTCTTGCCACCCGCGTGGTAATCATGTCGGGAAATGATGAACTTGGAGAGCTTTATGTTGGCAAGTTCAATTATAATCCGCAAACACAGAGCGGTGTTAGTTATGTTAGAATAAACGATGATAAAGAAGTATATGCCGTATTAGGATTTCTGCAAAGTGTTTTTGACCAGGAGGCCAATGCTTTCAGATATAATAAATTGATTGTTTCAAATAAATCAAACTGGACAAAATTACAATTTTTCTATCCTGCTGACAGTTCATTTGTGCTGAATAAGGGAATAGAAGGATGGACAATGAATGGTGCAGCTGTCGATTCAGTAAAGACAGAAGATTATCTCAACAGTATTGTTAATCTTAACAGCAGAAAATTTGTTGACGATAATATGGTTTCTGCACAGGATAAAGAATTTTATAAACTTATTATTGAAGGATCGAATTTCAGTCCGGTTGAAATAAAAGCATATCAGGCAGATAAAGAAAATGGTTTTTATATTACATCAAGTATTAATGAAGGAGCTGTTTTTAGTGGAATTAATGGAGGGCTAGCCGAAAAAGTATTTAAAGGAATGTCTCAGTTTAAGTAATATTAACTGATATTTTGCCTTATCATTTTAAAGAATTCGTGCATACCAACCGTATCTTTGCATTTAATCATTTTGATTAACATATCAAGTTCAGATTGAATCTTTTCAACTTGTTCCAGTGTATAGGGATTAAGCAGAATTTCTGATAGAAGATAATTGTCTTCGCTCATCAAACCATGTGCTATTCTCATATGTTTGCGAAATGTTGTTCCGGGAGCTTCCTGTTTTTTCATGCATGCAGCAAAAATTAAAGTTGAGGAGAACGGAACCGATAAAGAGTATGCAATAGTTTTGTCGTGTTTTTCAAAATTATATTCCAAGACTGATAATCCAAACGACTTATAAAAATTTCTGAAGAATTCTTTTCCTTCTTCACAAGATTCGGAAATAATTATTGCACTTTCTTCTTTTAAATGTCGTATATCAGTAAAGGTAGGTCCGAACATAGGGTGTGTAGAAACAAATTTTCTTCCGGAATTTAAATAATAATGTTTAAGACCATTTTTTACTGATGCTATATCAGCAATAATACAATTATCGGGTATATACTTAATAAATTCAGAAAATGCTTCAATAGTAAATTTAAGGTCTACTGCATTAATTAGCATATCTGGTTCAAATTTACCAGCTTGTTTTGGAGTTAATATCTTTCTGGTGTTAAAGAAATATTTTAGTTTTTCCTTATTTTTGTCATATACGGCAACATCATGTTCCAGACATAAGGACTCAACTAACCATGATCCCATTTTACCTGCTCCAATAATCAAAATCTTCATTTGTTATTTTTTTTATTCAATATTTTGGTTTGAAGGTTAATTGACTCCTGGTGTATTCCTTTAAAGATCAGTGAAATGAATTCATCGCTTAAACCTTTCAAATTACCTTCTTTTATCTTTTTTGTGATTATTTCATTCCATCTTTTAGATTGCAAAATGGTGACATTTTTTTTCAGTTTAAACTCCCCTATTTTGCCAACTATATTCATCCTGTTTTCGAGAATATCCATTAATTCATTATCGTATAAGTCTATCTGCTCTCTTAAAAGATCCAGTTCAGAATCTCCATTATTACCTGCAGGTTCCGTATTCCTCAGAATAATATTATCGATCAGCGAGTTTAGTTCATCAGGATTTAATTGCTGTCGGGCATCACTTTTTGCTTCATCAGGATTAATATGGGTTTCTATTATTAATCCGTCGAAGTTAAGGTCCATAGCCTTCTGTGCAATATCATGCACCAACTCTTTTTTGCCTGAAATATGGCTTGGGTCATTTATTATAAGGAGTTCTGGTATTCTTCTTTTAAGTTCAATAGGTAATTGCCATTGGGGATTATTTCTGAACTTGCTTTTATCGTAAGAGGAAAATCCGCGATGTATTGCAGCAAGTTTTTTAATTCCGGCCTGGTTAATTCTTTCTATTGCCCCTATCCATAAATCGAGATCGGGATTAACAGGATTTTTCACAAGAACAGGTATATCTACACCCTTTAGTGCATCGGCAATTTCCTGTACTGCAAAAGGATTTGCTGTTGTTCTTGCTCCTATCCAGAGTATATCAACTCCATATTTAAGTGCTTCATAAACATGTTTAACATTAGCTACTTCAGTTGCTGTAAACATTCCGGTTTCTTCCTTAACTTTTTTTAACCATACGAGTCCTTTACTTCCAACTCCCTCAAAAGAATTTGGTCGTGTACGGGGTTTCCATATTCCTGCTCTGAATATTTTAACCGTTCTGGATATTCCTAATGCAGTATTCAGCATTTGCTTTTCTGATTCAGCACTACAAGGGCCTGCAATAAGAATAGGCCTTTTTAGTTCCAGTCCGGGGAGCTTTATTTTTTCAAGATTAAGTTTAATATCCATTACAAATTAGTTTATCATATGTTTTAATATTCTGTTTTTTGCTTCTATCAGTTTTGTTTCGTTTGTACATAATGAAATCCTGATATATTTTTCTCCATTTTCTCCGAATACTGAACCTGGAGTGAGAAATACTCTGGCTTTATTAAGTATATAATCGCTCAAATTTACAGCATTATTATAATTCTCAGGTATTTTCGCCCAAATAAACATTCCGTTTTGCTTTTTATTATATGTGGCTTTGAGAGAATCAAGAATTTCCCAAACAATTTTCCTACGTTGTAAATATAAAATATTCAGCTCTTTAAACCATTCTTCAGAGCTTGTTAATGCTTCTGCTCCGGCAAGCTGAACAGGAAGAAACATACCACTATCGATATTAGATTTGATAGTAATAATGTTTTTAATAAAATTTTTATTTCCCATAACAACACCAATTCTCCATCCTGCCATATTATGAGATTTACTAAGAGAATTCAGTTCTAATGCAATATCTTTAGAACCCTGAACAGATAATATGCTAATGGGATTATTATTTAATATGAAACTATAAGGATTGTCATTACAGATCAGAATATTATTCTGCTTTCCAAATTCGATTAATTTTTCATAAACCTCTTTTGAAGCCGGTGCACCTGTTGGCATATTTGGATAATTAATCCACATAAGTTTAACTCCGGAAAGATCTGAATTATTTAATTCATCCAGATCCGGATACCAAAAATTCTTTTCTTTAAGATCATATTTTACAATTTCTGCACCAATCATTTTTGTAACTGATGAATAGGCCGGATAGCCGGGGTCAGGTACAAGAACCTTATCTCCAGGATTTAGAAAGGCCATTGAAATATGAAGAATCCCCTCCTTTGATCCCATTAAAGGGAGAACCTCTGAATCAGGATCAATTTTAACATTAAAATATTTCTTATACCATAATGAGAATGCTTTTCTTAATTCATCTGTTCCATTATATTTCTGATAACCATGATTTTCATCCTTAATAGTATTCTCAGTCAATGATTTTATTGTATCTACTGATGGAGGAAGGTCAGGATTGCCAATGCCAATATTAATAACCTGTGGACCGGTAGAATTCAACTGTTCAATCTCTTTGAGTTTTATTGAGAAATAATACTCTTTTAGATTATCTATTCTATTTGAAGCTTTAATCATTGGATTAGAATAGTTTATGTGTTTTGTTTATCAGAATTATTATTTCCGTTTAGTTTTCTTTTTCCTTTGGTGTATTCTCCTAAAATTCTAAGTTCGCTAATCAAAGGCCGTATTGCTTCAACTGCCTGACGATAACGAATATAATCTTCAAATATCAAATCTATATAAAAAAGATATTCCCATTCTTTTCCGATAATCGGAAGAGATTGGATTTTTGTTAAATTGATCTCATAAAATGATAATATTGAAAGCACCTGCGACAGACTCCCCTTTGTATGAGGAAGCATAAAAACCAGTGAAGACTTGTTAGTTTTTTCCTTGTCAGGATTTAAATCAGGTTCTTTATTATCCATAACCAGGAATCGTGTATAATTTTTTTTGTTGGTTTCTATTCCTCTTTGAATAATTTCAAGTCCGTACATTTTTGCAGCAGAACTACCGGCAATTGCACCGGTATTTTTAAGTTTTTTTTCTGAGATTTCTTTAGCACTAAGAGCTGTATCTGTAGATTCTATAAGCTTGATATGTGGATAATCTCTGAAGAATACTCTTGTCTGTGCTATTGCCATATGATGCGAATAGACCTCTTTAATATCAGATATTGACTCACCAGGTAAAGCCATAAGGTTCTGTTCAATTCTTAAATAAATTTCTCCCTCTATATTCAACATATATTCTTGCAATAATGAGTAATTAAATACCAGTGAGCCTGATACAGTATTTTCAATTGCCATTATTCCGTATGAAGCTTTCCCATTCTTACATGCCTCACACACTTCAGGAAAGGTATCGCATGGCATTATTTCAATATTATTATCCCCAAAATATTCCCTTGAGGCTATCTCATGAAATGATCCGTATCCGCCTTGAATTGCGATTAACTTTTTTGTTAAATTTTCCTTTTGCATATTTTTTTCATTAAAACAGCACTTTTAAAGCTGAACCAAAAAAAAAGTCCCGCTAATTGCGGGACTAAATAAATTGTATATAACATTAACTACCCGCCTGTTCACTTAAATGAAAAGTAAAAATAAAAAAAGGCGGTATAGTTGCGTATATTCATAATTCTTATAACAGGCGGCTAAAGTAATTTAATTTTCCAAATAAAAAAATGTAAGAATAAATTTTCTGAAATTTTAATAAAGTTATTAAAGTTTTGAGTGACTGGACTGCCTGAAATATTATTGCCAGATACGGCAATTATATTAATTCTTTTCCGAGAGCTCAAGCCATCGAAGTTCTTTTATATCAAGCTCATGGATAATTTTACCAAGCCTGGCAGATTTTTCAATTAATTGATTAGGAGTAAGTTGGCCTGCACTAATTTCTGCTTCAAGAATTTTTTTCTCATTTTCAAGCTCAGGCATTTCTTTTTCCAGAGTTTCAAATTCTGTTTTTTCTTTGAAGGTCTTTTTTGTTGAGTCTTCCCTTTTATGTTTTTCCCTTTTTGGTTTTGATTCTATCGCCGATTGATTATTTTTCTTTTCATTCAGCAGATTAACATGATCCCTATATACCGAATAATTACCGGGGAAGTCTTTAATAATGCCATTATTACCAAAAACGAAAATATGGTCAACAATTTTGTCTAGAAAAAACCTGTCGTGAGAAACTATTATTAAACATCCTTTAAAGCTGGTAAGGTATTCTTCAAGAACATTAAGAGTTACAATATCAAGGTCGTTAGTGGGCTCATCAAATATTAGAAAGTTTGGATTTTTTATAAGAACTGTTAGTAAATACAACCTTCTTCTCTCCCCTCCACTTAGTTTGGAAACCAGGGAATAATGCATTTTAGGAGGAAAAAGGAAATACTCAAGAAACTGTGTAGCTGATAATCGTTTACCATTGCCAATACTGATATTTTCGGAAACATCTTTAACAACATCAATTACCCGCTTATTATAGTCAGTAATTATTCCTGTCTGGCTGAAATATCCAAATACAATAGAATCTCCAAATTCAATACTTCCGGAATCCTGTTGTACACCACCTGTTATAATATTCAGAAAGGTAGATTTGCCACTACCATTATTTCCAATTATGCCAATTTTTTCAAACTTCTGTATTTTATAAGAAAAATCCTTAATAAGATTAAGATCATCATAACTTTTATTTAGATTGTCAATTTCAAGTATTTTTTTCCCCAGTCGACGGGGAACGATATCAAGACTGAGCACATTCTCATCTATTTTTTGTGAGGCTTCCTCTTTAAGTTTTCTGAAAGCATCCAGCCGGTATTTGGCTTTTGTTCCTCTTGCTTTAGGCATACGGTTCACCCAGTCGAGCTCTTTTCTAAGAAGATTGCTTGCTTTTTCAATTTTGCCTTTACTATGAACTATCCTCTCTTGCCGTTTGGTGAGAAAGTAGGTGTAGTTGCCTTTATATGTGTAAATTACATTATTGTCTAGTTCAATAATTTCATTGCATACCCTGTCGAGAAAATACCTGTCGTGAGTAACCATAAAAATCGAGCTTGTGGTATTTAACAGATAATCTTCAAGCCATTCTATCATATCCAGGTCAAGATGGTTTGTAGGTTCATCAAGAATAATAAGATCATGATTATTTATTAGAACATTTGCCAGTGCAAGTCGTTTTTTTTGACCGCCGGAAAGCTCTCCAACCAATTTATCATATTCGTTTATTTTAAACCTGGTGAGTATTTGTTTAATTTTTACTTCATGGCCCCAGGCATTAAGCCTGTCCATTTTTTCCATTACCTCCTGAAGCTTATCATTATTGTTACTGCTAACAATTTCTTCATATTCACGTATAGCCTGAAGTATCTCATCAGATGAGGCAAACACTTCCTCAAGCACAGTATTATGATCATTTAATACAGGATCCTGTTCCAGATAGCCTATTGTTAAATCATTCTTTTTAGTAACAACACCCTTATCAGCTTTGTCTCTTCCGGCAAGTATATTCAGAATTGTTGTTTTCCCTGCTCCATTAATCGCAATCATAGAAATTTTCTGGTTTTTGCTTATGCTTATTGAGATATCCTCAAATAAGACTAAGTCGCCGTATGATTTACTGATATTTTCTGCCTGAATAATATTAATCATTGATTAAAAAAGTCAAAATTCAAAAGTCAAAAATCAAAAGTCAAAATTCAAAAGTCAAAATTCAAAAGTCAAAATTCAAAATTCAAAAGTCAAAATTCAAAAGTCAAAATTCAAAAGGCAAAGGTAATAAGAAAAAAGTGACAACTAGAGGCACGGCGTGCCGTATCTGAAAAAACAGGTGTGACAATTAGAAGCACGGCGTGCCGTGCCTGAAAAAACAGGTGTGAATGTCAAATGTTTTGCGTGATAAAGGATATGATAATTGATAAGTAAAATGGAAAATGACACATAGAATCTGATTTGTGTTCAGAAATAATTATTTTTATAAGCAATATGAATAAGAAGGAACGATACGAGAAAATATTCGAATGGTTTAAAATAAATCAGCCTGTTGTAAAAACAGAACTGAAATATAAAAGGCCTTATGAATTGGTGGTTGCAGTGATATTATCTGCCCAGTGTACAGATAAGAGGGTAAACATGATAACACCCGAATTTTTTAAATCTTTCCCGACTGAAAAAGAATTGGCCGGAGCTGAACATCAATGGGTGTTCGAGCATATTAAATCATGTTCATATCCTAACAGTAAAACAGGATATTTAATTGGAATGGCCAAAATGCTTAATGAAGATTTTAATGGCATTGTTCCTTCAGATATTGATGAATTACAAAAGATGCCGGGTGTGGGACGAAAAACAGCAAATGTTGTAGCATCTGTTATTTATAATAAACCTACAATGGCTGTTGACACACATGTTTTCAGAGTGTCTGCACGTTTGGGTTTGACAACTAAGGCAAAAAATCCTTTACAGGCTGAGCAGCAACTTGTAAAATATATTCCTGAGAAATTGATTCCTGATGCGCATCATTGGTTAATACTTCATGGCAGGTATGTTTGTATTGCCAGAAAACCCAAATGTAATGAATGTGGCATCAGAGAATTTTGTGTTCAGTACGGTTTATTATTTCATTCTGAAGTTCTTCCGTTAGGTCATTAAAATAATCACTATAGCCTGCTACTCTAACAATCAAGTCTTTATATAATTCCGGATTCTTCTGCGCTTTTCTTAAAGTTTCAGCATTTACAACATTAAACTGAATATGATGGCCATCCATTTTAAAGTATGATCTCACTAAATGAGTCAATGATGAAATTCCTTTATCATCCTCAAAAAATGAAGGGGTGAATTTCTGATTAAGAAGTGTTCCTCCGGTTTTTATCTGGTCGATTTTTGCTGCAGATTTTATAACAGAAGTGGGCCCGTTTGTATCGCATCCCTGTGATGGAGATATGCCTTCTGAAAGAGGTTCGCCGGCATTTCGTCCGTTTGGTAATGCATTTATCACGCTACCGAAATATATATGTGAGGTAGTTGGGAGCATATTAATACGAAATACGCCTCCTTTTGTGGTTTTCCTGCCGTTTACCGAAGAATAGAAATAATCGAATACCTTTAGACTAATATCATCAGCATAGTCGTTATCGTTACCATATTTAGGACTATGATTCATAAATTTATTCTGCCATTCTTCTTCTTCAGCAAAATCCTTTTTCAGAATATCAAGCATTTTATCCATGCTGATGAGTTTTTTATCATAAACATTATATTTTAATGAGCTAAGAGAGTCTGTAATGCTTCCCAGTCCAACTCCCTGAATATAACTTGTATTATATCTTGCCCCACCTTCATTATAATCGCGTGCATTATCAATACAATCATCAATAAGCAGAGATAAAAATGGAACAGGCATATGTTTGGCAAATAT
>JBHOTF010000006.1:0-70730 GCA_042584005.1 Bacteroidota bacterium
AAATAGCTGCACTTGGGACAATGATAGGTTTACTTATAGGTTTTGCCGAAGGATCATTTATCGTACAACTTTCTTCATATGTATTCACTCTCATAATAATATCAATCTTTGCACTAACAAAATTTAAGAAACAAATAATTCCACAAGAGGCAATTATTGGTATTATATACGGATTGGGTTTAGGTCTGGCATTATTACTAGCTGAAAAAATACCTGGAGCTTCCAATTATATTACAAAAACAATTACAGGTAATATCTTATGGGTTACCTGGAAACAAGTATTATTCTGTTTTTTTATTTTCTTTGGTATAGCTATAATACACATTATATTCAGAAGAAAATTTTTACAAATATCAGATGCACCGGATGGTACACCTTTTTCAATTAAAAAGGTTAGATTATATGAATTACTTTTTTATATCACTTTCGGAATTGTAATCGTTAAATCTGTGCCTATTGCAGGGATTTTCCTTGTTTTCATACTATTAATTGCCCCCACAGCTGCTGCAACTTTATTTACTCAGAATTGGAGAAAAAGATTTATATGGAGTTGGATTATAGGTTTTATTGGCTCTGTTGCTGGGATATACTTATCATACACATTAAACATATCAAACGGGCCTGCAATAGTTTGTTTATTAGGAATCCTGGTATTTATTCTGGCATTCATACGCTTATTAAGAAATGGAAAAAAAATAATTCAATAAAAAGTAATAATGGAAATTTTAGAATTTATGTTAACTCCCTTTGTTGCAAGTATCCTATTGATAGGGGTATGTGTATATTTTGGGATACATGTAATTAAACGTGAAATAATTTTTATTGATATAGCCCTGGCACAGGTAGCTGCATTAGGAACAACAGTTGCTGTTGTGATACATAATTCTATCAGCAAATCTCATGCTGATCATGATCATGATGAATCAAATATGTTTACTTACCTGATTTCATTATTATTTTGCACATTAGCAGCATTTATTTTTTCTCTTCTAAAGAATAAAAAAATAAGAATACCTCTTGAAGCACTTATCGGAATTGCATATGCAATTGCTACAACAGCAGCAGTTATTATTCTTGACAAAAGTGCCGGAAGTGATGTTCATGTTCATGATATGCTTGTTGGAACTCTTTTATGGGTAACATGGGCTCAGGTTATACGACTGCTAATTGTTATAGTTATTGTTGGACTGTTCCATTATATATTCAGAAAAAAATTCCTTTCACTATCAGATAATTATTTAAAAAATAATGGTGAAAAGATGAAAAAATCTGCCTTATGGGACTTCTCATTTTATTTCTCTTTTGGAATTGTTATCATTGAAGCAGTAAGTGTAGGTGGAATTTTAACAGTGTTCGCATTTCTCATAATCCCTGCATCGATTTCTGCATTATTTGCTACTACATGGACATCAAGAATATTGATTGGTTTGTCGGTTGGAGCAATAGTTACTTTCCTTGGTTTATATTTCTCATGGATAATGGATATTCCATGCTCTCCTGCAATCATTATGTTTCTGGGAATTTGTTTATTAGTGGGTATTGTGATTAGGAAGATTAAAATATTGAGAATCAAGAAAAATTAAGGAGCACGGCGAACCGCACTCGTTATTAGGTAGTAATTAAGTAGTAATTAAGTTGTTATTAAGTGGTAATTATGTGGTAATTATGTGGTAATTTATGAATTTTTAGTACAAGCTATTAACTATAAATTACGCGACCGTAGGGAGCAAATTACAACTGAATTACGTGAGCAAAGCGAACGAATTACATGAACGAAGTGAATGAATAACATGAGCGCCAGCGAATGAATAACATGAGCGCCAGTGAATGAATAACATGAGCGCCAGCGAATGAATAACATGAGCGCCAGCGAATGAATAACATGAGCGCCAGCGAATGAATAACATGAGCGCCAGCGAATGAATAACATGAGCGCCAGCGAATGAATAACATGAGCGTCAGCGAATGAATAACATGAGCGTCAGCGAATGAATAACATGAGCGCCAGCGAATGAATAACACGAACGTAGTGAGTGAATTACTAAAACCTAAGAACAAACTCCGTTTCTGTTCCCGGAATCGATCTGACGGATATTGTTCCCCCGTGTAATCTCATTATTTGTCGCGACAGGCTGAGGCCTATACCCGATCCCATTTTGTTTGTTGAATAAAACGGGATAAATACTTTATCAATTTCTTCTTCAGAAATACCACATCCATTATCTACAATACTAATATTAACTCTTTCATCATCATCAAGATATGCTGTAACCTCAATAGTTTTGTTTTTAGTACCGTTTAATGCAAATACTGAATTATTCAACATGTTAATTATGATCTGTTCCACCAGTTCTTTATCTGCTTCCAAAAAAAGATCAGTGGGTATAATTTTTTCAATTAACTCTATATTATTTTGCTCAAGTTTTTCTTTCAAAAGAAATCTGCAGTTTTGAAAAAGCTCTGAGATATTTAATTTTGAATAATCAGGTGGTGGCAAGGATGTTAAGTCACGATATTTATTGACAAATTTTATCAATCCCTCACTCCTTTCTTCAATTATCCTGAGGCCCCGAATGGTATTATTTATAACCTCATCATCAATCTCAGGAGCAGGTTTTGGTAAATTTGTTTTTTCATCTTTATAGTATCCGGCAATCAGCTTTATGGAGGAGGATATTGGTGCAGTAGAATTCATTATTTCGTGTGTCAATACCCTTATAAGCTTATGCCATGAATCCAGTTCTTTTTCATCAAGTTCATTATTAATATTTTGCAAAGTCAGTATTTTTTTTTCAATCTGATCAAACTTAATTTGAGATATTTTTAAAGATAGATTTATAGTTTTTCCATCGAGTACAAGTTTTAAAAGTTTTTGTTCAGATGGCCTTAGTTCTCTTAGTATTCTTGAAAATCCCGTATGAATCGCATCAAGGCTTTGAATATTGTTTAATGCTGAAATATTTAACATCTTTTGTGCAGCATTATTTATAATTTCGACTGTATCATCAGAGTAAAATACAATAATTCCTATATTGACATGTTGAACAAGGTGTTGAAAATATTGATTTTGACTGGCATTCTCTAGTTTTATTTTTCCAATCATAGAGTTTACCTCATCAAAACTTTCATATATTTTATTAAGATGCTTTTCTTTATTTCTTTTAGAATATATTATTGATGAATCTTCATTTTTTAATGATGCAAAAAACCATTGAAGATCTCTGTTTATCCGGTTCAATTTCCAGATTAAAAGACCTAACTGTAGAATAATAAAAGCAAAAATATTAATCATGGTTATTATATCAACAGCTTTGATATAGGCGTATGCCAGAATTAAACTGCTGAATGCAATAAAAATGACTCGCACTAAAACATTAATAAACAGTCTTTTATACAACATAATATTGTTTTGTATTTATATTTTATACTTTTTAATTTTCCTGTATAAGGTTTGACGTGCAATCTTTAGTTCATCGGCTGTATCATTTAGATGGCCCTGGTTGTTATCAAGAGCTTCAATTATTCTTATTTTTTCAGTTTCTTCCAGTGAACGGCTTTTATCAATTTTGTTAATTCCTCTATCGATAAAGTCTAAATAGAAATCCTCAGGGCCAAGAATATTTGATTCACATAAAATAACAGCTTTCTCCATTGCATGATCAAGTTCTCTTACATTTCCCTTCCAACTGTTTCGTTTAAGCTTTTCGAAAGCTTTAGAACTAATCTTCAATCCCGATTTATCATATTTTTTTGAATATTGATCCAGAAAATATTCTGCCAGAAGAATAATATCATCTCCTCTGTTACGTAATGGAGGCAATTCAATTTTAATAGTATTTATTCGATAATACAAATCCTCACGAAACACACCTTCTTTAATCATTGAATCAATATTTTTATTTGTGGCGCATATTAATCGTATATCAATAGGAATACTATTTATTGAACCTAGCCGGAAGATTTCCCTGTTCTGCAATACTGTAAGAATTTTTGACTGTGCCGACATTGATATATTTGCTATCTCATCCAAAAAAAGAGTGCCCCCGGAAGCTGTTTCAAACCTCCCTGCCCTGCTTTCTTTTGCATCTGTAAAAGCACCTTTTACATTACCAAAGAGTTCACTTTCAAACAACGATTCACTCAGAGATGACATATCAACACTAATCATCACCTCATTATATCTTGAAGACAACCTATGTATCTCTCTTGCCACCAACTCCTTTCCTGTTCCATTCTCTCCGCAAAGCAGAACATTAGCATCAGTTTTTGCTACCTTCGCAATTGTTGCAAACAATTTTTTCATCGGAGCTGAATCACCAATAATACGCGTAAAGTTTTTATTTATGTCTTCATTAAGATGAATTTGTTTATTCCGAAGTTTTATTATTTCTAATTTTGATTCCCTCAGTCTTAGTCCTGCATTAAGAGTTGATATCAGTTTTTTGTTATCCCATGGTTTTAAAACAAAATCTATAGCTCCCTCTTTCATTGCAGTTACAGCCTGTTCAACATCACCATACGCTGTTATTAAAATAACTACGAGAGATGGATCAAATTTCATTATTCTCTTTAACCAATAGAAACCCTCCTTGCCACTACTAGCACCTGATGTAAAATTCATATCTAATAATACAAGATCAAAAACCTCCATTTTAAGTAAACTAATTATTGAATCAGGATTATCTGTAGTTTTAACATATTCAAATACAGGTCGAAGTAAAAGATCCAATATATCCAATACACTTTGATTATCGTCAACAATAAGAATTTTTCCCTTTTTAGTTTCCATATAAAATAATTATCAAGCTGAATTATTTTATATGCAAGTAAGGGATTATGATACTAACAAACAAATATTATGTTATATATCGCAACATATATTGTTGCATATTGCAACTTTTATTAATAATTGTTATATAATTTATTTTTTCTAACTCTCTGTTATTCTTCCTTTTATCAAAACTGGCATTCAAATTGAAATAATAAGCACAAATATTCCATAGATAATAAAATGAATAATTACTAATTTGCATAAAATCTATTTGTCATGATAAAGAATTATTTAAAAACCGCATTTAGAAATCTTATCAGAAAATATACAACCACTATTATTAATATAGTTGGTTTGTCAACAGGATTGGCTATAGTATTACTTATAGGTTTGTTTGCTCAAAAAGAAATTACGTCGGATAAATTCCATGAAAATTTTGAAAATATATGCAAATTTGGAACGAGTAATGCGATGTTAGCTTTAGCTGAAAATGTAGCTAATGTTGTAACTGGCGTTGATAAATTCGTCCGAGTGAGCAATTTAAGAGAGCCTCTTGTTATTGATGTAAATAATAATCCATTTATTAGTGAAGAAATATTTTTTGCTGATTCAACTTTTTTCGAAATTTTTACATTTCCTGCAGCTATAGGATCTACTCAATCTGCACTTAATTCTCCATGGTCAATTGTTCTGACAGAAAAGATGTCAGAAAGACTTTTTGGAAATGAAGATCCTATAAATAAAACGATAAAGGTTAATAATAACTACATTCTTACTGTTAAAGCAATAATTAAAGATATTCCTGAAAACTCTTCTCTGCAGTTTGGTGGCCTGATATCATTTATCACATTAAAAAGCATTTGGGGCGAGGAATTATATGATGCATGGTGGCATTGGAATTGCAGAGCATATTTTTTAAAAAATAATACTACAAGCGTAAAAGAGATTGAAGAAAAAATTCTGGAAAATTTTGAGAAAAAATTCTTTGATCCTGATATGATAAAGGTTTTTGCATTTGAAGATGTGCACTTTAAAACAGAAGGAGATAATTCTGAATTACATACAGGCAACCTTTCTGCATTGATAATACTAATTACAATTGGTTTGTTCATATTAATAATTGCCATAATCAATTATATTAATCTTACAACGGCTCAGGCATCAAAACGGGCCAGAGAAGTTGGGATGAGGAAAACTCTTGGATCAGGCAGAAATCAACTTATAAAACAATTTTTAGGAGAATCAATAATTATTAGCCTTATATCAATGAACTTTGCCGTAATTATTGCTAACCTTCTAATTCCAGTATTTAATAATATCACGGGATCAGATTTTTCAGTGTTTTATTTTAATAATGTGTTCCAGTGGATAATATTTATTGGGGGTGGTATATTAATTGGATTTTTAGCAGGGGCCTATCCAGCATTTTACCAGTCGGCATATAAACCTATTACTGCACTTAGGGGAGAAAAAATCAGTATAAAAGGTGGTTCTGCTCTACGAAAGATACTTATAGTAATTCAGTTTATTATTTCTACATCCTTGATTATCTGCACCTTATTCATAATTAAACAATTGGATTTTGTCAAAAACACTGATCCCGGCTTTAATAAGAAAAATATTTTTTATGTTAAATTATCACCTGAGATCAAAAATAAAATTGAGATTTTTAAACAACGAATTGAACAAAATCCAAATGTTCTTGAATATTCATTTTCCAGCTCTCTTTCAGGAAACACATATTACATGGAAGGTGTAGAATCAATATACAGAGGTGAAAAGAAAGACGTACTTTACGATGGTTTGATAGTGGATGCCAACTTTATAGACATGATGGATTTCGAACTTATTAGTGGAAGAAAATTTAGTAAAAATAACAATAGTGATATAGGAAATGTTATAATAAATGAGGCAGCCATGAAAAAATATGAATGGGATGATCCATTGGATGCACAGATTTTACGGAATAATGATAGTGCCGGATATGTAATTGGTGTAGTTAAAGATTTTTATTCCAAATCGTTACACAGAGAAATAAAACCAGTCGTATTTTTTAATAATCCTGAAGAAGCAAACTTCATAAACCTTAAATTATCTTCAGAAAAGAAAAAAACAAAAACAGAGCTAATAAATTTTGTTAAGGAATTATGTAAAGAGATTTCTCCAAACTTTCCCCCTGAATACGGATTACTGGAAGATAATCTGGAAGGTTTATACTCTGAAGAAAAAAAATATGAAAAAATTCTAATTTATTTCTCTATCCTGGCAATATTAATATCCTGTTTGGGTGTATTTGGGATGGCTTCATTTATGACGGAAAAACGGACAAAGGAAATCGGGATCAGAAAGGTTCTTGGCTCAAGTACAATTAGCATAATACGCTTATTATCTAAGCAGTATATGATTTGGATAATTATTTCCTTTATTATTTCCTCTCCTATTGCTTATTATTTCATGAATAAATGGCTGCAGAATTTTGCATACCACACAAAACTGACATGGTGGGTGTTTTTACTCTCTTTAATTATAACAGTATTAATTGCACAGCTAACAGTTATTTACAAAGTATTTAGTGCTGCAAGGAAAAACCCAGCTGAAAGCTTACGTTATGAATAAAATATTAGTTTTTTATTACATTATATCTATTAGCATTGCTACTCTGGTTAATGCTCCAATCCAATTCCAAAAATTACGAAATAGTGATAATTCTGCGAAAACCGACCGAAGGGTATTGACGCAAAAAGCATCCTTAATCAATTATATTCCTAAATCACCTGGTCATTATTCAAAAGAAGACTGGAGAGTCGTAATTGATGAAACATGGGGACCGGGATTATCAACACCTGAGAAATTAAGAATATTTGATCTTGTATGGTATAATATTGATAAAAACTATGGTGGATTTGTAAATTTTGATGTTAATATTGACTCTCTGAGAGATTCATGGAGACCGGAAATTGAAAACGGTGTAAGTAAAGGGCGATTTGCAGCAATTATGACTCATTTTATTCAGGCACTTAATGAAAACCATACTTCTATTCATGATTACTCAGTATTAAATAGTATAAGGCTAGCACCTGGAGTTCCTATATTTGTAGTTGGACCATGCTTTATGGCCGATAGTCATTTTGGTGCCAGTTTAACACCTTTGCCTGATAGTTCACTGGTAGTGCTTAGAGCAGTTTCAAACCATCAGCTGGACATTAATAGGGGAGATATCATTCTTGGTTATGATGGAATACCATGGAAGAACTTATATAAGGAAATCCTTGATGCTCAACTTCCTATATTAAATTTATGCTTGGGAAGCACAAAAGAATCAATGACACATATCCTTCTTTCAAGTGCAGGTTTAAATTGGCATTTGTTCGATACAATTGATATTGTAAAAAATAACCGAACAAGAGATACAGTTCATATATTTACAGGACCTTTAAGAAACCAGTATTTAAGAGGTGAGGTTTGGGGAAATGAGCAGATAAAAATACCAGGAGTTCCAATGCCTGATTATCTGGATGAAGATTATATCAGCTGGGGAATTGTAGACGGAACAAAAATTGGCTATATATATATTGGATCATGGAACTATGATGGATATCGTGGCAGACAATGGGGTATCGGTGAAAAATTCTACAATGCTGTCGATAGCCTGATGTTTCATAACGAAACAACAGGTTTAATAATAGATTTCAGATGTAATCCGGGAGGCGGACCAAATCCAAAATGGGGTGGTTATTCCCTTCTTTTTAACGAACATATTACCAAAACTGTTTTTTTTGAACGCGGAGATCCCAATAATCATTATGATATGGTGTTGCATTCAAATCCCTATTATGCAAATCCGGCAAATTTTACCATACCAGGTAATTCTGCAAGCTTTTATGATAAGCCTATAGCAGTTCTTTTTGGACCTGGATCAAACAGTGCAGCAGACTGGAGCTCATTAAAAATGAAATTTCATCCAATGGTCAGAACATTCGGTAAACCTTCCAATGGTTCTTTTTCTACTTATAATGAGGTTGATTTAGGTAATCCTGATTGGCATTTTCAATATGCCAATGGTAGTGGAATTCTTATTGATTCTCCTGAAAGTTATTTAATACATACCGGTGCACCTGTTGATGAGGAGGTATGGTTCACATATGAAGATGTTGCAAAAGGGGAAGATACTGTTGTAAAAGCCGCAATGGCATGGATCAACAACAGTAGTACAGGTAACAGGGAAACACCTGGGGTTGCAAATAACGACAAGGTCCTGCTCTACAACATTTTTCCGAATCCTTTTAATAAAACCACAACCATCAGATTTGAATTATCAAGACCTGAAATTGTAACATTAAAAATCTTTAATATCCATGGCAAACTGGTTAAAACCCTTATAGAACATAGTAAATTATTATCCGGGAATCATAATATTATATGGGACGGAACAGATAGCAAAGGATACCGGTTGACCGATGGTATGTTAATATGTCGATTATGCACTGACAATTATGAGGAATTCTTAAAAATGATAATAATTAAATAACCTAATAATTAATAAACCTAAGGTTATGATAAAAAACTATTTCAAAATAGCAATAAAAAATTTACTGCGAAATAAGGCTCTATCTATAATTAATATTTCAGGGCTCTCAATTGCAATGGCCTGTTCAATAGTAATATATTTATGGGTAAAAGATGAAACAGGCTATGACAGTTTTTATGAAAACTCAAAAGAATTATGTATTACAGCTCTAGGTATCGAAAAACCAAATGGTGAAATAAGATATACTACAACAACCCCGGGGCCACTCGGCCCCATGGTAAAGGATGTATTTCCTGAAGTTGTTAATTCATCAAGATATGGTGGACAACAATTTACTTTTGGCACAGAGGATAAACGGTTTACAGAAGTAGTAGCACTGGTTGATACAACTTTTTTTAAAATGTTCACACCTGATTTTATTTACGGAAATCCTGATCTCCCATTTATTAATATTACTGATATTGTATTAACACGGAGTATGGCAGAGAAGTTTTTTGGTGATGAGAATCCTTTGGGAAAAACACTCAGGGCGGATAATTCACTTAACCTAACAATAACAGGAGTTATTGAAGATCTTCCTGATAATACCCACTTTTCATATAATTGTTTGCTTCCTTTTGATTTTTACAGCATCTTCTGGAGAAGAAATCTTAATGACTGGGATGCAGCCAATTACAGAACATATGTTCAGCTTAAAAAATCTGCATCATTTAAAGTGCTAGAAGAGAAAATTACTGAATATACTATTAAAAATTTCAGTGATGATATTATGCAAATTAAACTACAACCTGTTGGAAGACTTCATTTATATGATTTTGAAGGTGGAGGACTTATAACATACATTTATGTCTTTTCAGCAATGGCATTGTTTATATTATTAACTGCCTGTATTAATTATATGAATCTTTCAACTGCCAGATCAGCCAAGCGTGCCCGGGAGGTTGGGATCAGAAAGGTAGTAGGAGCAAAAAAGAAACAGTTAATTGGACAGTTTATGGGTGAATCCTTGATTCTAACTATTATTGCGGCAAATTTTGCATTCATTATTGCACAGAGGTTAATTCCTTTATTTAACCAGATATCTGGTAAGGACCTTTCATTTGGATTTACTTTAGAGAATATACTGTCTGTACTTATATTAATTCTTATAACAGGAATACTTGCCGGATCTTATCCGGCATTTGCCTTATCTACAGCCAATACTACAGAGGTTATGAAATCAAACCCTCTAATTGCCAGCTATAGAAAAGGATCTGCAAAAGGAAATAGTTTCAGGAAAATTCTTGTTGTATTCCAGTTCAGCCTGTCAATATTTCTAATAATCTGCTCCATATCGATTTTTAAACAACTTAATTATTTAAAAAATACCAACCTGGGATTTAAAAAAGATAATATTATCTGGCTACCAATGACTCGTGAATTATCTGAAAAATATACTACATTTCAAAATTTACTATATGAAAATCAGGATATCTATAGTGTAACAAGGGCAAATTCCTTGCCCGCATATCACGAATCAGGAGCTTCCGGCAAAGATTTATTTTGGGAAGGTAAAAATACCGATAGCAATTTTTCGGGAATAAAAGTAATGGGGGTTGATCCTGAATACTTGCGTACTTTTGATATGGGAATGGCTAAAGGCAGATTCTTTTCTAAAGAAATTAATTCTGATATGACCGGAGGTTTCATATTAAATGAAACAGCAGTTAAGGCAATGAACCTTGAAGATCCTATTGGAAAAAGAATTTCTTTATGGAATATGAATGGAACAATAGTCGGAATAATTAAAGACTTTCATTTTAATTCTTTACACGATAAAATCGACCCTATGGTTATAATTTGTAATTGGGGATTAGATAACATATTTGTTAGAATAAATAATAATAACGCAAAGACAATAGATTACATTGAAACTACATTAAAAAATATCCTTCCTGGATATAATATGAATTATGAATATGTTGATGACCAGATAAATAACTCATATAAATCAGAAGAAAACACTGAGACAATTATATTGTATTGCACTATTCTGGCCATATTCATTTCTTGTTTGGGATTATTTGGTCTGTCATCATACATCGCCGACCAAAGAACAAAAGAAATTGGTATAAGAAAAATATTAGGATCTGATTCACGGCAAATTGTTTTCCTTCTTTCAAAAGAATTTTTATTTCTGGTTATTATTGCAAATATAATTGCATGGCCAGTTGCATGGTTTGTTTTGAGAAATTGGTTTCAGAATTTTGCATATTCAACAAAACTCAACTTACTAATATTTATTTGTGCCGGATTAGCAGCCATAATAATCGCCTTACTAACTATTAGTTACAAATCTATCAAAGTAGCAAATAATAACCCTGCTGAAGCATTGAGGTATGAGTAGATTCAATGGTAATTCAATAGTAATTCAATGGTAATTCAATAGTAATTCAATGGTTATTCGATGGTTATTCGATGGTTATTCGATGGTTATTCGATGGTTATTCAATTGAATTACGTGAGCGAAGCGAACGAATTACTATGAATATATAGTCAACACCAATTTTCTTTGCCCGCCATGGTTGCGGAATTCACAAAGATATATTCCCTGCCATGTTCCAAGATTTAAATGGCCATTGCTTATCGGAATTGTGAGTGATGGCCCAAACAATGAAGATTTAATGTGTGCAGGCATATCATCTTCACCTTCATAAATGTGAGTATAACATGAATCATTTTCCGGTATCATTTTATTCATAAACGATTCAAAATCTGCCCTCACAGAAGGATCAGCATTTTCGTTTATGCAAAGAGCTGCAGAAGAATGTTTAATGAAAATATTAAGCATTCCCGTTTCCGGTATTTTTTTCATTTCAGAGTTGATTATTGCTGTTATTAGATGATACCCTCTGTTAAAAGCCGGTAATATGATTTCTATTTGCTGGATCATAATTGCAATCTATAAACTAATACCTATAATACCCAATCGTACACAAATATCAATTAAAAAATAAACCCAAACAATAGCGTACAAAAAATAGAGTTATATTTAAATTATCTGATTATTTTTGCGGCAATGAAATTTTTAAGGAAAATATATTTATTGTTTTTGTTTTTCACATTAGCATTCTCTGTATACAGTCAGCAAAAAATTATAATACGCGGAGTAATTACTGATTCAGCAAGTGGCAATCCTATTCCATACGCCAATATAAGTATTGCTAAAACAGGACAAGGTAGACCCGCAAACGGACAAGGTGTATACAATATAATAATAGAATATGAAAAAAATATCACTTTGTTAATTTCAAGTATAGGTTATCAAAAAAAATCTATTACAATAAATACCGAAGAGTATACTGATACAATCACTAGAAATATTAATCTTTCACTATCTACAAGTGAAATTCCGGAAGTTACTGTTAGTGGGAGAAGAGAAAATTCTGATCTTATAAAAATAGACCCTAAAATTATTGCCTCGATTCCAACCGTTTCAGGCAATCTGGAAAGCATACTCCCTTCATTGCCGGGAGTTTCATCCAGTAGTGAGTTAAGTTCTCAATATTCTGTTCGTGGTGGTAATTACGACGAAAACCTTGTTTATGTAAATGATATTGAGATTTACCGTCCCTTTCTTATTCGATCGGGAAACCAGGAAGGCTTAAGCTTCATCAATCCCGATATGGTGTCTCAAGTATTATTCTCATCAGGTGGATTTGATGCAAAATTCGGAGACAAATTATCATCTGTATTAGATATTACCTACAAAGAACCGGAAAAATTTGCAGGATCAGCTTCAGGATCGTTTCTGGGAGGATCTGTTCATATTGAGAGTGTTACACCTAACAGACGACTAACTCAAATATCCGGAATAAGATATAAAACTACAAAATATTTACTTAACAGTATGCAAACGACAGGCGATTACAAGCCATCGTTTTCTGATTTCCAGACATTTATAACATACACCTTTTCCGATAGATTTAAATTGAGTTTTTTAGGAAATTATTCAGATAATCAATACAATTTTTTTCCTGAAAACCGTGAAACATCTTTTGGAGTATTTAATGATGCAAAAAGTTTAAAAATATATTTTGATGGTAGTGAACAGGATAAATTTACTACCTCACTTGGTGCATTTTCAGGTATCTATTCTCCAAATAAAAGTTTAAACCTGAAACTTATTCTATCTGCTTTCCAAACAACAGAAAAGGAAACCTTCGATATAATGGGCCAGTACTGGCTTAATGAATTGGATAGCAGATTAGGATCAGATACTTTTTCTGATAGTATTTTGAATATTGGAGTAGGAACTTTTCTTAATCATGGAAGAAATAAATTGTCAGCACAAGTTTCAAGTATTAGCCATAAAGGTACTTTTGAAATGAAAAATAATCTTTTTCAATGGGGGCTAAAATTTCAACATGAATATATAAATGACAAGATACTCGAATGGGAAATGCAGGATTCAGCAGGTTATTCCTTACCTTATTCTGAAGATTCTGTTTTATTAAATTATTATTTCCATTCCAGCTTTGAACAAAAATCTAACAGGCTAAGTTCATATTTTCAAAACACTTATTCAAATAAACTCAAAAATGGTGAAGTTTCTTTAACTGTAGGAGTTAGATCAAATTACTGGAGTTATAATAAACAATTTACTATTAGTCCAAGAGCCTCCTTTTCTATTAAACCTCTTTGGAAAAAAGATATTATATTCCGACTTGCCGCCGGATATTATCATCAGCCACCATTTTTTAAAGAATTAAAAAACCTGAGTGGTATTGTCAATCCAAATGTCTCCGCTCAGCAGTCAATACATTTTGTTGCCGGAAGTAATCTGAATTTTAAGGCATGGGACAGACCATTTAAATTCGTTTCAGAAATATATTATAAACACTTAAGTAATCTTATTCCATATGAAATTGATAATGTTAGAATAAGATACTTTGGAGAAAATTCAGCGCATGGTTATGCAACCGGTATAGATATGAGAGTAAATGGTGAATTCGTTAAAGGAGTTGATTCCTGGTTTAGTTTATCAGTAATGAAAACTCAGGAAGATATTGATGGTGATGACAGAGGTTATATCAGGCGCCCCACCGACCAGCGACTTAATCTTGGAATATTCTTTCAGGATTATTTACCGCGAAACAAAACCTATAAAATGCATTTGAATGTATTATACGGATCAAGTCTGGCAACTGGAAAACCCGGAGTCCCCGAATTCAGATCTAAAGTTAAAATCCCGGCTTATAAACGTGTAGATCTGGGATTCTCAAAGATTCTGAAAAGTGAAGAAAATAAAAACCCGAAATTTCCAGGACTGAAATATGTAAAAAGCTTGTGGATAAGCCTTGAAGTGTTTAATATGCTTCAAATAAACAATACTATATCTTATATTTGGATAAAGGATATTAGTAACATCCAATATGCTGTGCCAAATTATTTAACATCAAGAAGGATAAATTTAAAATTATCTGCAAGATTCTGATTTGAAATTTTATCTTTGAATATTAATCACCAGGTAAATTTAAATATTAATGCATTTTCTTTATCCAGGTTTTCTTTTCGCACTTTTTCTTATAGGATTACCAATATTAATTCATTTTTTCACCTTAAGAAAATATAGAACTGTATATTTCAGTAATATTAGTTGGTTGAAAAATGTAAAGAAGGAAGACCGGTCAAAATCCAAACTAAGGCAAATCCTGATTCTTATAATCAGAATTATGATTATTTCTGCTCTTGTATTTGCATTTTCACAACCTTACATATCTAAATCATCTACCAGCCCTGTTAAAGGCCGGCAAATTGTATGCCTATATATTGATAATTCATTTAGCATGGAATCAATGACTGGAGATAATAATCTTCTTGAAATTGCTAAAACCTATGCGGTGGAAATAGTTAATTCACTTCGTCCCGACACAAGATATTATTTGATTACCAACAACTTTGATCAAAAACTTCAACATTTTATTAATAAAAAACAGACCCTGGAAAAAATTGCCGGGATTGATTTCGGTCCAAACCGAAGAACTATTAGCCAGATAACATCACGTTGTGCAAATTTCCTTAAATCAGACTATCCTGATGCTGTTAATATTTCAGAAAATAGTTATATATATATCTTATCCGACTTTCAGGAAAATATTACTGATCTTGAACAAATAGAAACAGAAATCAGTATCAGGTTTCTTCCTATACAAAATGATAATTCCAAAAATATTTTTATCGACTCTGTTTGGTTTGAAACTCCAAAGCATAATATCAAACAACAAGAAACGGTTTTTGCGAGTATCAGAAACATATCAGATGAACCATACCGGGATATTCCTGTCAGATTATTTATTAATGATAGTCTAAAAGCTCTTAATAGTATAAATATAAATGGCAAATCAACCCAAAATATACAACTATCTTATTCTAACTCAAATTCAGGGGTTATACATGGTAAAATTGAACTTGATGATTATCCTGTAACATACGATAACTCATACTATTTTTCATATACTGTCCGTGAAAAAATAAAAGTTTTAATAATTAATGAGGATAATATTAATTCTTATCTATCAGCAGTTTTTGAAATCGATAATTATTTTGACCTTACCGATTTTAATTCCGGGAAAATTGCTTCATACAATTTCTCTGAATATAATCTCATAATACTTAACTCTTTACAAAAAATAAGCAGTGGACTCGCCCAGGAAATAAATGATTATATTTTAGCAGGTGGAAGTATGTTAATATTCCCATCCAATGATATAAATATTGAATCATATAATTTTTTATTAAATAAAATTGGTACAAATTATATTACTGGATACTCTGAGGATCAATGCGAAATTGAATTTCTCGACTATGAACATGAATTATATAAAAATACATTTCGGGAAGAGGATAAGAATGTAGACTTTCCGGTTTTTAAGAAATATTATTTATTTTCTGACTATACAAACAGGCCTGATCATTTGTTGTTAAAAAATGAAAAGAACGAAAAACTTTTAAGTGTTTCCAATTATGGGGCAGGTAAAGCATATGTATTCTCCATTAGCCTGAATAACAATGATTTAGAATTTATAAAACATCCTGTTTTTTTTCCAACTGTATATAATATAGCACTTTCCTCATTTTATGATTCAAAAATCTCGTATATTATTGGAAAGGAAGCCCGAATTAGCCTCCCATCTATTAATTCGACAGCTGATATTCATCTGATAAATAATATTTTAAATTTCGATTTTATACCTCAAAGGCAAAATAGCAATATTTCAGGAAAAAAAGAGATATACATAGGAACTGAAGTTAATTATGCAAGTAATTATTCGGTTGTTATTGATCAAAAAGAATATTCTGGACTTTCATTTAACTATAACCGGCTTGAATCTGTTTTGGAGTATATAAGTCCTGACGAATTAGAAGAAATAGCTGATAACATCATAAATTCAAAAATCGAATTAATTAAGTCCAGAAATTCGGGACTTTCAAAGTCTCTGGATATTCTGAATCATGGCCAACAATTGTGGAAATTATTTATCCTAATAGCATTAGGATTACTTGCTATAGAAATTATCCTGTTACGGTTCTGGAGATAATATATTTAATTGAAAATTGAAAATTGATAATTGATAATTGATAATTGACAAGTAGTAATTAAGTAGTAATTACGGTTGAGCCGTCAGGCGAAACCAAATTACGCGAGTGATAGCGAGTGAATAACATGAGCGTAGCGAATAAATTACACGAACGAAGTGAGTGAATAACGTGAGTGAAGCGAACAAATTACACGAACGAAGTGAGTGAATAACGTGAGTGAAGCGAACAAATTACACGAACGAAGTGAGTGAATTAGCAAGTATTTTTTTTATTTTTGCATTTATTAATAACAACAGAAAAATAGTAAAATGAATAAACTAACAGATAAAGATTATATAATCAGAGAAGAAAAATTCGGAGCGCATAATTATCACCCTCTGCCAGTTGTTCTCGACAGAGGTGAAGGTGTTTACGTATGGGATGTAAACGGGAAAAAGTATTTTGACTGTCTTTCTGCATATTCTGCTGTAAATCAAGGGCATTGTCATCCAAAAATAGTTAATGCCCTTAGCGAACAGGCAAAAAAACTCACCTTAACCTCAAGAGCATTTTATAACAGCAGTCTTGGAGAATTCGAAGAGTATATATGCAAATATTTTGGTTATGATAAGGTATTACCAATGAATACCGGAGCTGAAGCTGATGAGACTGCAATTAAGATGTGTCGTAAATGGGCTTATACAATAAAGGGAATTCCTGAAAATGAGGCTAAAATAATAGTTTGTGATGGCAATTTTCATGGAAGAACAATAACTATTATTTCCATGTCGACAGACCCTGATTCTTATGAAGGATTCGGGCCATTTACTCCGGGATTTATAAAAATTCCCTATAACAATACTGAGGCTCTTGCAAAAGAACTTGAAGACCCAAATGTTGCAGGTTTTCTGGTTGAACCAATCCAGGGAGAAGCAGGAGTATTTGTGCCTGATGATGGTTATTTAAAAACCGCCTATAAAATGTGTAAGGAGAAGAGGGTATTATTCATCGCTGATGAAGTACAGACAGGAATAGCCCGTACAGGCAAACTACTGGCTTGTGATCATGAAAACGTCAGGCCTGATATACTTATTCTTGGAAAAGCACTTTCAGGAGGTGTGTTTCCGGTTTCTGCAGCATTAGCTGATGATGATATTATGATGTGTATAAAGCCCGGTGAACATGGATCAACATATGGTGGAAATCCAATAGCAGCTAAAGTTGCTATTGCTGCTCTCGAGGTAGTAAAAGAAGAAAATCTTGCAGAAAATGCTGAGAGGCTTGGTGAAATCTTCAGATCAGAATTAAAGGCTATTGATTCTGACATGATAGAGCTTGTGAGAGGAAAAGGTTTACTTAATGCTGTAATAATTAAACCAATGAATGGAAAAACAGCATGGGATGTATGTGTTGCCATGAAAAACAATGGACTGATTGCAAAACCTACTCATGAACATATTATCCGTTTTGCCCCACCATTAGTAATTAACGAAAAGGAATTATTCGAATCTTTAAGTATTATTAAAAAGACTTTAAAAGAGTTTGAATAATATTATATTAATATTCCCTGATATTAATAAACTCACATATCAGGGAATATTTTTTTATTATTTCTTTTTTCCTGTAAATGTAAAACCTTCCTCCCCTACAAATATATCTCCGGAGAACTTACCATCTGCAAAACTAATCTGGACATACAATTCCATTTCCTGAAAAGATAATAAAGCTGTTAATGTGGAATTTTCTACTTTCACATTACTTAGTTTTAGTCCTTGTCCCTGAACATATATAGTGGCAGAATATACTCCGTCATTTTTAGTTAATACAAGTTTATCTGCATAATCACCATCTGGTGTATCCTTAATCAAGTACTCATAAGTGCCTGAAAAATCGTTTTTTGATTTTGAGGCTCCCTTAAATAATGAACAAGAAGTAAATATGGCAATCACTAAAACCGCCAATGATAGTTTTCCAACTGTAAGTGCTTTTGTCATAATTTATTTTCTCCTTTTTTTTAATCAACTACAATATAAGCGAAACCATTTGTGCTAAGATCAGATGATAATGAAAATATCTGAGTGCTGCTGCCATCATCACATGAAACTGCAGAAGTATTTGGTGGTGAAGTACCTTCATTATGTGCAAACAATAATACCCAGTTATAACCAGTATTATCAAGTTTCACATTAACTGCTTTTTTACTGCCAGGCCCTTGTAGTGTATAATTACTTAATACAGATGTTCCGTTAACAACAAGCGTAATGATATCTCCATCTATCAATGCTCCATCATCCCAAACATAAAAAGTTACATCACGCGAGCTAACATGGTATTCAGTACCTCCTACATTGGTTCGTCCACTGTATTCGTCAGGTGCGTTTGGTTCTTTTTCTTCAGTTACTCCATATCCTGATAAATAACCATCAGAGCTTTCCTCACAGGAGTCAAACAGAACAATTAAAAACAAACAACTAACCAAAATAAATATTCTTTTCATAATTTGTAATTTTTCAAGTAAATAAAAATTTGTTTTATTTGCAGGGTTAAAAAATAATAAAATAATAAAATAATAAAATACGAAAATATAAAAATAATTAAATAATACATAATTGCGAGTTTTAATAAATATAATACTATCTGCTTTTTTATTCATTCCCCAAGGATTTTCACAGAGCGGATCATTTTTGAACAATAAATCAATTAGTTCTATATTAATTAAGCCTGAGGCCTGGCAAAAAGGCCCGGTTTCATTCAAACTACAACCCCCGGAACTCATTAATAATGATGAAACAATGAATTTTGGTAAAAGATTTCTTTACTCTCAAAAAATTCTTTGGCCTACATCAGTTCTTGGACATATTGGACTTTATGTCAGCTCAACAAATGGAGTTAACTGGAATGATTTCAGATTTGAAACAATTAAAGAATCCTTTACAAAACCTCCGATTGTGGAAAGTGACCCTTGGGTGTATAATTACATGGTTCATCCTGTAATGGGCTCATTCTCTTATCTTTCCTACAGAAACAGGGGCGCCGGTTGGTGGGAATCATGTCTTGGCACAGGAATTAATTCGGCAATTTATGAATATGTAATTGCCTCTTCAACCCAACGACCAAGTATTGTTGACCTTTCGGCAACAACTATAGGAGGTGCCATTCTTGGAGAAAGTATATTTCAGTTAAAAAAACAATTTTATAAAGATAATTATCTTAGCTTACTTGAAAAGATCTTAATTACCATTCTTGATCCTTTTGAAGTATTACATGTTAAGTTCAGGTATTCCAGATTAATCTGACAAAGTCTTTTCTTTTTTAAAATATTCTATTAACCTTGCAAAAAATGCAACATATTGCATTTTTTGCAGTCATTATTAATGAGAGAGGCAAATAAAAATAGTATAAATATTCATCAGAAATTATTGGATGAATGCAGGAAGGGCAAACCAAAAGCTCAACTAGCAATTTATAAGTTATATTATAAAGCCATGTTCAATACATCATTAAGAATCGTAAGGGAAAGATCTGAAGCTGAAGATATAATGCAGGAATCGTTTTTATCGGCATTTAATAAACTCGAATTCTTCAGAGAAGACGTTACATTCGGACAATGGCTAAAGAAAATAGTAATCAATAAGTCGATTGACAGCCTGAAAAAGAAAAAAATTCAATTCCAAAGCATTGAAGAACATCCGGATATTGTGAGTCTTAAGGACACAGACACACAAACTAATAGTTCTGAAAAAGGGAAAATAAAACAAATACGAGAAGCAATTCCTAAATTACCCGACGGATACAGAACTATTTTATCTTTATATCTACTTGAAGGATACGATCACGATGAGATAAGCAGCATATTAGATATTACACCATCAACATCAAGATCACAATATCTAAGAGCAAAAAAGAGATTACTGAAAATTATTGAAAAAGAAAATTAAAACCATTATTGTGAAAAAGCTTGAGAAAATAATTGCTAATAATAAAAAAGAGTTTGATTTTTTTGAACCAGATAGAAACCATATCAAAAGGTTCAGCGCGATGTTAGACTATTCTGAAAAACCGCTAAATATCAGAATATTTAAAATAATGAAGTTTGCTGCGGTAATATTAATAATATTATCAATAGGCTTTACCGGGAAAATATATCTTGCCAACAAAAACCCGGCACTCTCAGGTGGAATAAGCCTTGGTGAAGTTTCAACCGAAATGGCAGAAGTTGAAGCATATTATTTATTTAATATTGAAATGAATACAAACATTCTAAATGGGAAATTAAATAGTCAGCCTTTTTCAGTAAAAAAGGATGTTTATAACACGGTGAGGGATATGGATAAAGATTATAAATCGCTAAAAAAAGAATTAAAACAATTTTCTGGAAATTCAAGAATCATTGCCGCCATGTTAGAATATTATATGGTAAAAAACCGTTTTCTTGATGATGTAATAAAAAAAATCAGTGAATAATTATTGAAACGGAAAAGAAAATGAGAAACCATTTTATACATAAAAGTATATTAATAATACTTATGTTATTTCTATGCACACAGCTATTTGCACAAAATAAATTCACTAAAGAAATTACCAGGGATATTAAAATAGTTGATGAATTTTCACTGACAATTGAAAATAGTTATGGAAATATTGATATTAAAAACTGGAATAATAACTCCATTTCAATTAAGGTTATAATCACTGTTGATGAAGAATCGGAAGAAGCTGCACAAAAAATTTTAGATCTTATTAATATTAAAATATCAGAGGACAATAAAAAGGCTGTAGCCAAAACCAGTATTAATAATGTAATTCCTAATAAAAATTTTCATATTGAATACCAAATATACCTCCCTGTGAAAGTAAATATTGATATTAATAATTCGCATGGTGATGTATTTATAGAAGAGATAAAAGGTAAAAGTAAAATATTTTGCAAGCACGGAAATATTTCTGTAAATAAATTTTCAAACCCTGATGAGAGAGCAAAAATTGACATTAATTACGGTATTGCTAAAATAAACGATTGCAAACAAATTGAAATAATAAGTAAACATGCAGAATTAATCATTAATAATGCCAAAGAGGCTTATTCTAATAATAAAAATTCAAAACTGAATTTTAAAAATATAGGTTTTTTGGATATTGTTTCTCAATACGATTCAATTAATATAGGGCTTATTGATGATTTAATTATTAATGCCAAAAACAGCTTCTTTAAAATTAATCAACTAAATTCTGGTTTAGATATTGACATTCATGATGTTGGTTTAACAATCCCAAATATATCTCAGGATTTCAAAAACATCGGTATTATAGCCAAAATATCTCATTTATCATTAGGGATATCTCCTCAGGCTTACTATTCTCTCGAAGTAGTAAATAAAAATGGGAGTTTCACATATATTGAAAATTCTGAGATAAAGATATTACGAAAGGGTAATAATGCCTTATATTCCGGAATTATTGGCAAAAAGGTTGATAAAATGTCCCGTGTAAATATTACATTTGAATATGGCAGTATTGCAATAAATTAACAGACAATTAGCGTCTTGTAAAATCTTTATTCACAAGCTGAAGAAAGGCTTTTCCGTTCTCAAGATTTTCCTTTATGTTTTTTCCTTCTTTTATTACCTCATATGTATTAAGCAGGTCATAAACCACTGTAGTGCTATCTGTTAAAATACCAAAGCCATTATGAAAAGTATAATAGCCAAAAGAATTTGCATCTCCTAAAAGAATATCTTTTCCAAACTTATATTTCTTATTAACTATTCCCAGTTGACCTAAAACAGTTGTAGCAACATCCATCTGAGAACAATACTTATTTATTGTCAATTTATCAGATTTTAATGCCCCGCCTAACCATAACATTGGTATTCTGTATCTTTCTGTCACATGATTTCTTGAATTTCCAGGAAGTCTGCTGCCATGATCAGCCATTATTACAATAAGTGAATTATCCCACCATTCCTGAGTCTTCGCCTTATTAATAAATTCACCTAAACATTTATCTGTATAAAAAGCAGAATTAAAAAATTTTGAATCATCATCATTACCTTTAATAACAGTTTCCATCGGAACATCAAAGGGCTCATGTGAACTTAGAGTAAATAACACCCTGAAAAAAGGATTTTTAACCTCCTTCAGATCATTAAAAAACCTATCGAATAAAATATGATCGTGTACACCCCATTTTGAATTATACTGTGATTCATCAAAATCGTCCATACTTACTATTTTATCATATCCCATATTTATAAAATATGATCTGAAATTTGCAAAATCAATTTCTCCGCCATAATAAAATGCTGAGTTATAGCCAATTGTTTTCAGGTCCTTATTAATTCCGGGAAGAGATTGGGTTTTTTGGGGGTATTTTATTATTGAACTTTCCGATAAAGCTGGTTGCCCGCTTAACATTGAGACAATTCCTTTGTCAGATCGATTGCTTGAGGCAAAAAAATTATTAAATAGAATTCCTTCATCAGCCAATTTATTAAAATTGGGAGTAATTCCTTTTTTTCCGCCCAGGGGTTCAATAATTTTTGAGGTAAAACTTTCAAGTATGATAAAAATAATATTCGGTTTTCCACTAATCACTTCTTCTCTGCTTCCCGATTGTTTCATTAACTTCCTGAACCTGGCTTCAGCTATGGAATCTTCCATGAAATTCCATTCCTTACCAACCTTATCTAATTTTGATATTGAATATCCTAAATTCCATATCAGATTATTTGCAGCATGATTTGCATACATATTATTATGAAAATAAACTGAACCAGTATTAATTGGAGCAATTCCCACACCTCCCCTAATTGGAATAATCAGAAAAGATAAAATGAGAAGAAAAGCCACCGAGCTTCTCCAATCCGAATTTGCCAACTTTTTCCACTTGTTATGAAAAAGTTTCCTATACATAAGCCAGGCCACCAAAAAAATAATTACACCTATAAATACCTGCCGAAGTATAACAAACCATTCTGTTGAAGCTAACATTTCAACAGGTGTATTTATATACATCAGAGGAGTAGTGTCAAGTCTGAAGCCCCAGTGTTTGTACAGTTCAAGGTCGACAATACACAAAAAACAAATTACTGTTAAAAAAAATAAAGTATATATTCTGAAAAATAGATCATATAATTTCTTGCCTGAATATGAGAAGATTATTATAAATACTGTGGGAATAACCAGCAAATATGCTGTTGCGGAAATATCAAGCTTTAATCCATGCCACAATATTCTGAAACAATCAATTAATCCAATTTCCGATGATTGAGAAAAATGAAAACACAAAAAAACAATTTTAATAATAATGAAAAAGAACAGCCAATAAATGGCATAATAAACATATAAAGTTATTCTTCTTCGCATTGTTGATTATTGATAAATTAAATCGCAAAATATAAAAAATATGTAACTAATCATTACAATAAATGAACAAAAGTAATGAGCGGCTAAAGTCAGGTTCACATGCCAGTAGGCCTTATCGTTCTGAATAGAATGCCTATGAAAAATGTTATTTAACACTTACACTTGAATAGTTTTTTGTTTTTTAAAAAAAAACTATACTTTTAATGCCCTAAAACCGTCTACTTTTAAAAATTGATACACTATTCTATGAGAAAACATTTATGGTTATTTTTCTCTCTTTTCTTATACTCTGTCAGCATATACTCACAAACTTTGAGTGCTGATATTATCTCTCAATCAAATGTAACATGCAACGGAGAAGAAAATGGAAGCATCAGTATTAGAATTGCCGGCACCGCAGGCCCCTTTAATTTAATCTGGTTCAAAGAGGGACAACCATTTAACCCAGGTCAGGCAACAACTGATTTAGCTGCCGGCGATTATTTATTCGCAAATCTTGGTGTTGGTGAATACACCATTACGGTTAAAGATACAATTCCTCAAAGCGTATTTCTCCCAGTGATCTTTATTTCACAACCATTTAAACTTAACATCCTGAAAGTTGATAAAACAAATAATAACTGTTTTAATTCAAATGATGGTACCATCAGTGTTTCAGCGTATGGCGGAACTGAACCCTTAACTTATTACATTGAAACTAATGGCACAATAAGCCAATCAGACACAGGAGAATTTACCGGGCTAGCAGCCGGAGAGTATATAGTTTCAGTAGAAGATGCTAATGGCTGTAATAAAGTGCAATTTCCAAACACTTTATTGTTTAATCCCGACCCGGTAGAAATTACTTCATCTCCGAAAAATAATGTCACATGTTATGGAGAAGGTGATGGCACAATTGAAATTATAGCTAAGGGGGGTACTGGTAATTATGAATACTCAATTGATAATGGGCAATCCTTCCTGTACACCAATAAATTTACGGGACTTTTACCCGGAACATATTATTTAGTGGTTAAAGACGAAAATAATTGCCTGACAAGTAATCCCACTCAAGCCACAATTACTGAACCAGCAAAACTGGAAATACTGAAAATAGAATCTGTTCCAGTTAATTGTTTCGGAGGTGCAAGCGGTGAAATTCTAATTAGCGCAAGCGGTGGAACACAACCATTTAAATACTCTATAAATGGTGGTATGGTATACATTGACAATAATGGCCATTTTACAGATCTCCAGGGAGGAAGCTACACAATTATGGTTAGAGATGGCAATGATTGCATTGCATCCGGTGGAATAATTACAATTGATGATCCTGATGAAATATCATTTGTTACTGATTTTACTCCTGTAACTTGTTTTGGTGAAGAAAACGGAAGTATCACCATTACTGCTACCGGTGGCACAGGTGAATTATGGTATTCGATAGATTGTGGGGATAGCTGGCAACGGCAAAACGCCTTTTACAATTTACAGGCCGGCGATTATTGTATAATTGTTAAAGATGATAATTCATGCATTGCATCATCCCGACAAATTAATATTCCCCAACCTGCAGATATAAGTTTCAGTTTCACAAGCACTAATGTTTTATGTAAGGGAAGTGAAACCGGAACAATATCAATCACAGCTACAGGGGGAAATGGAGTATTCCAATATTCTATTGATGGAGGCGGCTCATACTTTACTAAATCATTCTTTGACAGTTTGGGTGCAGGCAGATATTATATTACAGTAAAAGATTCATTGGAATGCACATATAACAAACCTCAGGAACTTGTAATTATTACTGAACCTGACCAGGGTATAGAAATTGATTCTATAATTACAGTAGACATTTCTTGCTTCAATAATGGGGACGGCAGTATAAGAATTGTAGCTCATGGAGGAAATGGTATACTTAGATATGGGATTAAGGATCTGTTTGATTTTCAGGAAGATCCTTTATTTGTTATTGACAAGGCAGGAATTTACACAGTAGGAATTATTGATGAAAACGAATGTTATGCTGAAAGTGCTGAAATTGAAATATTTATGCCTGAAAAATTATTAATAGGATTTCCTGAAATAAAAGATATTAGTTGCTTTCACAATAATGATGGTGTAATTGAACTTTCAGTAACCGGAGGCACCTTACCTTATCAGTACACTTTATATGAATCTGTTGAAGATACTATTGTTGGACAAAAATTAAGCAATACTTTTTACGGGCTCAGCGATGGTGTCTATTATGTAACTGTTGAGGATGCCAATAAATGTTTCACTGATCGTAGCGGACTAAAAATGAATCGTCCTGATAAAATTAAGATAGATGAAATATCTACAGTAAATATTGATTGTTTTGGACAAGAAAATGGAGAACTTCATATTGAAGCTTCCGGGGGAACCGGTTACATTACTTACGGCTTATATCCCGGTGATAATATCCAGGTAGAAAATGGAATATTTGAGGGTTTATCATCAGGATCATACACTCCATATGTTTTTGATGAAAATGGCTGCTATTCAGAAGATACATTAGCCTTTGATATAATCGAACCTGATGAAATTGAGATAATAACCAGTGAACATACTAATATAACATGCTATGGCTTTAATAATGGTACAATATCTGTTAAAGCCAGAGGAGGAGTTGGTGATTTAAAATATTCAATAGATAATATCCGGTCATATCAGGATAGTGGTTATTTTGAAAACCTTTCTTCAGGAATGAAAATTATCAGAGTTATTGATAGCCTTGATTGCAGTTATGCTACCGACACAATTTTTATTGTTAACCCCGACCCTATTAATTTACCTATCGATTCTTTAATAAAAAATGAAATTAGCTGTAATGGAGAAAATGATGGGTCGATAATTGCATTTGCGAGCGGAGGCACAGGTGAATTAATTTACAACCTAAATACTGAATCTAATTATTCGGGAGAATTTTATAATCTTAGGGATGACATTACTTACACACTGACAATTACCGACGATAATCAATGTAGTAACTTTGTACCAATAGATATTACATTTGAGAATCCAACAAATTTATTAATTGATTCAATATCACCTAAAGATTTGTCCTGCAACAATGATTTATCAGGTGAAATCCAGGTCTTTGCCTCAGGTGGAACTCAGCCGTATTTATATTCATACTCAGACACTACCTGGCAAACAAGTAGATTTTTCAAAAATCTTCCCGCAGGTAATTATTTCATAAATGTTGAAGATAATCGCGGCTGCAGAAGTTATGGAAGTGAAATTATTAATATTGATGAACCCGTAAAAATTGAAATCACACTTGACCAGGCAATTGTTAATGCGAATTGCGGAATAAGTGAAGATGGAGCCATATATATAAATGTGGAAAATGCTGTTGGAAACCCGGAATATTATTGGTCGAAGAAGCTTAGTGACACAGATAGCCTGGTTGTTGGCGATAATGAAGACATTGAAAATATTTCAAAAGGAATGTACTCTATTCTGGTTAAAGATAATAATCAATGCATTGCAAATTCAGTATTTTTTGTTGATGTAGATTATGAAGATTGTTTACCATTAGAAATACCAAATGCATTTTCTCCCAATGATGATGGAATAAATGACACATGGCTTTTTCATAATATTTTCGCCTTTCCAAATTTCAGAATTAATGTATATAACAGAAAGGGCGAATTAGTTTATTTTGGTGACAAAAACAATTATCCATGGGATGGTACAAGAAAAGGATCACCTCTACCTTTTGGCACCTATCTTTATGTTGTATATAACGGAGAAGGAAATGTTATTAGTAAAGGAAGTGTTTCAATAATTAAATAATAATTAATATGAAAAGAGTGTTCATATGTTTGATAGTACTTATTGGTTTTAAATGCATGGTTTTAGGGCAATTTAATCCTTCAATAAGTGATTATTATTTAACGAATCCAGCTTTAATGAATCCTGCCTATTCCGGCATTGGCGACCTGTATAAATACTCATTGAATTTCCATAATAAAATACACAATAATGGGTTCTCAGTTCCTATTAATAATCAGGTATTGAATCTAAATGCTAATCTGGGTAGAAGTCCAGGACTCGGTCCAGGACACACTGTCCCTACCAAGTGGGGCTCTTATGGTTTTGGTGCCACATTATATAACTTTAAATTAGGCCCTTTAAAAACTACCGGCTTTCAGTTTACATTTGCATATCATATTCCACTATTATTTCCAGGCATTCCACTTTTAAGTAATAGTTTTCTTTCATTTGGATTATCTGCCGGAGGTTATCAGTGTGGATTAAATGTGAATGATCTTGTTTTTTATGAAAAAAATGATCCTGTAATTAATTCAAATCTGCTTAATTATTTTGTGCCTGATGCTAATTTCGGTTTATTATTAAAATCTGATTATTTCTTTGTAGGATTTTCTTTTCTCAACATGATGGAGGTAATTGCTCCTATTGACCAGGCAGGTAAAAACAGTATGTTCGATTATTGGAAATATAATTTTTCAGGCGGATTAAATATATATATTGAAAAGCCTAAACTGACAATTCAGCCATCCATAGCTTTTAAAACAGAAAAGTCTCCAATATTGAAACAAACTTTAGTCTCAGGCGAATTAGAATATTTAGAATATTATGAAAGGAGGACTGATTTAAATATTAAAGTAAGCTATAGGGAAATGGTTTTTATTGGTGGTTCATATATGATATATAGTGGTTTACAGGGATCGAGCTCTTTTTCAGCCTATGTGGGATATAATGATATAAAAATTTCACAGGAAAATGATGGAGGATTTAACCTTGCTTATGTTTTCAACTATAATTTATCCAACTATGGCGCACTTACATCAGGCACTCATGAAATTATGTTGGGCTATAATATTCAAAATATCAAGTGGAATCGTGCAAAATTGAGAAAGCAATAATCAGTAAATCTCAAATTCAATTCTTCTATTCAGATACCTGCCCCACTTATACATATTTGTCGCTACAGGATTACTTTCTCCATGTCCGAATGCAGAAATTCTGGATGGCTCAATACCTTTCTTAATAAGATAGTCTTTTGTGACCATTGCTCTCTCGTTAGATAATTTCAAATTATCCGGAATTTCACCACGTGAATCTGCATAGGCATTAATTCTTAAATTAAGATCAGTATGATTATTTAGTATAGCTACTATTTCATCCAGTAACTTTTTCGAATCATTTGAAAGTTCAGATTTATTGTATTCAAAATATATCCTTTCACCAGCCACTGCAAACCAATCTTTCATATCATCTACAACTTCTTCTTTCTTTACCTCGGGACAACCTTTGTTTGCTATAGTTCCAGGGATGGTTGGACATTTGTCTTCATAATCATATACTCCATCCAAATCTGTATCAAGAGGACAACCATCAGGTGTAACCTGTAAATTTTCAGGTGTGTCAGGACATTTATCCAATTCATCCTTTACTCCGTCACCATCTGAATCAGGACATCCCTGCAATAATCTTAATCCGGCTATTTGAGGACAATCATCAATATAATCAGGTATACCATCCAAATCAGAGTCGATAGGGCATCCAAATTCATCAACCTCCACTCCTTTGGGTGTTTCAGGACACTTGTCTAATTTATCACCAACACCATCTTCATCACTATCTTTCTTTTTTATCTTCTTAAATTTATAAACAAGACTGATATGAGATTGTAAAAATTTATCGTTAAAATTATCAATATCAGCAGGAATTACTTGTCCCATTGTACCATCATATGCATCTTCAAATGGGTATAAAAGTCCGGCTTGAACCTCCAGATCAAGAGAAGGTGTAACAACAAATTTCATTCCTAGACCTCCAAACAATGCAAAATCAATTTCCGTATTATTAAAGGCCCCCAGATCTCCTCCAAGTCCTTTAGTCTGGGCATATACCGTTCCAACACCTCCAACAATATATGGTGCAAACCTGGAATCTTCCTTCAAAATTTTACCATTATTAATTTTATATCGCAGATTTGCATTTACATTCCAAATATGATCCTCAAAATAAAGCCTGTTTGTTATTGGTGTTAGATTATTATCATCATCTTTTGATATAAAATCATAATTATATAATAATACTCCATCAAATGAAGGTGAAATATAGCGGATTATTGAAAATCCGCCTCCATAACCTTGTTTAAAGGTAAAAAAATCATTTCCAAGATTACCTTTGTACTCATTGGTGCCAATGTGAGGAGCCAAAGCCCATTTTCTTTCCGTATTCTGTCCAAAACAAATGTTAAAAGTGAATAACAATATTAAACAAAATAATACATGAGATTTCTTTTTTATATATAACATAAGAATACAGTATTAAGTTAAATTGATAATTCTTAAAAACATTCACAAACTACATAAGCAATATAAGTAACTTATTTATATAATACAAATTAAGTTATTGATATACTGCGAACTCAAGCATAAAACTATATAGTATTTTATTCTGAAAATGGAAGCAATCAGTCCAGTTTCATTCTTTCTTTAAAGGGCAGGAAAGTCATAAAATCAGCATGGTGTACAATATAAGCTTCCGTAGATCTTTTCACCATCCCTCCTTCACCGGCATGAGCAGCAATAATATGACATACTTCAGGAGGCACATCATTTTTTTCGGCAAGAGAAACACCTGAAAAAGGATGTCGTAAATATTTTCCATAATCTCCCTGAACAGCTTTTCCATCCTTATCAAGCTCATATTCAAGTAATTTGCCAACATCTGCAAGTATCGCTCCGGCAATAACTGTATCCATATTAACTGGGAGTTCCTGTTTAAAAAACTTCTTCATTTTTAAGGCACTTTCCTTAGCGATATGAACTACAGAACGTTTATGATCCATAAAACTAACCTTCAAATCAGGGCCACATAATAATGTAAATGGAATCCTTTTCAGATCATCGGCAGTCAAAACACTTTTTGATAATGCCAGTTTCCAGGTATTTTCGGTCTTAGCTCTAAGGCCTTCATCCTCTATCCATTCCAATTCCGGCCATAATTCTCTTACTTCATTCATCACGATAATTTTTTAATTATTGCATCAGCCATTTCTGTAGTTGATACAGCTCCTTTTGAAATAACATCCTGCCTGCCTGGCATTTTATTCATATCATATGTTTTAATCTTTCCCTCAATAATAACATCAGCAATAGCTTTTCTGATTTTTTTTGCAATTTCCTTCTCGTTTATATGATCAAGCATCATGCAGGCAGATTCTATCATAGCAATTGGGTTGACTATAGATGTTTCATATTCGGCGTACTTTGGTGCTGAGCCGTGAGTTGGTTCAAAAACTGCTACATTTTCACCAATATTTGCTGAACAGGCAAAACCCAATCCGCCAATCAGGCCGGCAAAACCATCAGAAACAATATCACCAAACATATTACCTGCAACAATAACTCCATAATTTTCAGGATTTTTTGTCAGCCACATCATTTGAGCATCAATATTTGTATTCCATAATTCTATATCCGGATAATCATTCTTCTGTATTTCTTTAGCCAAAAGGAACATCATACCGGATGTTTCTCTTATTACGTTTGGTTTCTCACATACAGTTACTGATTTATATCCGTAATTTTTAGCATGCTCAAATGCTGCTCTTAATATTCTTTCTGTTGCATTTTTTGAAAATATTCTTGTTGAAACAGATAATTCTTCCCTGGGAACATTTCCAAAGTTCTTAACAAATTTTGGATGAGTCATCAGGCCTTCATAAACCTTATCAGGTGGGTTTGTCCATTCAACCCCACCATAAAGGCCTTCAGTATTCTGACGGAAAATTACAACATCAACTTCAGGTTCTTCAATCTCTTCTTTTCCTCTTCTTACAAAATTTAAAGGATTACCCTTATATGTTTTACAAGGCCTTATACAAATGTCGAGATTAAAATGCTGACGTAAACCCACAATAGGACTGGAATATACAAATCCTTTTTCCTGAAGATCGGGTGATAATTCTTCGGCGGCATCATCCTTTGGTTTGGATGTTATTGCTCCAAATAATCCGATCTTGTGTTCTTCAAGTAATTTTATTGTTCTATCAGGTAAAGGATTACCTTCTTTTATCCAGAATTCCCATCCGATATCTCCTTCAATATAATTAGCGTCAAATCCTGCTGAATATAGCACTCTGATTGTTTCTTCCAGTACAACCCTGCCAATTCCATCGCCAGGTAGTGATACTATTGTTCTCTTTGTCATATTAAATTTAATTAATGTCTATTTATACAATTTTGCATAAAAATAGTAGTATTTCATAATTAATCATAGGAAAAAGGAAGTAATATGGTAAGAATAGCGAGGCACGGCGCAATACATTTAATCATTATGTAAAATTAATTATTTATTTTAGGGGCACGGCGTGCCGTGCCCGTATGAAAATAATTAATAATATATTTGCGATGCGCCGTGCCTGTATGAAAATAATTAATAATATATTTGCGATGCGCCGTGCCTGTATAACAAACAATAAATATTTTATTAATGATGCGCCGTGCCCATTAAAAATAAATAGCAAATTTTATGAATGAAATAAAAGATTTGAGCCCTGCTTTATTATGGAAATATTTTGATGATATATGTAAGGTTCCCCGGCCTTCAAAGAAAGAAGAAAAAATAATTAAATTTTTACTTGATTTTGGTGAAGGTCTTGGCCTTGAAACAAATAAGGATAAAGCAGGAAATATAGTTATTAGAAAACCTGCTACTTCTGGTAAGGAGAAATTGAAAGCTGTTATATTACAGAGCCATATGGATATGGTTTGTGAGAAACTTGCTGAAACTGAACATAATTTTGAGACTGATCCAATAAGGCCTTTTATTGAAGATGGATGGGTAAAAGCTAAAGGCACTACTCTTGGTGCGGATGATGGTATTGGGATTGCTGCGCAAATGGTAGTTCTTGCCTCAACAGATATTGAACATGGTCCTATAGAATGTCTTTTCACAGTTGATGAAGAAACAGGCCTTACAGGAGCTTTTGCTCTGGAAAAAGGTTTTCTGCAAGGGGAAATTTTAATTAATCTTGATTCAGAAGATGAAGGTGAACTATTTATTGGTTGTGCCGGAGGAATTGATACTGTGGCTGAATTAAAATATAATAAAGAAAGTATCCCTGATGGCTGTAAAACATATATGGTTGATGTTAATGGGCTAAAGGGAGGGCACTCGGGTGATGAGATAGATAAAGGGCATGGCAATTCACTTAAAATCATTAATCGTTTATTATGGAAAGCTGGAAAAAATCTAGGCCTGCGACTTAATGAATTCACCGGAGGAAAATTCAGAAATGCAATACCACGGGAAGCAAGTGCCATTTTCATATTACCTGAAAAGAATATTAGCGAATATTTTAAATTATTTGAAATAATTAAGAATGATGTGATAAATGAATTATCGCTTACTGAATCGGATATAAAAATCAATATCAAGGAGGTGGATACGCCGGAATTTGTAATTGACAAAACTTGTCAGGACAATCTATTGGATTCCCTATATGCATGCTTTCATGGTGTTTATGCCATGAGCCAATCTTTTAAAGGAATGGTTGAAACTTCGACTAATCTTGCAACAATAAAATTCTCGGAGGAAAAAATAATTATAACAACCAGCCAGAGAAGTTCAGTAGAATCTGCAAAATTGGATATTGCAGCTACAGTTGAAAGTGTTTTTCTACTTGCCGGTGCCAAAGTTATTCATAGCGACGGCTATCCCGGATGGACACCAAGTATTGAATCAGAGATATTAAATATCAGCAAGAATTCATATATAAAACTTTTTGGTTTTGACCCTGTTGTCAGATCTATTCATGCCGGACTGGAATGTGGATTATTTCTTGAAAAATATCCTAATTTAGATATGATATCTTTTGGCCCAACATTAAAAGGCGTACACACACCTGATGAAAGATTAGATATAAAATCTACACAAAAATTCTGGGATCACCTGGTTGATGTATTAAAAAACATACCGAACACAGTATAGGGCTACCATTCTGGCTTACTGCGATTTACAAACATGGTTAAAAAAAAATGTTCATTTTCAAATAAAATTGCAACAATTTTCTTCAATATTTTTTGTCAATTTAGATAAGGAAATTACTTTTGTACTATTATTAATTTAATTTTTTTACAATGGCTTATAAAATTACCGATGAGTGTACCGCATGTGGTGCATGTGTGGATGAATGTCCGGTTGATTGTATTGCTGAAGGTGACATCTATGTTATAGATCCTGAAGAGTGCACTGACTGTGGTGCATGCGCTGATGTTTGTCCTGTAGAATGTATCGAGGAATAGGACAAAATATCAGGTATAAGAAAATATAGTGGGACGCATTAAGCGTCCCTTTTTTTATTTCACTTCTTTTACAACATCTATTATTGTACCATCAACCCAGTTGATAACAGCAATAATTTTATCTCCTGTAACCGGTTTTTCCGGTTTTCCACAGATTTTTTCTGCTTCATCTTTAAGTTCCTTAATGGTTTTAATAGGCAAACCGCTTCCTGAAACTTTTTCCAGAAGGTCTTTTCTAAGTGGATTAACTGCAATCCCTCTTTCTGTAACAATAACATCAATTAATTCACCAGGACCACAAATTGTAGTTACTTCGTCAACAATAACCGGTATCCTGTCGCGAAATAGTGGTAAAGGAAGAATTACTGTTTTTGAAAAAAGGCAATTCTGCCACCCTCCCATTCCATGCAATAAATACCCATCAGAATGTGTTACAACATTTGCATTAAAATTCACATCTACTTCGGTGGCCCCCAGAATAGCTACATCAACCATACTGGCAAAATTTCCTTTGCCATGATAGTTGTAACTGGTAAAAGGACTTGTCCATACATGGTTAGGATTTTCTGCCATCGACCTAACACCATCAAGATCAAATGTTTGTCCATCAAGAATGTAATCAATAAGGCCTTCCTCAAGCATTTTAACCAGATATTTATTGCTACCACCTCTGGCAAATCTTGCTTTAATCCCTTTTTCAATCATTTTTTTGCGAAAAAACTCACCCACAGCCAAGGAAGTACCTCCTGCTCCTGATTGAAAAGAGAAGCCCTCTTTAATAATTTCTGCTTTATCACAAAATTCAGCCGTTAGTTCAGCCAATAATAATCTATCAGGACTTTTTGTAATTTTTGTTGTTCCGGAAATAATTTTTTCAGGAATACCAACCTTATCCATAACAACAGTATAATCAACGTGATTACCTTGTATCTGCCATGGGACACATGGGAAATCGACCATATTATCTGTAACAACAATAACTTTATCAGCGTATTCTGAATCGACTAAAGCAAAACCTAATAAACCACTTGCTGATTGTCCGTATAGGCCATTTGCATTACCAAAGGAATCAGCGCAGGCTGCACCAATAACAGCAATATCAATATTTATTTCACCATCCTGAATAGCCTGATATCTTCCCCCATGAGATCTTAATACAGCAGTCCCTTTCATTTTTCCCTCAGAGCAAAACCTTCCCAAAGGACCATTCATACTGGCTTCTATACGATTTATCGTTCCATCTTCCAGTAAGGGAATAAGGGGTTCGTGACATGGAAAAGATGCTGATGGAACCCATACAAGATCCTTAACACCTAATTCTTTAGCTATCATAAAAATTTGATTAGCAATTAGATCCCCATTTCTGAAATGATGATGAGTAGATATTGTTTGTCCATCTTTCAAGCCGGCTTTAATAAGAGCTTCTTTTAAACTATTAATGCATTTGTTTCCATCTGGTGGATAATTTGCATTTGAGCTTATTTTTGGAGCTTTTTTAAATCCATCAGGAATATGTTTGCCAATTCCTTTATATGGAATAACTTTTTTTTCATTTACAATTTCAGGAACCAATCTGCCTAAAGCATTTTTTACGAATTTATTATCCTTCATAATTTTTCCTCCAGTTGTTTGATAATAATCCTAATTTTACTGCAAGGTTAATGATATGTTCAGCTCTTTTAACAACAGGCGGATCTATCATTTTTGTACCAAGAGAGACAACACCAAGTCCTTTCTGTTCAGCCAGATAAAAAGCATTTACAATTTTTTGTGCTTTATTAATATCTTCCTCATCAGGAGCATAACTCTCATGAATTACTTTGATCTGGCGTGGATGAATACAGCCCATACCAACAAATCCTAAAGATTTTGAAGTTTTCACACTCTTTATAAGCCCCTCTTCATCACCAACATCAGAAAAAACAGAATCTATAGGCTGAACTCCTGCAGCAACGCATGCATTAACAATCCTGGTTCTTGCATAAAATGATTCATTTGCATCTTTTGTTCTTTTTGTTCCCAGATCAGCTGTGTAATCTTCCAGGCCTATTGCCAATGCTGCAACTGAATCTGAAGCTGAGGCTATTTCGTATGCTTTTTCAACTCCAAGTGCAGATTCAATAATCGGCATCAACCAGACCGGATTAGCAATTTTATTCTTCTTCTTAATAAATTCTATCATTTTTTCCAGCTCAATAATCTGTTTTGCAGATTCACATTTTGGAATAAGAATCATATTGACATTATGAGGAACAATATACTTCAGGTCGTCTAATCCGGCAGGAAGCTGATTAATTCTAACCATACGTTCTGCTCCATAAAAGTTTACCTGACGTAATGCATTTCTCACTAAAAATCTGGCCTCATGTTTTTTATTATGGGCAACAGAATCCTCAAGATCAAGAATTATTCCATTGGGTTTATGAATCCCCGCATTAATCATCATACTTGGAGTATTCCCCGGAAGATATAATCGCGAAAACCTGAATTGTCCTTTTTCACTGGAATACATATTTTCCGGAATTAATTCCTGGATATATTCCTTATCAGAATCTATCAAATTTTTAATAGCAGCCTCAGTTCTCGCTGCCAATACAAAAGGAAGCGATCCATTATCTGTTAAATAAACAACAGCATTGCTTATTCCAAAGTTTTTAAAAATATCTTTAATAAGATCAAGAATAGATGCACCATACATTGTCTTGACTTTACTCTCAAGATTTATTATTAAGCCACCGGAATTCTTAATTTCAATATTAATTTGACAGTCGGATCTTATTTTCGGTCCGTGATTGCCGGCTTCAGCAATTTTCTTTTTGTTGGTTGCCATAATTTCTTATTATTTATTTTCTTCACAGAATTCTGTTAAAACGCCATGTGTTGAAGATGGATGTAAAAAGGCTATATTAAGTCCTTCTGCACCTTTTCTTGGATTTTTATCAATTAAACGAATTCCTTTTCCTTCGGTTTCAGTAAGACATTCCTGGATATTTTCAACAGCAAAAGCCATATGATGTATACCTTCACCTTTTTTCTCAATAAATTTCCCAATAGGCCCGGTAGGGTCAGTAGACTCCAGTAATTCAATTTTACTCTGCCCTATCTGAAAAAAAGCTGTTCTTACTTTTTGTTCAGGGATTTCTTCTAATGCATAACATTCAAGTCCCAGAACAGATTCATAATATTTAATTGATTCTTCAAGGTTCTTTACTGCAATTCCAATATGTTCAATATGAGAAGTTTTCATTTGATAACAGTTATAGATTTCTTGTAAAAGTATTTATAATTGTTGACAAGATTAAATGATTCTTAAAAGACATTAAAATTAATCACAACAAATTTATAAATTAACAATCTTATTAAGAATAAATATTATAATTTTATCGGGCTGGTTTTTAACAAAATACATGTTAAAGCAAATGAAAAACTTCATTGAACATCTTAAATCATTATCTAAAAGGATATTAATAATTGTCATTTTGTTTCAATTATGCAGGTTATTATTCCTTTTATTCAATCTGAAAAGCTTTGGTGATATTTCATTTATTGAAACCTTAAGAATCTTTTTTTTTGGAATCCGTTTCGACCTGTCGGCAATAATTATTTTTTATTTCCCTGTTTTTATATTATTTCTCCTGCCAGGAAATTTCCGAAATAAATTAATTTACCAGAAAATACTTAAATACTTATTTTTTATTATTACGGCAATAATTCTATTATTAAATTTCATTGATATTGAATATTTCAAGTACACAAACAAGAGGTCGACTGCCGACCTATTTGATTTATTTGGATATGGAAATGACATGTTAACTCTTCTGCCTCAATTCATTAAAGACTTCTGGTATATAATATTATTATGGATCTCATTCATTTTTATTGCCTGGTTCTTCTATCCCTCATTTATAAAAGTTACTGAAAAATACCAATTCAGAATAAGAATTATACTCAAAGAATCAATTGCACTGATTATTATTGCAGGGGTATTAATTGTAATTGCACGGGGATTGGACTTTAAGCCGGTTAGGATAATTACAGCTGCAAGATATACAACGCCTAATAATATTCCACTTATACTGAATACTCCGTTTACAATATTAAAGACTATTAATTCACAAAATTTAGAATCGCCCGAATATTTTAGCAAGGAGGAATCTTTGCAAATATTTGACCCTCATATTCAAATAAATAATGAGGGAGAATTTAAAAACCTTAATGTTGTTGTAATAATTGTTGAGAGCCTCTCAAAAGAATATATTGGAACTTTTAACCAATTTGAATGTTACACACCTTTTCTTGACTCCCTGTTTAACGAAAGTTATATTTTGGAGAATTCCTATGCAAATGGCCAAAAATCTATTGAAGCACTTCCGGCTATTTTTTCAAGCCTGCCCGCAATAATGAATGATCCATATATCTCTTCACCATATGCATCAAATAAAATTTATAGTCTGGCCAATATTCTTAAAACAAAAGGATACTCTTCTTCATTTTTTCATGGAGGAGCAAATGGAACTATGGGATTTGATAATTTTGTTTATGCTGCAGGATTTGATAATTATTATGGAAGAGATGAGTACACCGGCAAGGATGATTATGACGGTAACTGGGGAATATTTGACGAAGAATATTTACAATATTTTGCAAATACTCTTTCAACTTTTAATCAACCTTTTTTCTCTACTGTATTTACCTTATCATCACATCACCCATATACAATACCTGAAAAACATAAAGGAAAATTCAAAAAAGGAAAAATGGATATTCATCAAAGTATTTTATACACAGATTATTCCTTAAGAAAATTTTTTGAAGCCGCATCACAAATGCCCTGGTATAATAATACTCTTTTTGTTATTACTGCAGATCATACTTCTACAGCATACTATAAATATTATAAGAATAAAGTTGGCAAATACACCATCCCCCTGGTTTTTTACAATCCAGGTGATCCGGGTCTTAAAGGGCGGAGTAACAAAGTGTGTCAGCAAACAGATATTATGCCTTCTGTTTTAGATTATTTAAATTATAATGGAGAAATTCTTGCTTTCGGACAAAGTTGTTTTAATAATAACAGGGATCATTTTGCTGTTAATTATATTAATGGTATTTTTCAGATAATTGAAGATAATCATAGTTTGTTTTTTGATGGAGAAAAAAGTATTGAGTTATATAATTTACAAAGTGACAGAAACCTTGAAACAAATATTTTGGAATCAAAGAATGAGTTAAAAGAAAAACTTGAAAGTAAATTGAAATCAATAATACAAACTTACTACGACTGCCTTATAAACAACCAATTACATAAATAATTAATGAAGCTGGTATGAAAAAAAAGATTCTTTTCATTATTAACCCGATCTCTGGCCATGGCAGACACGTTAATTTTCCGGATAATTCTGAAAAGTATCTGAATAAAAATGTATTTTCTGCTGAATATATTTTTACCAAAGCCCCCAAAGAGGCAACCAATATTTGCAGAAACAATTATTCCGTGTATGATATAATTGTGGCAGTTGGTGGCGATGGGACTATTAATGAGGTAAGCCAGGGACTGGTAAACACTGATACTATTATGGGGATTATTCCTGCAGGTTCAGGTAACGGCCTTGCAAGGTATTTAAAGATTCCACTAACATTATCTCGAGCAATAGGAGTATTAAATAATAAGAAAATTACATCAATTGACAGAGTTCAAATTAATGATCAGAGTTTTGTTAATATGGCAGGTATTGGTTTTGATGCTCTGATAAGTTTTAAGTTTGCTGAATTTGACCAGAGGGGAATTATGCCTTACTTCTACCTCTCATTAAAAGAATTTTCGAGTTATAAACCAAAAACATATAATCTCTTAATTGATGGAATAAAATACACAAGAAAAGCTTTTTCTATAAGCTTCGCTAATTCTACTCAATTCGGCTCAAATGTACATATTGCCCCCCTGGCTAGTATTAATGATGGTTTAATTGATGTTTGTGTTGTTAAACCTTTTCCAATAACCGAACTCGCTAATATTGGACTACGCTTGTTCAACAAAACAATTGATAAATCGAAATATGTTGAAATAATTAAAGCAAAGAATATAATTATTCAAACAGAGGGTATAAATCATGTTCATATTGACGGGGAACCTGTTGAAATGAAAGATAAGATTGAATTAAAAATTTTACCTAAGTCTTTAAATATTATTTATAATTCTTGAATAATTTTAAACTCTGTTCTCCTGTTAAGAGCTTTTCCCTCCTCAGTATTATTATCAGATCTTGGTATTGTTGAGCCAAAGCCCTTATATCTAATTCTCTCTAATTCTATTCCTTTATTACTCAGGTACATATAAACTGCCCTTGCCCTCTTGACCGATAATTCCAGATTATAGTCTCTACTTCCTGTATTATCTGTATGCCCTCTTATTTCTATATGTATTTCCTGATTTTCTCTTAAAAAATTATAAAGCTCTTCGAGCTCAGTATATGATATAGAATCAAGTTCATAAGAATCTGTACGAAAAAACACATTATTTAATACAACAGACTCTCCGGGGATTATTTTTTTTCCTGATATCCAGTTCTTGTTTTTTCGTGGCTGCACCTCAACAGCTAACTCAAATGAATAAATATCCTTTCCTTTTTCACTTATTCTGTCGGATGAGAAGAATGCCAGATTACCAATTGAATTGACAACAATACTTTGTTCATCTCTGTAAGTATTTATTGGATATCCAAGATTTGCTGTTTCATTCCATAATCCGTTGGAATCCAGGTGTGCAATAAATAAGTCAAACCCGCCCATTCCTGTTAATCCGTTTGAAGAAAAATAAAGGCTTTGTCCGTCGGAATGTATAAATGGAGCTAATTCATCTCCAATACTATTTATCTTCGAACCCAGATTGACAGGTTCGCTCCATTTTCCGTTTTGTTTTAATGTTGATTTCCAAATATCCATTTTTCCAAATCCACCAGGTCTGTTACTTGAAAAATACAAAGTATGCCCATCGGCTGATATTGATGGGGTTGATTCCCAGTAAATTGAATTTACAGGTGGCCCTAAATTAATTGGAAAGCTCCAATTAGGCCCGGTATTTTCTGACAAGTATATATCACAACTGCCTAATCCATTGGCTTTTCCGCAGGCTGTAAAATACATTAATTTTCCATCAGCTGATAATGATTGAGCACCTTCATTAGCTTTTGTATTTACCGGAATCCCTAAATTAGAAGCTTTATTCCACTTACCATCATGGAAATTGGAAATTAAAAAATCCTCCTGACTATTTCGAATACTGTATTTACTATAATCATCAATAGGAATTCTAGAGGTTATAACCAGAATTTCCCCATCGGCCGAGATGCTGGGAAAATATTCATCAAATAGAGTATTAATACTATCTCCAAGATTAGAAGGTTTAAACATAACCGGGTTATTTATTGAATTAATTGCAAATTCACAGTTTAATAAAATTTTATTTGCCTGTTCAATAGTTAAATTATTAGCTGGATCAATAGAAATAAACTTTCTCAAACAATTTTGAGATTCCTTATAGTTACCAAGTAAAAATTCTGTTTGTCCCCAGGAAAAATAAAACTGAGGATATCTAATATCTATTCTATCTGATAATTTTCTATATAGTTCAACCTCTTTTGAGAATTCTGAATTATAATGATACATGTCGGCAAGTAATAAATATGCCTCAGTGAAATTTGAGTCAGCGCTAATAGCCTCAATAAGATTGTTTTTAGCTTCAGCATTGTTAAAATTATTCATTTGCTCTAAAGCTTTATGATATTTTCTGATTGCTTTTTTATTGTCGGTATTTAATTCCTTCTGGCAAAAAGAATTATTGCTAAGAGTTACCATAAATATTAACAAAATAGAAATGTTCCTGATATATGGCATTGCAAAAGTGTTTATTATCAGTTAATTAAGGAATACCCATAAATTTGTGAGCCTGGATCGATATTCTCCATTTCGGGTTATTCTTCACATAATCAACGATCAAAGCTATCATTTTCTTATGTCGTGACCATTCTGGTTGCAAAAATAATTTGCAATTCTTATTAACCTTTTCCGCCGTTTCTTCCGCCCAAAGAAAATCTTCCTCATTAAATACAACTACTTTCAGTTCATGGGCCATTTTATAAATATCTTCAACAGGGGGAGCATGCTTTTTTGGTGATAAACATATCCATTTCCATTCTCCTGTCAGATTATGTGTCCCTGCAGTTTCAACAAATGTGTTAATATTATATGATTTAAACAACTCACATAAAGGTTGCAGATTGTATTTAGAAGGTTCTCCACCGGTAACAACTAGATTTTGAGCCTTATAATCAATTGCACGTTTAAGAATTTCATCAATACTTACTAAATCATGAATATCAGGATCCCATAATACTTTTGTATCACACCACGAACAAGCTGAATCGCATCCACCAAGTCTGATAAAATATGCAGGTTTTCCGGTATAATATCCCTCTCCCTGAATAGTATTAAAATCGTCGATCAATGGCAGACATTTACCATTTATTATTTCTATATTATTTTGTTCAGCCAATGTTATATTTTTTCTTTTATAATTAATCCTATACTTTCCAAAATTTGTTCTACTGATGTAGTATATAATGACGATGGGATAACAGATTTTTCATTTGAAAGAAATATATTGTTATTATTCATAAAACATATTCCTTCAGTCTGAACACCAAAAAGAAATGTCAGATTTAATCTGATTTTATTCCCTGAGAAGAAATTATTTCCGGTAAAATCTGATAGGTACCAGATAAATGGCAATTTTTCCTGATGTCCGCAAAGAATGATTCTTTTTTCATCAGAACTTATCCCGGCACCGGAAATTAATCCTCTTACATCAAAGTTTCCACAGAAATTTGCAAGATATGAGCCTTTCTCTTTAGGAAGAGAATAAACATTTGTTTTATTATCAATCCAGTTCTTTGTAAATAAATACAGACTGTCTCCTTTGGAAATTAAGGCTTCACAATCAAAATTTGTTTGATGAAATCTAGGCCTCAGATCATTTTGTTCGGGATATGAGAACTCTATTAATTCAGATTCAACGTCAAAATTACCCTTCCAGGGTATTGTATTTTTTGAAATTTTATAAATTCTTAGAACAGATTTATGTCCATCATTATTGCCAAAATCACCTATATAGATATATTTCTCATCCTGAGTAATATCCTCCCAATCATTATTTTCTGAATCAAGTAATTTAATAGTTTGTTTTATTTTACCTGACTTCGTATTAATTGTATATATCTTTGGTTTGCCTCCAGCATCTTCCATTGTCCACAACACATCGCGATAGTAGATCAAGCCAGAATTTTCTTTCAATTTTTCCGGCATAGTAAAAGAAAGTTTATTCAATCTATAATTTAGAACTGTGTCAATAAATTTATTCTTAGAATCTGGTTCAGTCTTACCAGATTTCTCTATACAGCCATAATTTGCAAATAGAAAAATAATTAAAACACAATATATTGTTATGTTTCTTTCTGTCATTTAATTTTGCTGATTGTTAGAAGGTTAATGTAAACATCGTTTCCTCATCAGGTTCAGATGACATGGTAATTGTTCCATCATGCAATCTCATTATTTGTCTGGATAATGCCAGTCCTATACCTGAACCGGAACTTTTTGTTGTAAAGAATGGAATAAAAATTTTATCACCTACTTCAGGAATAATTCCTTGTCCGTTATCAATAACTTGTATTAGTTTTCTACCACGGTCATTATAAAAAGCTTTTATATCTATTTTTCCTTTTTTATTCTTATCAAGAGCCTGCATAGAGTTTTGCAGTAAATTTATCAAAACTTGCTCTATAAGATCCTCATCAGCTGTAAGTTCAAGAGATGTCGGATTAATAGAAATATTACATTCTATATTTTTCTTCATAAGTTCTTCCCTAAGAACATTATGAATATTTCTTATAAGGTCTTCGATTTTAAAAATTGAAAAATTAGGTTTTGGGATACGTGTAAGGTTTCTATATGTTTCAACAAAATGAATAAGTCCGCTTGTTCTTTTATGGATTGTATCTATTGCACCTATGATATCTTCAATATTATCAGGTGCAGATTCGGGCATTTTTTCATTAAATTCTCTTTTCACCTCACCCACCATACTTTGAACAGTTGAAGACAGTGAAGCAATTGGTGCAATCGAGTTCATTATTTCATGAGTAAGTACTCTAATAAGCTTCTGCCAGGCATCGAGCTCATTTGCTTCAAGTTCGTCCTGAATATTTTTTATTGAAACCAGGCTTATTCTTTTATCGCTTATTTTAAATTCAGTTGCATAAATTGCAAGCTGAAGAATATCATCCGTTTCCTCCACTTTAACCAGCCTATTCTCATTGGGTTTAATTTCTTTTAATATTTCAGTAAGCTCTACACTCCATTGTGAAAGTTCCTGAATATTATTGATATAGTTTTTCTTAAATAATCGTTTTGCAGCATTATTTATAAGCTCTATTTTTCCATTCTTCTGGTATGCCAGAATACTGATTCCCACATGTTGAATAACGTTCTGTAAATAATGGTAATGCTCTTCTTTTTCAGTACGAATTTTCTGAAAATCCATTATTACATCATTAAATTGTCTTTTAAGATTATCAAAAGAAGATCCCAATCCTTCCAACTGGAAAGTTCTTGAAAAATCTGAAAACCTTATTGATTCAAGAAAACTTTTCAAATCTCTGTTTCCTTTTTCAACATGTCTGAAAAGAGAATATATCTGGTATGCTATTGCTATAAAACACAATATTGGTGTAATAATTAGCTCCTTTTTACTGGTATAAATTAACACAAACAACAAAAATATTGTCAGGGTTAGCAAAATTATTCTGATAATAACATTAAAGCGAAAATTTTTAAAGCCCATATTTTTCCATTCTCCTGTATAATGAAGTTCGTGTCAAGCCTAGTTCCTTAGAAGCAAAACTTATATTTCCATTGTTTTTCTTTAAAACTTTTAAAATGATACTTTTTTCTACTTCTTCAAGATTAAAGGATTCAAGTTCAAACCCCTCAGATTTAGATTTAATACTTGTTAACTGAAAATCATCTGGTTGAAGAACATTGCTATCACATAATATCACAGCTCTTTCGATAGCATGCTGTAGCTCTCTCACATTACCCGGCCAGTGATAAAGACTAAGCTTCTTCATTGTCTCAAAACCGATTTTTTCAATATTTTTTTTATACTTTTTTGTATATATCTTTAGAAAATGATCAGAAAGATCTGTTAAATCACTTATTCTTTCTCTTAATGGTGGTACAAAAATTTCTACAGTGTTTATTCTGTATAAAAGATCTTCTCTGTACTTTTCTTCTTCAATCATTTCCAATAAAGGCATATTTGTTGCGCAAATCAGCCTGATATCAATTGGCCTGATTTTATTCGATCCGAGCCTTATAACTTCACGTCGTTCAATCACCGTCAATAACTTTGCCTGCAGTGGTAATGAAAGATTTCCTATTTCATCAAGAAAAAGGGTACCACCAGTTGCGATCTCAAATCGTCCGGGCCTGTCGCATCGTGCATCAGTAAATGCACCTTTTACATGTCCGAATAATTCACTCTCAAATAATGTTTCAGTAATTGACCCAAGATCAACACTAACAAATATTTCATCTTTTCTATGCGAATTTTTATGCAATGCCCTTGCAACAAGCTCTTTACCTGTGCCATTATCTCCAAGTATCAATACGCTGGCGTCTGTAGCAGCCACCTTTTTTATTGTATTAAATACTTTAATCATTTCGGGCGATTGTCCAATAAAATCTCCAAAAGGTTCATCAAGCAAGACTTTCATCCCTTCCTTCTGTTCTTTTAATTCAGAAACTTCAAGCCTTGATTTCCTTAGTTTAATTGCTGATGAAATTGTTGCCAGAAGTTTTTCATTCTGCCAGGGTTTATGAACAAAATCTATTGCACCTTTTTTAATTGCTTTCACTGCATTTTCTACATCACCATATGCAGTAATAAAAATAACAACTGCATTAGGATCAATACTAAGAATCTTTTCCAGCCAGTAAAAACCTTCTTTACCACTGATAGCATCCTTGGTGAAATTCATATCAAGCAGAATAACATCAAAATCTTTTTTTGATATTAACTCAGGTATCCTGTCCGGAGTTTCTTCAGTCTGGATTATTTCAAAATGAGATTTTAATAAAAGTTTTAATGCATATAAAACATCTGTGTTATCATCTACTGCAAGAATTTTTCCTGTATTTTTCAACATTCTTTGATTAAAATTATTGAATAAACTGGTTTTAAAACGTAAATATAATATTTTTACCTAATAATATGAATTAAAAGCATTACTCAAAATATTCAAAGTTAACAGTGTACGATTTCGTACAAATTATGTCACAATTTCGTACACAGATTCATTATTTTTAATCAAACCTCACCCCCTTTTATTGCTGTCTTTCTGCATGTTAGTGTTTACGGCACAAAATATGCGGATGTAGTCAGTAATTAAAATCTAAACCATGGACAAACAAATTAAAAATACCGCAAAAATAAAACGCAGGATTATATGGATATCTGCAGGCACATTAATTACTGCTCTGATTGTTTACCAGTTAGCATTTGCAGATCATAGCTCTAAATTAAATATAGACATTGAAAAGCACACTGTAGCTGAAGTTATCTTTGATGAATTTCAGGACTTTATGACCCAAACAGGAAGAGTAGAACCAATAAAAACTGTTTTGATTGATGCTGAAGAAGGGGGAAGAGTTGATGAAATACTTATTGAAGAAGGAAATATGGTATCTAAGGGTGATGTTATACTACGTTTAAGTAATGCTGACCTCCTGTTAAGAGTAGCACAGGCACAGTCGTCGTTTGCTGAACAGGGAAACAGGCTTAGAGATACTAAGATAATGATGGAGCAACAAAAGCTGACGCTTAAGACTCAAATAATGTCTGTGCAAAAACAATTAAATACAAATCAAAGAAACTATAAGAGAAGTAAAGTTTTTTACGATCAGAAATTAATTTCTGAAGAAGAATATCTTGTTGCAAAAGAAGAATATAATTTATCCTTAAATACTTATAATACAATTTTAGAAAGACAAAAACAAGATTCATTATTTCGTGAAAACCAGGTTGCAACAATGCAAAGTGCACTTGACCGGATTGAGAATAATCTGGAAATTGTTACCGACAAAATTGCCAGTCTGAACGTTAAAGCACCGGTTGACGGCCTTTTAGCAACTCTAAATGCTGAAATTGGACAACAAATTGTTGGTAGAGGGACCAGCATTGGACAAGTTCATGTACTCACCAATTATAAAATGTCAGCTCTTATAGATGAGCATTTTATTGACAGGATAAGAGAAGGTCTAAATGCCAGTTATGACAGAAATGATAAAGATTATCATTTAATTATTGATAAAGTTTATCCGGAAGTAAGAGGCGGACAATTCCAGATTGATTTAATCTTTACAGATACAATTCCACCTAATATCAGAACCGGACAACAGGAAAGGTTAAAAATTGAGCTTGGCGATCCAAGTATGGCAACATTATTACCTATGGGAGCATTTTTCACAAGCACAGGCGGGCAATGGGTATATGTAGTTTCTGAAGATGGAACCTATGCTTATAGAAGAGACATTACAGTTGGAAGAAAAAATCCTCGCTATTATGAGATTACGGCCGGACTTGATCCGGGAGAAAAAGTTATTACTTCAGGGTATAATAACTTTAATGAAAATGACAAACTGATTTTTAAATAGAATACTAATTATAAGAATTACAATTAATAATAAATATTTCAATAATTTAAAACTTGAATTATGATTAAAACAGTCGATTTAGTAAAAATTTTCAGAACAGATGAGGTAGAAACAACTGCTTTGAATAAGGTTAATCTTGAGATCAAGGATGGTGAATTTGTAGCAATTATGGGACCATCAGGATGTGGTAAATCAACATTGCTTAATATTCTTGGACTTCTTGACAACCCATCAGATGGTGCATTGGAATTTAACAATGAAGATGTAACAAAGTATTCAGAAAGACAAAGAACCGGTTTAAGAAAAGGAAATATTGGTTTTGTTTTTCAAAGCTTTAACCTTATTGATGAACTCTCAGTATATGAAAATGTAGAACTACCACTTTTATACCAAAAGATGCCATCTTCTGAAAGGAAAAAGCGTGTTGAAGCAGTTCTTGAAAGAATGAAAATATCTCACAGGAAAAAGCATTTTCCTCAACAGCTTTCAGGCGGACAGCAGCAAAGAGTTGCTATCTCAAGAGCTGTGGTTACAAATCCAAGCCTTATTCTTGCGGATGAGCCAACTGGTAACCTCGACTCAGCAAATGGTAATGAAGTAATGGATCTTCTTACTCAATTAAATGAAGAAGGAACAACTATTATCATTGTAACTCACTCTCCATCTGACGCAGAGAGAAGTCACAGAATTATTCAACTGTTCGACGGACATATTGTAACAGAGAATATTAAAAAATAAGTAATATTATCCATGTTCCGGTTTAAATACCGGGCATGGTTTTTTTTTAAAAAATTTTAACTAATAATTTTTGCCTATGAAAGACGTATGTATACCAATTTCAAATTTCGAAGAAGACCAGATCGCCGAAGTAATATTAAAAGTAGGTGGGAAAAAAATAAGTTATAATTTCAGAATTGAATCATTTCCATGGATGGTTGATGACACACTATCTAAATTTGAGGATGAAGTTTCAGAATCTTTATTAAAAATATATAAATTAAAAGAGGCAATTCAAAAATATGATAAAGATTGGGAACTAATCCAGATTTATACACCAAACGAGAACGCTAAGAACATCCAGGTTCTTTATAGAAAAAAGTCCTGATTTTTATTTATTTTAGTCAGTCCTGATAAATCCTATTATATTTATCAGGTTGATATTTGCCGGTAGATGTTAAAAAACTTTTTTTTTACGAGTTTCAGGTATTTCCAAAATGCCCGAATGTTCACCATAATTAATATTGTTGGCCTGGCTATAGGTCTGGCTGCGTCTATTCTATTACTCCAGTTTATTATCCATGAGTTGAGCTTTGATAAATTTCATGTCAATTTTAATAATACTTATCGGGTAGTTTCCCAGGCTTCTACTAACAAAACTACAACTGATAAAACTCCAACAACCATCAGTAGTATAGGACCTTCAATAAAAGAAAACTTTCCTGCTGTTGAATTTGCCTGCAGAATTTCTCCTAATGGCAGAGATGAAATAAAATATAAAGGCAGGAATATTGATCAGTTCAGTGTTTATGTTTCTGATGCTGATTTTTTTAAAGTATTCACATTTAAGGCACTCAAAGGTGACCCTTTCTCTGCTCTGGAATCTCCAAATACTGTTGTTATTACAAAAAAGGTTGCCGACAAAATATTCAAATCAAAAAACCCTATCGATGAAATAATTTTTCTTGGTCCGAACTGGTTTAAAGTTAAAGCTGTAATTGAGGACATACCGGCAAATTCTCATATAAAATTTGATATAATTACCTCTTTCTCTTCAATAGCTAATCTTCAGGATTATTTCGACTCTACAGGGGCCAATTATTATACATATTTTGTTGTTAAGGAAAATACAGATATCCAGAAATTTAAAAAAGAATTTGAAGAATTATGTAATAAACTAACAAATGAAAAGTTTATTGGCACCGGAGTCAATATTAACAGTTCAATACAGGCTTTAAAAGATATTCATCTGCATTCAGATTTCAGTAATGATATTAATACACATGGAAAATACTCAACAATAGTTCTCTTTTTTATTATGGCTATTGGGATAATGCTTATAGCTGCAATAAATTTTATTAACCTGGTAACCGCAACAGCTGAAAACAGAGGTAAGGAGGTTGGCATGAAAAAAGTAATAGGAGTGAAACGCCAACAACTTATAAAACAATTTATGGGCGAATCAATATTATTAGCCATTGTTGCTCTAATACTCGCATTTTTTCTTGTTGAACTAACTATTCAACCTTTTGGAAAACTTGTAAATAGAGATCTTAACCTTCATTATTTTGTACGTCTTGACTTTTTCTCAGTAGTATTATTATTATCTGTTATTATTGGAATTTTGTCAGGATTGTATCCTTCACTCTATCTATCTTCTTTTAACCCTATACATACACTCAAAAAGATTAATATATACGGAAATAGAAATAAAAACCTGAAAATCATACTTGTACTTGTACAATTCACAATAGCCAGCTTCCTGATAGCCAACATCTTTGTTGTTAATCGCCAGGTAGGTTTTATGAAACAAAATAACCCGGGATTTAACACCAAGAATGTTATTGTGATACAAAACCCGTCTTCTCATATATTATGGAACTATAAGAGTATAAAAGAAAAATTATTATCATATTCCGACATATTAACAGTCACTGCTGCTTCAAGTTTCCCGGGAGAAACAAGAGACTTGAAAAATTTAAGCCTGGCCGGAGAAGATGTTAAAGATGGAATTCCATGTAATGAAAACACTGTTCAGGTTGATTACATTGAGACTTATCAAATGGAGATTATAGATGGCAGGAGTTTTCGAGATAATTATTATACGGTAGGCCATTCCTTTATTCTTAACGAAACTGCAATTAAAGAACTTGGATTAGAAAAAGAAAATGCTGTTGGCAGAAGAATAAATTGTATGGATAATGATGGAAAAATTATTGGGATTGTTAAAGATTTCCATTTCAGATCATTACATGAAAAGATTCAACCTCTGGTACTTAGTAATTATTTCAGGGATTTTAATGACCAAACAACTAATATAGCTATAAGAATGGACGGGGATGATTTAAATAGTTCAATTCAAAAAATAAAAACTATTTTTTATGAATCTGATCCAAATTTTAATGTTGATCCTCTCCTGATAAACGACCTTTACAATAATATGTATGCAAGAGAGGAAAATAATAATATTCTGATTATAATTGCTACTATACTTGCATTATTCATTGCTGTTCTTGGTTTGTTTTCACTCACCTCATATACAGTTTTAAAAAGAACTAAAGAAATTGGATTAAGGAGGGTTGTAGGGGCTCCGGTTCATAAAATTGTATTCATGCTTATTAAGGATATAGCAAAATGGGTGCTATTGGTAAATATTTTTGCCTGGCCCATATCATATATTTATATAGAAAAGTGGCTGTCGAATTTTGCATACAGGGTAAAAATAGAACCTCTTATTTTTGTAATCTCAGGATTGATAACTTTGTTTATAGCTGTTTCGACCATAATTTATCAATCTGTTAAAGCAGCAAGATGCAAGCCTATTAATGCATTGAGATATGAGTAGATAATTTACTTATATCAAATAAATCTTTTAATAATATTTAACAATTCTACTATGTTTAAAAATTTTATAAAAACTGCATTTCGTAATATTTTTAATAATTTATTTTATTCCGGTATTAATATCCTGGGATTAGCTGTAGGTATAATATGTTCCATCCTGATAATGCTGTTCATCCAGGATGAACTTTCATTCGACAAACATCATCTAAAACATAAAAGAATTTATCGGCTTGAATCTCATTATAGTATTTCCGGAAGTAATGATAAATTTGCGATTACTTCGCTTCCTATTGCCCCGACTTTAATGGATGAATTTCCGGAAATTGAGAATTATACTCGTTTTCAGGTTCTTGAAGGCAGGCTATTTAAATATGAAGATAAAGAATTCTTCGAAGATAGTGTCGGGATTTGTGATTCAACTGCTTTTGATATTTTTACTTATGATTTTTCTTTTGGATCAGGACAAAATGCCCTTAACAGGCCATATACAATGGTTATCACAGAAAGTATGTCCAAAAAATATTTTGGTGCAGAAAACCCTATAGGAAAAGTGATCCAAAGTGGAGGGCTTGGAGATTATACTGTAACAGCTGTTATTAAAAATCCTCCAGGAAATCAGCACCTAAAATTTAATTGCCTTATTTCTGTTGCTACTTTTGTCGAACTTCTTGGAGTAGAAAGGTTTAACGACCGAAGTGCAGGAGCATTCTGGAATGTGAATGTCTTTTCATATATCTTGCTGAAGGAAAATACCAGTATTGATCAAATTATTGAGAAATTCCCAGGCTTTTATGAAAAATACATGAAATCTATTGGTGATCAGATCAATGGAAGCTTCAATCTAATGGCAACCTCACTTGAAGATATACATTTTGCATCAAATGAACTACGATCTGACAGACCGGTTGGTGATATTTCTTATGTGTATGTTTTTGGATTTGTCGGCATTTTTATCATGCTTATTGCTTGTATCAATTATATGAATATGTCTTCGGCAAGATCTGCCAACAGGGCAAGAGAGGTAGGTGTTAGAAAAGTAATCGGTGCTCACAGAAGTACTTTAATCAAGCAATTCCTTGGTGAATCTTTAATTATGTCTTTTCTGGCTTTAATTATTGCTTTAATAGCTATTTACTTAATATTACCATCATTTAATGAACTTGCGGATAAAAAATTATTCTTTTCAGATCTCGGTCAAGGTCAATTTATAATAGGAATTCTTATTATTACAATATTTGTTGGCCTGATCTCAGGTTCATATCCGGCATTGTACCTATCATCATTTATGCCGGTAAAAGTTCTTAAAGGACAGGAAATTCCAGGATCAGCAAGAGGAATATTAAGAAAGATTCTTGTTGTTTTTCAATTTGCCATTTCAATAATAATGATAGCTGGAACATTAATAGTAACCCAGCAGCAAAAATTTATTAAGAATATGGACCTGGGATTCAACAGAGACAATATTGTCATAATTTCCAACAGGGATACTACCTTCACAAGAAATATATCTTCTTTCAGAGAAGAACTTTTAGATTATAATAATATTATTTCTATAGCAACGGCTTCAAGCACAATGGGTAATGATCAGGGTATTATGGTATTTAGTGTTGAGCAGGAGGGTGAAATGGTGGAAAAAACACTTAATCTTATTTCAATAGATTATGATTTTATTGATATGCTTGATCTGGAATTAAAGGAAGGACGTAATTATGAAAGGGATAGAGGAACAGATAATTCTAAGGCTATTATTATAAATGAAACAGCTGCCAATGACCTGGGATGGGGAGAAAATGCCCTGGGGAAAAAAATACAATTACGTGGCAGGCAAGATGGCGTATTTCGAATAGATGCAGAAGTAATTGGTGTTTTGAAGGATTTTCAATACGGTTCAATTAAAAATAAAATTGCTCCTTTTGTATTATTACTCAACTTTGCACCATCAAATGTAATATACATAAATACTACCGGAAATGACCCTGCAGAAACAATGGCTCATATTAAAAAAACCTATGAGGGCTTTGATCCTGCCTGGCCTTTCGATTCTGAATATCTCGACGATCATATTAATAAACAATATGTTGCAGAGCAAAAACTAAATATTATTTTTACTGTTTTCTCAATTCTAACAATTTTTATTTGTTGTTTAGGACTATTGGGATTATCCTCCTTTGTTATTGAGCAAAGAACCAGAGAAATCGGAATTAGAAAAGTGCTGGGATCATCCAACTCAAATATTCTAATAATTGTTTCCAAAGGATTTTTATTTCTCGTACTGGCTGCAAATATCATTGCAATACCAGTTGTTTTTATTTTTATGGATAAATGGTTACAAAGTTTTCATTATAGAATCGAACTGGGGCCATTACCTTTTATTCTGGCTGCATTGATTGCATTGATTATTGCAATCCTTACTATTGGATATCATTCCTTAAAAGCATCAAACTCTAATATTGTTGATGCATTAAAACATGAGTAAAACCAAGCAAAAGAGACTGTTCATATTCGTACACAATATGTTACATTTTCGTTCACTTTTTAAAAAATATTTTAATATTTTACATCTATTTTAGTCTGATATTCTGTATGTTATGCTATTTGGCACGAATAATGATTAATATAAAACAAATAACAGCAAACAGATATAAAGATGAAAACAAATAATATATACTCCCGAATAAAATTACTAATAGCAGGATTAGCTCTTCTATTAATTAGTGGAAATGTTTACTCACAGAAAGCATACAAACAAAGTGATTTCTCAAAATTATTCACCAATATTAAAGAAAGAGTACGATTGATACCTGCCGATGCAAAGGAGAGTAAAAATCTTATGCTTGCCAGTCCTGAAGTCAATTTTGAAGAAGCGGATGATTTGATGATTGAAGACTGGATGCTTGATGATAATTATTTTAAAACTAAATACGCATTATTATCAGAAGAATATTTTTTAACTGAAGACGGGGAAGAAGAAGATAAGCTGATTGAAAGCTGGATGTTAGATGATAATTATTTTGATACACCAATAAGCCAAAATATTAAACCTGGAAGACAATAATCCTTTTATAATTAAAGCATTAACCTAAAACCTCTCAACTTTAAAACCATGAAAATCAAAACTTGTTTTTTCGCGAAATTATTTTCGCTATCAATTATTTTAACAGGAATACTAATGCCTGTTAAAACAAATGCGCAGAAAGTATGGTCGCTTGAAGAATGTATTCAATATGCAATAGATAATAATATTAGGATACAGCAACAGGAGAATATAACTTCAGGAATGAAGAAAAATGTTACTTTTTCAAAACTAGCAATTCTTCCATCACTTAATGCTAACCTAAATCATAATTATTCATTTGGTAGAACATTGAATGTTGAAACTTATGAGTATGTAAATACTCAACTTGAGTCAGGGGGAATTGGAGCAAATACAGGAATGACTTTATTTAGCGGTTTGCAAAACCTTTATCGGATTCAACAATCTAAATATGATCATTTGTCAAGTCTGGAAGATTTACAACTTGCTAAAAATGATATTTCAATTAGTATAAGTGGGGCTTATCTAAATATTTTACTCGACCAGGAACTTCTTGATGTGGCTGAAAAAACTCTTGAAGTTTCAAAACAGCAATTAAATAGGGAAAGGATATTTTATGAAGAAGGTGCCAGAGCCATATCATCCGTACTACTACTTCAGTCTCAAGTTTCAGGTGAGGAACTTGCTGTAACAAATGCTAAAAACAGTTTAAAATATTCAATTCTTACATTAACACAATTATTACGTTTACCATCTACTGACAATTTTCAGATACAAGATCCCGGGGAGCTGTTAACTGTTTTTCCTGAAGCTATAACCTCAGTTAATTCAGTTTATGAATATGCATCCAAAAATATGCCGCAAATTATTGGTGCTGAGTACAGAATGAAATCTAGTGAAAAATCACTTGCTATTTCAAGAGCCAGCCTTATTCCAAGTATTTCTATAGGTGCAAGTTATAGTTCCAGATACAATGAACTTAAGGTCAATCCAACCGATCCTTATGCTGATTATCCTTATATTGAACAGTTAAAAGATCTTGGATCAGAATATGTGGGTTTTGGTTTAAATATACCTATTTACAATAGAATGCAATCCAGAAGGAGTATATTACAGGCAAAAATACAAGCGATGAATTCAAAATTAGATTTGGACGCTGCAAAACAAACTCTTTATCAACAGATTCAACAATCATATAATCTTGCCATTACAGCAAGTGACAAATATAAATCAAGTGAAAGTTTAGTTTCTTCAGCAAAAGAGGCATTTAATTTTATAGAGAAACAATATGAAGTTGGACTGGTTACATCTATTGAATATAATGTTTCAAAGAATGAATTAACACGTGCTGAATCAATTTTAATTCAATCAAAATATGAATATGTTTTTTATACAAAGATGTTAGATTTTTACAAAGGAAAACAAATAACACTCTAACAACATTATTACCAATTGTGGTAAGCATTATAAAAAAATTGTATCTTGACAGTGTTTTTCTCATAATTATTTCGTTTTAGATTACAAAATATAAACTGCTGGATACAATTTTTTATGTTTTTATTTAAGAAACACTTCAAAAGAATACTTTCCATATTCATTTTTATTTTATTATCCTTTTCATTATCAATAGCTCAAGGGACTCTTCTGGTTAAAAAAGGATATAAAACCAAAGCACGTTTTTTGCCCGGACAAAGTATTTCTTTAAAGGTGGAAAACAGATATTTTTCAAAAATTACCGGTCATATAGAGGATATTGCCGATGATTATATTATTGTAGATGGTGAAATGATTGAATTAAAAATTATTTTACAAGTAATTATTCCACAAAAAAAAATAAATTTTGCAAGTTGTGGAGCCAATCTATTATTAGGAGGAATTTTATATCCGGCAATTTACCTTGTAAACGGTATACTTGACGGATCAAAACAATATTATTCGACAGGTTCTCTGGCTACGGGTTTATCGATGATATTATCAGGTGCTCTACTATACAGTATGAATAACAAAAAATTTAATGTAAAAAAACGATTTCATCTTATTACCATCCCGGTCAATCCTTAATTTCTTTATAAGTTATCACAAAAATTTAATTTTTTCTTATCCTCTGATTATCTGTGTATTTGCAATGGATGCTTAAGGTAATGTTGTTATTTTCTTTTGAATTGTTAATATCTACCTATTGAGGGGCATTTGTAATAGGATATATTTGAAAACTTAGGTATTTAGAGTCTATTTTACAATAAATTATAACAAATGAAAATAAAATTATACAAAATATTTATATCCTTATTATTACTCGCGGGAGTAAATATTTGTGGATTTTCTCAAACTATCGTTAATCTTTCTGTTAATCAACCTGAACAAATTCAGGCCTATGCAGGAGAGGATACAACTATTTGTATTGGAAGGACAATAAGATTGAACGGGTCAGTAATTGGTGGAGACCCATCATATTTATATTTATGGGAACCTGCTTTTGGCCTTGACGATCCAACCTCAGCCCAACCAAATGCGAATCCTTCAGTAAGTATTAACTATTTATTAACTGTAATTGACTCCCATAATTGTACAGCTACCAGTAGAGTTACTGTTTTTGTTGATGCCTGTACCGGGATTAATGAAATTGGCCAAAAACAAAGTTTTGATTTATTTCCTAATCCAAACAATGGAGATTTTTTTATTGAAGCATCTTCATTCCAGTCAGGAGAAAAAATTGAAATCAGGGTTTTGAATATTTTCGGACAACTTGTTTATGAAAACAACTTATATGCTGATGAGATATCATCTTCCTTCCAAATAAGTATTGGAACACAGGAAAGAGGGACATATATCATTCAACTAAGAAATAATAATCAGGTTATGAATAAAAGGTTTAACATAATGTAAGTTTTTCCTGATAATAATTTAACAAAATAAAAAACATGAAATCAAATAATATATTATTCAAGTCAGGTTTATTACTGATATTATTATTGAGTATTAGCCTTTCTGTCAGATCACAAACAAGCGTATGTGTAGGAGAGGAAGTTATAATTAAGATTGGTGATTTCCGCGGTTCTTTAACCTGGGAAATGTCGGCAAATAATATTGATTGGTCTGTTATTCCTGATGAATTAAACGATAGTCTGGTAATCATGGCAACAGATACAATGTACTACAGGGCTGCAGTTCATGAAGAAGGTTGTTTGCCATATTATTCTGAAATATGTACAATTTACATAAATCCCGAGATAGATGTTGAAATTGCAGATTTTAATGATGTATGTTTAGAAACTGATGCAGTTCAATTGTTTGGAGGTTCGCCATCAGGTGGTGAATATTCAGGAACAGGAGTTATTGATGGTCGTTTTATACCTGCATTAGCCGGAGTGGGCAATCATATAATTACCTATACGGTTCAATCTCAAGGCTCAGAATGTATGTATTCAGATTCAGCAACTATAAATGTTTTGCCAATGTCAACAATAGCTTATGCAGGTGCTGATTCAATTGGAATTGCTGCTGATAGTATAATATTATATGGAAATACTCCTGAAACTGGATCAGGAACATGGCGTATTATTAGTGGAGAAAATGGCAGTCTGGAAGATAATACAGATCCAAATACTATTTTTCGTGGAAATATAGGAGAATATTTACTTGAATGGTCAATTAACGGAGTATGCGGATCAACTTCCGATTCTGTAAGAATTGTTTTAGTTCCTTTAACAGGTGTTGCCTGCCCGGGAACACCCGTTGTAGTTGATATTGACGGAAATATTTATCCAACTGTACAAATAGGAACTCAATGTTGGATGGGTGCTAACCTGAATACCGGAAGCTTTATTAATAGTGTAATTACAACCCGGGCACATTCAGATGCTTATAATAATGGTATAATTGAAAAATATTGTTATGATAACGATGTAGCAAATTGCGAACTGTATGGAGGACTTTACGACTGGAATGAGATGATGAAATATGATTCAATTCCGGGTGCCAGAGGAATTTGTCCTGAAGGATGGCATTTACCCACTTTAGAAGAATGGGATGAGATAAATGATAATTTTCCATATGCTGAATCCGGAGCCGCAATTAAAGAAGGAGGGGTAACCGGATTTAATGCACTAATGGCAGGTGACAGGTTCAACCAGGGTGAATTTTATGGTATGAATGCAAGTGGTTTATTCTGGACTTCAACAGAACGTGATGTGTCAGAAAGCTGGTTCAAGATAGTGGCTGAATGTAATGATTGGATAGAACCAAGAAAGGTAGCAAAAGAATCCGGCCTGAGCGTCAGATGCATAAAAGATGAATAAATAATCTAAAAATATCTTTATGAAAAATGTTTCTATTTTCCTGACAGGCAGCCTTTTTCCTAAATTGTTTTATACATTAATAATATTAGTATGTTTTTCTTTTCAGGTATTTTGTCAGAACACCAATAAAGAAGATACTATTAGTCTAAAGAATATTAAAGCTGCAGAAACTCTTTATGACCTGAATTTCACAGAAAAGGAAGGTGAAATGATGTTGAATGGTTTAAAGGGAAACAAAAAAAATTATGAAATAATTCATAATTATCTATTAGCAAATTCCGTACCTCCGTCAATTGGCTTTAACCCTGTGCCTCTGGGATTTAACTTTGAACAGGTTCAACAAAATATTTTATGGGATTTCCCAAAAGAAGTTACACTTCCTGATAATCTTGAGGAGCTTGCATTTTATTCAGTTTCAGAACTATCTGTTCTTATTAAAAACAAAAAGATTAGCTCTGAAGAATTAACCAGATTTTATATTAATCGCTTAAAAAAATATGATAAGCAGCTTCATTGTGTAATAACCCTTACTGAAAAACTTGCAATTAAACAGGCCAGAAAAGCTGATTATGAAATTGCCAAAGGCATTTATCGCGGCCCTTTACATGGAATACCCTATGGAGTAAAAGACCTTTTAGCTGTAGAAGGATACAAAACAACATGGGGATCCGCAGCGCACAAAGATCAAATAATTGAAGAAACTGCAACAGTTGTTAAAAAACTTGAAGAAGCAGGTGCTGTTCTTGTGGCAAAGCTCAGTCTTGGATCGTTGGCAATGGGTGATATATGGTATGGCGAAAAAACACGTAATCCATGGAATCCGGAGCAGGGATCAAGTGGTTCATCTGCCGGGCCTGCATCAGCAACTGCTGCAGGGCTTGTCGGCTTTTCTATAGGATCAGAAACTCTGGGATCGATTGTATCTCCATCAACAAGATGTGGAGTTACAGGCTTACGCCCAAGTTATGGAAGAGTTAGCAGAACAGGGGCTATGGCTCTTAGCTGGACAATGGATAAACTGGGCCCTATTTGCAGGACTGCTGAAGATTGTGCTCTTGTTTTTGAGATCATCAGAGGAAGTGATAATATTGACCAGACACTATATGATGCTCCTTTTAATTATAATGCTTTTAAAAATATTAAAAATATTAAGGTAGGATATACCAAAGATCTGTTTGAAAAAAAATATCGTGGAAAATCAAATGATTCAACCGCCCTTGAAGTTTTAAAAAATATGGGCATTGAATTGATTCCTGTCAAATTGCCTGACAACATACCCGTTAATGCAATAGGATTTATATTAAGTGCTGAAGCATCGGCAGCATTTGATGAGTTGACCAGGTCAGACAGAGATGAACTTCTTGTTTCCCAAAGAAGATATTCCTGGCCAAATAGTTTTAGACAATCAAGATTTATTCCTGCTGTTGAGTATATTAATGCAAACAGAATAAGATTTCAACTTATTCAGGAGATGTATAAAACAATGAAAGATATTGATGTATTAATAACACCAAGTTTTGGTGGAAATCAGTTATCGATAACTAACCTTACAGGACAGCCCTGTATTGTGATCCCAAACGGTTTTAACAATAATGGGACACCAACAAGCTTCAGTATTATTGGGAAGCTCTTTGATGAAGCAAACATATTAAGAATTGCAAAAGCTTATCAGGACAAAACAAAATTCACAAAAATTCAACCTGAACTTTTTAAGGAATAATTAAAGCTCCTTAATTCTTATATTTCTGAATCTTAATATTGATCCATGTCCAAGGAAACCAATATGTCCTTTTTTTTGTTTTAATCCGGGATGTTCTTTATGATCAATGGTGCCATTCTTACTTGCCTCATCAATATTTCCATCAACAATAACTGTCCCATTAAGGATAACCTTCACATTAGGGCCTTTAACAATCACTTCCTCAGTATTCCATTCTCCTACAGGCTTTAAGAATCCGCGTTTTGCCGGAATAACTCCGTACACAGATCCATGGTATTGATATTCCTGCAATTTTGAATAAATGGATGCAGTATTATCAAGTATCTGTAATTCCATGCCAGCATAAGCAGCATCTCCTTCAAGAGGAGCACGAATTCCCAGTCCGTTATTAGCACCGGGTGTTAACAAAAATTCAAAACGAAAATTAAAATCAGAATACTCCTTTTCAGTATACAGGTTACCTGTACCTCCTCTTTGTGGGTATATAACTATATCTCCATCTTCAATAACATAATCTGTTTTATTACCAACCCAGCTACTAAGATCCTTACCGCTAAAAAGCGACATAAAACCTTCCTTAATTTCTTCATCAGAAAGTTTATATTCAGGAGTTGTAATTTCCCGTACATATATATTTCTGAATCCGAGATCTGACCCATGCGCCTGTAATTCAATTGCCCCTTTTTCAAAAATTGGTATATTTCTATTCCAGTAATTTTCCATAATTACATTATCAACTACCAATTCACCATTAAGATAAACTGTTACACTCTCCCCTATCATTATTATTCTTAGTGTATTCCAATCTCCAATCGGATTGTCAACAACTTTAAGAGGTATGCTCTTATGTTTCTGATTATTATACAATCCACCAGATCCTACCTGAGCACCAACATCAACCCTGGATGTATCCCATATTTGAACCTGTGGTGTACCACGCAAATAAATACCACTATCACCTTTTTTAGTAATTCGCCAATCGAGAATAAGTTCAAAATCACCATATTCTTTAATAGTACATAAATTATTCCCTTTTCCATTAAACCAAATGGCACCAGCCTTAACGCTCCAATTTTCTTTCATTTTTTCATCAGCAATTTTTTGCTTTCTTGCCAATTCGGTTTTACTCATTTTTGCTCTGGATATTGGATTCTCAACCAGGCCTTGCCAGCCGGTGAGATCCTCACCATTAAAGATTGGCGTAAACCCGCCATCCTCAAAGGAATCAGTATAGCTCAATATATTCTCTTTAATATATTCACTCTCAGGTCCTATTATAATACCGGCAACATAATTTAACAGATTATAGACAAGTGTTCCGCTAAAGCCATTATCTTTTCCATCTGAAGGCAGTGCAATCTTAATTGCTGCCTTGGCTGCTTCCTGTAAAACAGCATCATCCTCTAAAAAAGTATCTATAAAAATTAGTGACAGAAAAGTTTTTAAATTACCAACTGATTTAATCACAAGTTTTTTATCCTCATTATCAGCTGCAAATGCCATAACTTTTCTAAATAATAAAAGTTTCTGATCATCACTTACCGGAGCATTACTTACTTGCTTAACATATCCTATAAAAGCCGATTTATGATATTCTTTTTCATTCTTATTATTTATGATATTAAATAATGCAGTTGATGCAGAATAGTTATTCCAATTTGCCAGAGCATTAAATGCAGCTTTGCGAATATTAGTATCTCCATTTTTATAATATTCAGTTACTGTTTTTAAAGCTTCTACTCCTCCTACCTCAGCTAATATTTCAATTATTCTTATCTTCTGGTTAGTTTTTTCCAATCCAGATAATAACTTTTGCGAACATAATTCTTTATCTTCTTTTGTATCTGATGCTCTGACTATTGCCTGTTGTATTTCTTCAACACCTTTTTCATTATCAATGCTTAACAACAGTTTTATTAATTTATCTAAATGATCTGTATCAGCAAGGTCTTTCAGAGCAGCTATGGCTCTTTTTTTAATATCATTATTTTTGTCAGAGCAATAAGAATACACCTCATCGAAATACATCCCAGCTTTTCTTTCAGCAATCACATCAATTATTAAAGCTTTTGATGATAAAGGCATATTATCTAATGTTTTAACCAAAGCGTTAATATTATCAGGCCCCGTTACTGAAAGTAGAATTTTTTTCACATCATCATCAGGGAATGCCTTTAATTGGCCAATAATACTCTTAAAGCCCTCTTGTTTATCGAGTATTGCGATTGAACTAATTGCAGAATATCTTACAGATTGATTTGAGCTTGATAAATATTGTTTAATACCAATTATCGCTGTTTTATCTCCTCTTTCACCAAGCATATGCATTACTTCTGCTTTGACTATAGGTTTAAGCTTAGCCATTTTTTCTAACCACATACTGGTTGCCTCTTTTCCTTTAATATCATTGGCTAATCTCAGGGCAGCACCACGATATTTTATATCCTCGCTTTCAATAGCTTTAAGTAGGTACGACATAGCTTCAAAGCCTAAATTTGAAGTCAGTAATTGAAGACTTGCAGCTTTATTATACAACTGATCGGGGTTTTTACATTTTTTATAAAGTTCTTTGGCAATTTTAATACTTAGTTTCTTATTTCCGTTTTCACTTAAATTATTTGCATAGCGTAAATAAGATGATGTTGCACCAGTTATATCATTTTTATAAACAGCTGCCTTTGCATTATCTGATAATAATTTTAATGAGGTTGGGTCTGCTATTTCTGCAAGGGCAAATAAGGATGTTTTTCTCATATCCGTTTCCTGCGACTCTGTTAAATGCTGAATCTGAGGAAGAGCAGCAGAACATTTCAAAGCACCAAGTGCTTTTACTATTGGGATTAGCAATTCTTGCTTTTCCGAGATATTCTCAGATAAAGTTTTAAGCAATGCTTTTTTTGCTTTTTCAGAGCCAATGTTAATTAAAGTCCTTGCTGCCGGATATCCAAGCATTTTATGCATTAAATATTTATTTGATATTTCAACTGACTCATCTTTACCGCAGAATTGCAATTGCCGGAATAAAAATTCCATAATTTCCCATGGAGGTATTTCCTTAATCGCTTTGGTATATGTTTTTGCACATAATAATCTTTCAGTTTCTTTATTTTTCTGAGAAACGTATTTTGAAAGACTTTCAAGAGCAAAACGTGCATTAGTATCATCGCCTGTACCAGGAGAAACAAGTTGTTTACAAAAAGCCATTATTCCATCCTCTCCCATCAGTATCATTTCATTCACCAGCTTATCGCGGTGAACATAATCATTTACAGGTATTTGTGCCAGGATGTCGGCAACCTTAGTTTCCATTGTTCTTCTGTCCTGCCCTATTACTGTAGTAAAAGCTCCAAGAAGAAGAACAATAATTATATATAATAATGTTTTATTTTTCATGTGTTTAAAATTTGATTATTTATTCCTGTTATACAGTCCATATCCCATTCATAGGTTGATTTAGTAAACGATTTGCTCCTTCATCGTTTATAAATTCTTGTTTTACAGGGTCATAATGAAGAGTGCGGCCAAGTCGTACTGCTATTATGCCAAGATTAACAATAGTAGAAGAACGATGACCATTTTCCTCATTCAATGCAAATTTCTGTCTTGTTCTGACAGATTCTTTGAAAGTTGTTATTACAGGTTCAGGGTCGGGTAAAGAATCTATCTTTTTTCGTAAGTCGGGAATATCCGACTTAAATCCTTGATAGACTTTACCCTCAGGGCCTTCTATATATGCTGCATTTTTATCTTTATTTTCACCATCGAGAATTATTTTACAACCATCTTCATAAGTATATTCAATTCTTCTCCATGAGCCAACAGCATCAGGATGTTGTTGAGGGGCATCTACATCAACCCTGATTGGGCTGGTTTTATCTTTCCCCAGAAAATACTGAACCGGATCAAGATAATGTTGTCCCATATCACCTAATCCTCCTCCATCATAATCCCAATATCCACGAAATACCGAATGAACACGCTCAGGATTATAAGGTTTATAGGGGGCGGGCCCTAGCCACATATCATAATCTAATTGTGGTGGTACAAGCATAGGCTCAAGATTAGTTTTTCCGCTCCAGTAAAACTTCCAGTTATAGCCTGTTACACCACTAACAGTAACTTTGAGCGGCCATCCTAACATTCCACTTTCTACAAGTTTTTTTAGAGGTTTTACTGTTGTTCCCAATCCGTAAAACTGGTCTTTAAATCTGAACCAGGTATTTAGGCGAAACATTCTTCCATATTTTTTTACAGCTTCCACTACTTTTATACCCTCGCCGATTGTACGTGTCATTGGTTTTTCACACCATATGTCTTTCCCGGCTTCTGCAGCCATTACTGACATAATTCCATGCCAGTGTGGAGGTGTAGCGATATGAACAATATCAATATCAGGCCTGGCAAGTAATTCTCTGAAATCGGAATATCCGGTAACATCTTTACCTGCAATATTTATCGCATCATTCAGGTGGTTACTATCAACATCACAAACAGCCAGCAACTTTGTTCCTTCATATCCGATATGCCCTTTACCCATTCCTCCTACTCCAATTATTCCTTTTGTAAGCTGGTCGCTCGGGGCAATAAACCCCTTACCACCAAGAACATGTCTGGGAATTATATATAATGCAGCCGATGCAGCTGCAGTCCGTTTAATAAAATTCCTCCTGTTGAGCTTGTTTTTACTCATAGTTATATTTTTAGGTTTTTATTTAATTTTGATTTATACATAATAGCGTCAAATTCAATAATCTGGCTGAAAAAAATTTCTGCAAGGTTGAATTACTAAATTATTAATATTTTTTAATTTAACAGAAAAGATTATCAATAAATATATATATGGATAATAATAAAACACAACTGTATTAATTTAATACACCTTGTGGTATTTAAACTTTTTCTAATTACCTCATTTTCTGTGATATAATCAAATGGCATGATCATTGGCTATTTTTTTAGTGACGAGTGACGAGTAACAAGTGACGAGCAATAATGAATAATTAATAATGATAAAACACTTAATAAAATTCAGCTTCAGAAAAATCAGGAGAAACCTGGTATTTTCTATAATTAACATTGCCGGATTGTCAATCGGACTTGCTACTAGTTTTATTATTCTTTTATATGTGGCAGATAGTTCTGGTTACGACCGTTATAATAAAAAACATAATCAGATTTACAGGCTTATATCAAAACACCTAAAATATGACTACAGATCAAACTGGAACTCATATTTTATTGCTCAGGAAATAAAAAATAATATTCCAGATTTCACCGAGGTAGTTAAAACCTCAGGGAGGACTTATAATATCAGCATACAAAAAGGTGAAGAATATATCCCTGAGTATCCGCTTATGTATGCCGATCAAAATATATTTAAAGTTTTATCCATTGAATTAATTGAAGGGGATCCGGAAACAGCCCTGGCAAATCCTTTTTCTGTGGTTATTACAGAGGAAATGGCCACAAAGTATTTCGGAACTGTGAATCCTATAGGATCATCATTGTCTATCAAAGCAAATGGTCAGGATTTTGACATTATGATAACCGGCATCCTGAAAAAAATACCAAGGTTATCCACATTCCAGGCAAATATGATATTCAGTACAGAATTAGGGATAAAGATTGAAGGGATTACGGATGACAGTAATAAATTTGACAGTAAAGACTTCATTATATATGCACTTGTTAATAAGGAGCATAACATCTTTGATATTCAAAATAAACTAAAACAATTAACTGTAAGACATAAACTAGAAAAAGATATTGAATTCAAATTACAGAATATAAAGGACATCCATTTAAAATCAGATGATATTATTTATGATAATGGAAGGAAAGGTACATTGGCAAACGTCAGAATATTTTCATTGGTAAGTATTTTGATTCTTCTGATTTCCAGTATAAATTATATTATTATTTCTATATCTCAATCAGCAATTAGAAATAAAGAAATAGCTATCCGAAAAATTTCCGGAGTTTCTCGTTTAGGAATATTGAAACAAATATTAGTGGAATCTGTATTAATAGCATTAATAGCCTTACCAACCGCATTGGTTTTGGTAGAGTTGTTAATACCGACTGTAAATAATTTATTTTCAATAAAATTGGTTATGAATTATTTTATCGGACCATCCTATGTAATATACATGGCATTGATTACAATAATTATTGGATTAATTTCCGGCAGTTATATTTCTATTTATCTTTCTGGCCTTAAACCAATTACAATATTAAATAGAAGGTTTCAAACTAAAGGATCCAAAGCTTATTTTGGAATAAGCTTAATAATTATACAAATATGTTTGTTTTCAGGTCTCATATTTTCAAGTCTGATTATATATAATCAAATTCATTATGCATTATCAAAGAATCAGGGTTTTAATAAAAATAATCTTTTAGAACTCAGCATTGCTTATATTAATGATAATCAAGAATTTGTTAAACCATTTCATTTATTATATTCTCAATTTATAGATGAAATAAATCAGAATTCAAATATTGTTAATGCATCCGGTTGTGTGATGGGACCAATTACTAATTCATGGTCTAAAAGTGTTTATTCAACCCAAAATAATCCTGATAAACAGGTAAGCTTTGAGAATATGCCTATTAAACACAACTTCATCGAAACAATGGAATTTGATTTGATTTCCGGGAGGAGTTTTTCAGAAAATTACGCATCAGATTCTTTAGAATCAGTAGTTATTAATGAGCAGGGTGTTAGGGAACTTGGCATTAGTGATCCAATTGGAAAAATTATTAAGGGTAAAAACAAGGATAAAATTATTATCGGAGTTATTAAAGATTTTCATATGCACACAATCCACGAAAAAATATCTCCCATTATATTATACCTGACTGAAGATAAATTTTTAATGGAAATTGTTATCAGATACAAAGAAGATAGAATAAAGGAAGTGATAAATTTTCTAAAAGAAAAATGGAAAGAATATGGTGCTCTGGAAAATAGATTTAAAGTCGTTTTTTATACAGATAAAATTGAAAATAAGTATGGTAATGAAAAAGATTTTGGGAGGAACTTATTTATATTCTCTCTAATCGCAATTATAACAGCATGTCTTGGTTTATTTGGGTTCTCATTATTAATTGCCCGACAAAAAATCAAAGAAATTGGAATTAGAAAAGCATTAGGGGCATCAATATGGAATATTAACAAGTTAATGATAAAACAGTTTATTATCATGTCAATAATCGCCAATATGATTTCTCAACCAATTTCTTATTTAATAATGAAAAAATGGCTGAATAATTTTGCTTACAAATCGCCATTCGATCCCATGATAATTATTGTATGTTTATTATTAACATGCATTTTCGTGGTTTTAACTATTTACACGAATATTTATATTACAGCCAGAAAAAATCCTGTGGAAACACTTAGGTATGAATAATTGAAAATTGAAAATTGAAAATTAATATGATAAAACACTTAATAAAATTCAGCTTCAGAAGAATCAGCAGGGATCTTGTATTTTCAATAATAAATATTGCAGGATTATCAATTGGATTGGCTATTAGTTTTATTATTCTCATATATGTGACATATAGTTTAAGCTTCGATCGCTATAATAAAAACCATCCTAACATATACAGGGTTGTGAGAAATTATGTTGAAAAATCTCGAATTCAGAATCAAGACACCTATCCTATAGCCGAAAAATTCAAAGAGGAAGTGCCGGATTTTAAGGAGGTAATAACTATTTCCGGATTTGTTAAATATTTTATAGATTTTCCTGAATATGTAAATAAAGAAAAGGTCTTTTCTGTTGATAAAAATATTTTTAATGTCTTTTCTATAGATCTTTTGTATGGTAATAAAAATACAGCCCTGAACGACCCTTTTTCAATAATTCTATCTGAAGAAGCTGCAAAAAAATATTTTGGAGAAATATTTCCTATGGGGCAGATAATTCCAGTCAAATTTAGAGAAAAAGAATATAATCTGACTGTTACAGGAATATTAAAAAAAATACCAAAGACATCAACCTTTCAGCCGGAAATGTTATTAAGCAAGGAAATAGATATAAACTTGAAGATTATTGATATAAAAGATTATTATGGATCATATTGTGAAATCTATGTGTTACTGCAAAAACATCATAACATCGAGGATATTGAAAACAAACTTTCTGAAATTCCTAAAAGATACTTAAATAAGAATGATTTTAAATTTCAACTTGAAAACATAAGGGATATTTATCTGAGATCTGATAACCATCTTAAAAATGTTAGAATATTTTCAATTATTGGCGTATTAATATTAATGATTTCATGCATAAATTATATTATTACTTCATTAGGTCGGTCGAGCATGAGAACCAAAGAAATAGCCATAAGAAAAATTAACGGAGCCTCACGTCTAAGAGTAATAAGGCAGGTTCTGGGTGAATCGGTTTTAATTTCTTTTATTGCATTCCCTTCAGCCCTGGTTTTAGTAGAATTAATTCTTCCTTTCGCAAATCAAATGTTTAAAGTAGAATTGATTTTAAATTATTTCGAAATGCCCGGATATATATTAGGAATGTTAATAATCACTTTGATAGTGGGAGTTTTCTCAGGTGGATATATTGCCTTATTTTTGTCCCGTTTACAGCCTGAAAAGATATTAAAACAGAAGTTCAACATAAAAAAATCAGGCAACTATTTCGGAAAGAGCCTGATAATTTTTCAAATAGGTATTTTCACAACTCTTTTATTTTCATCACTGGTAATTTATAAGCAAATAAGTTTGGCAAAAAACTTTGATCATAAAATTAATGCAGATAATGTGTTAATTATGTACAATTCATTTTATGATAACAATAAAAGGCATATAAATAATTTTGATAATATTTATCCAACAATAATTGATGAAATCAAACAGAATCCAAATATTATAGATGTAGCTGCCAGTTATGCCAGCCCATTTCTAGGATTTGGAATACATGATAATTACAATCCTCCTAATAATCCTCTCCAAAAAATAGAAATTGAATTTATTACGATCACAACACCCAATTTTACTGAATTAATGGAATTTGAATTTATTGAGGGTAGAGGTTTTAATGAAAATTTTGCTCAAGATCTCAATTCTATTATTCTTAACGAAGAAGCTGTTAGATTGCTGGGACTAAATAATCCTGTTGGTTCAATAATTAATTATCAAAACAGAGATGGTATTATTAATGAGGAAGTAATTGGAGTTATTAAGAACTTTCATACACGCTCAATTTATGAAAAAATTCAACCATTGGTTATTAAACCCACTAAAAGAATACTGGACATTTTTATTCGATATAAGCCTGACAAAATAAAAGAGGTTTTAGTTTTTATTGAAAAGATATGGAAAAAATATGTTCCTGGCGGACCACCTTATGAACCATCTTTTCTTAGTGACAGAATAAAGAATTCCGTAAATAATTCCGTCAGCTCTGATGAAAAGTTCAGCAAAAATATAATGATCTTTACATTAATTGCAATTTTTCTGGCTGCTTTAGGATTATTTGGCTTTTCATTATTTATATCACAACAAAAAACTAAGGAAATTGGTATTAGAAAAGCTCTTGGGGCCTCTGTTCTTGGTATAAACAAATTTATTAGTAAACAATTTATAATACTCGCACTTATTGCAAATGCAATAGCTATTCCAATTGCATGGATACTAATGGATAAATGGCTGCAAGATTTTGCTTATAAGATACATATATGGCCATTTATTGTTCTTTTATCAATAATTATTTCAATTGTGATTGTGATACTAACAATCAATATAAATATAATTAGAGCAGCCAGAAAAAATCCTGTAGACACACTTAGGTATGAGTAATT
>JBHOTF010000007.1:0-66663 GCA_042584005.1 Bacteroidota bacterium
AATACTGTTGAAATAAGTTCAATTACTGCATATATTTCTAATATGGGACTTGATGCTGAAAGTGAAACTTATGCTGTACAGTACGCAATATTTAAAGAAGATCTGGAAGGTGACGAGGATTGGATTGAAGTCATATCTTCAGAATATACTGAACTTGATCCGGATGGCAAGTACTGGTTGACCCTATCTCTTGATAAGGATGGTGAAAGTGAATTTCTTGAACCGGGAGATTATATTGTAGCTACTTATTTATTTGGTTTAGGCGATGAAGTTGATATACGTCTTGGTTACGATATGACGACCTATTTGCCAGATGGAAAAAGTAAGCGTAAATGGGTAGGTGGTGACTGGGGAGATAATGGAAAACTAAAGATGATCGGTATTAATACAACCGAAAGAGGTGGACCAACAATAGCTCCTGTAACATTTAATGTTGATATGAATGAAGAAATTGCAGAAAGCTTATTTAATCCTGCTTCTGATTTTGTTGATGTAACAGGAACATTTAACGATTGGAGTGGTTCTGAAGCATTCACCGATGTTGATGGCGATGGTATTTATACACTAACAGTTCCTGATCTTTCTACAGGCGAAACAATCGAATATAAATACAGAATTAACGCCAACGACCTGACCTCAGAAGCTGATAACAGAAGCTATGAAGTACGTTACTGGAATGTTCTTGACAACTCATATAAATTCAACGCTGCATCTGTAGTTGATAATCATGATATTGTTGAAAAACTTATTGTTTATCCTAATCCTACTAATGGAATGATCAATATTGTTGTTAATAATGCAAAACAATCAGATTTGATTATTGAAATGAGAGATGTTCAGGGGCAACTAATTTATTCAAATAGTGTAATTGCAGTTCTTAACCATAGAGAAGTAATAGATATTAATCTTGCAAAAGGAATGTACTTCTTAAGTGTTAATGATGGTTCTGATATTAGAGTTAAAAAAGTGATTGTTCAATAACAATCATCCTAAAATATTATTTTAAAGACCCTGCTTCGGCGGGGTTTTTTATTTTCAAGCTACCTGGATTTGCTTTTAGACGCTCCAACATTTTTGATTTCCCTGGTTGCATAAATAACAACACGCCCCGATTATATTACTAAACCAGGGTATTGTTTCTTCGCTAACATAATCAGAGGGCTTCAACCCTCGGCTACATATATTTATGCCCTACGGGCAAACTCCATTATCCCACAGCCTTATTCCACATTACCACACCCTTCAAATTTAAATCATATTTCCCTCAGCAAACCACGCAAAGCATTGCGTGGCTACAAATATTTATGCACCACAACATAACCCAATATCTGTTTTGAATTTTGAATTTTGAATTTTGAACTCTGAACTCTGAACTTTGAACTCCGAACCCGGAACTAAGATTGCCCGTAGGGCATTAATATATGTAGTGGTGGGTGAAACCCACCGGTGATGTTAGCGAAGAAACAATACCCCGGTATAGTATTTAATTAATACGTACTAATTATGTTATAACCGGGGAAACAAGCATATTAGTGCGGGTTGTTTATAAGCAGCTCGGTAGCTCATATGAAGTGACGAATGACGAGTGACTAAAAATCTAAAGCCTGCAAAGGAGATAACGGTTATTTATGTTAAAAAATCTTTCTGTATATATGGCAGTAGGGAAGGCTTCCTGTTTTTGAATAATAATCCTGATGATAGTCCTCAGCTTTCCAGTATTTGTTTGCCACAGATATTTTAGTTGCCACATTATAGCCCATTTTCTCCAGATCCTTTATTAATTCGCCCGCCCTTTCAAGCTGGGTTTTCTGAGTATAAAATATTTCAGTTCTGTATTGATCTCCAATATCCGGTCCTTGCTGGTTTATCTGTGTGAAATCGTGGATCTCAAAAAAAAGTTTAGCTAGTTTTTCAAAATCAGTCTTTTCTGGATCATATATAACTTCAACAACCTCCGCATGTCCTGTTTTACCCGAACAAACTTCTTCATAGGTCGGATTGTTTGAATCTCCGCCAATATATCCAACACTGGTAGATACAACTCCCTCAGCTTTTTGAAAGTGATGTTCCGTACCCCAGAAACAACCACCAGCAAAATAAGCAATTTCAGTTTTTTTATTTATATAGGACGGCATAAAATTCATTGACAATGAATTAACACAATGCCTTAAATTTTTATTTGTAAATCCTTCACCAAAAAACATATGTCCAAGATGGCCACCGCAATTGGAACATAAAATTTCTGTTCTTTTTCCATCCGAATCTTTTTGGTGAATAATTGCTCCGTTGATTTCATCATCAAAACTTGGCCATCCACAATTTGACTCGAATTTGTGATCTGAATAAAATAATGGATTATTACAATGTTTACATGTATAGGTCCCTTTTTCCTTATTGTCAACATATTGGCCGCTGAAAGGAGCTTCAGTCCCTTTGTGGATTATAATATTTTCTTCCTGTTTTGTAAGCTTATTATACTTCATTTTGACCTGGGCAAAATTATTTTGAAAAAATAACAAACTGAATACTATCAATAAATATATACTTTTCATATAATATTTAAGGTATGAAATGACTAAACCTTACATTTGTGTATGTAAAAGTTTTAAAAAATGCTTCACCTTTCCAACAAAATCGGTTAACATTTTTATTGTTTTTGTATTATTTTCCTAACCTGTATGATAATTTTATCAGGAATATATTATATGGTTTAACATCGTATAGGTCGCCAACATCGCGGCCAAATTCAAAATCACCATATGAATGGGTACCTGACCTTCCTTGCGACCATACCAGATATAGTATTGAACCTGGGCGATATTCCCAACGTGCAACCAGGTTGGATTTGAATTCTTTTCTGTTAAAATCCTGGTTTTCTATATAGTAGTCTATGGCTTTGTCATTATTCTCATCAATATGGTAAAAACCATCAATGTTTTCCATTTCTTCATCTGTGAATGAATGATATCTGTCGGCATATTCATCTGCCAGAGGATCTGTTATCATTTTAATGTCGCTATATTTTCCTGAGGCAAAAAATGGTTGTCCCCAATATTCAATAGTAAAGTTTGGACTAAGAGTTAAATTTATCCTCATTGACATTCCAAGTATTTTCTGATCGATAGCGCCGAAAATATATCTGGTTTCATCATTATAGCTGGTTTCTTGTATATATTGAAGATTTGAATAACCTGACATGTAATTGGGAGACAGGGATATAACCAGATTATTTGTTGGGCGGTATGTAATACTCATGTTAATAGCATTGGTTTTACTGTGCCCTTCAATCCCTCTGGGAAAAAATCCTCCAAAATTAAAACGAATCTTTTTTCTGTTATCGGATGAAATATTAAAATTAGAAGTATAATTCAGTGGACGTATAAATGCCGGTCCTCCTCTTAACATTCCACTTGATAATGCTGAAGATGATGCATTAATTCCGGTATGTAAACTCCAGTAGTTTTTGAATTGGGTGTTTGCATTGATATTTGCTCCTAATCCCATGTAAGTGCCTGAGAAATCCCATGATGCCCATTGTGAACCATTAATACTAAGACTTCTGAATATACTAAATGGTTCAGTAAATTGATAATTTGACCATAATATCTGTATTATTTGATCAACCTGACGGATATAACCTATATCATTAAGCTCAACGCCCGGTGTTTTCCAGTTAAGAAAAGCACCATACTGAAACTTTGCATTTCCAACCTTACCAATCAGTATTGAACCACCATTCCCAAAAAGGGATGTTCTTGTGGTATCAAGCTCTAAGTGATCTGCATCAACACGATGATAGTATCTTGCTGATGATTCCTGAGTTCTTGTAATTGCTTCAGTTGAGCCTTTAACCTGACTGAAATATGTTTTGAATGCCAACATATAAGTTTTATCTTTAAAATACTGGGTGAAGTCTAAACCGCCGGTATATGCATCAGAATGTAAATAATCGAGAGGTGTATCTTTTAATTTTCTGTTAGTTGCTGTAACCAGACCGGAAATAACCGTATTGCCATCATCAAAGTCTTTATGGACTGACCCAACAATATAATTTGTTAAAGGCTCAATAGTTTCAAAACTTCTTTTACCATCCAGATCTATCTCTGCTTTTTGTTCTGCAACAACCGCTTCCATAACTCCGATAGAAAGTCCCCTGGAAGTTTTTGTGGTTAATTTAGCTGATCCGATGATTCTTGTAAATTCCGGTGTGTCAACATATTCACCAGATGCAGGATTATGATATCCTTGTGGGCTTCTTCCTATACGGCGTGTATAAAATAAATTTTCGTTTGCCAGATCTCCATCACCTATCATTAATGGCATACTTAGAATGCTCCTTCCTTCAATAAAAAATGGCCTTTTTTCTGCAAAAAACGTTTCATAAGCTGATAGATTAACTTGTGAGGGATCGGCTTCAACTTGTCCAAAATCAGGGTTAGCAGCCAGGTCGAGCGTCATATTATTAGTGAGCCCTATTTTAGCATCAAAACCAGCTGATAGATTTTGACCTTTACCGGTTTCAAAAGGATTGCCTTCAACTTTTTCATATCTTTCAAATGAGCCTACTGTATATGGTGTAATATCGAATTGTTTTTTTGGATTAATATCTTTAATACCATGTAATTCAGCAAATTGATGAACCCACCCTGAAGTGTTTCGTGGTATGGGTTGCCAAAGCGACAATTCTTCCTTTCTGAATATCATGCGTATTATTTCAAATCCCCAGATTTTATTTTCATTCTCCCCAAAACGAAGTTGACTGAGTGGAATTTTCATTTCAGCAGTCCATCCCTCGTCATTAATGCTTGTTTTTACAAACCATATCGGGTCCCAGCCCGTGTCTTCTGTATCACCATCATTAGATGCAATTCTATCCATTTTAACACCACTGGCACTTACCCAGAATCCAAATGATGTTCGATGGTCGAAATAACTGTCAAAATCTACTCCCACAAAATCTCCATCAATCTGGTCACGACGGGTCAGACGTCGTGAAATACTATCCGGATATGAGTCGATTGCCCAAATACCAACATAAATGTTATTATCGTCATATCGAATAGCGAATTCTGTGGGCTGGTATGGATCTTTTCCTTCAGAAGGTTCGAATTGTGTAAACTTTTTTCCACGATTTGCAGTGGTCCATACTGCTTCATCCAGAATTCCATCAATTACCGGAGCTTTAGTTTTCAGTTTTTCAGCAATATATTTTCGTTTGTCATAAGGCTTTTTTGTAGGCAAACTGCAAACCAACAGGCTGAAACTCAGTCCGATAATAATAAATAATGATCTTTTCATGCTATTAATGTGCTATTTAAATGTTTACTATCCCTTTATTGGTCAAAATTGATTCAATTCTTAAATTAATTATTTTTTGCGGGGCTGAGATGAAAATAAATCATCACAAAAATAATATAATTATTGTATTGCTATTGTTTGAATTAACGAATAGTAAGCTTGACCTTCCGGATGTGAGGTTCTGAATATTATTCGTATCGTAATACATCTGTCGGCTTTTTTGCTGAAGCCCTTACAGAATGTATACTTACAATACAAAATACAATTATTAATGCTGCCAAACCCGGTATAACAAAATAGTACCATTGCTGTTCTATTTTAAAATGATACCACATTAACCATTTTTTATTCAAAATATAGGCAAGAGGAAAGGCTATCATTAGTGCCGCAAAACCCCAAAACAGATATAATTTATTTAATTTGAAAACAATCTGAGTTATAGTTGCTCCTAAAACTTTTCTAATACCAATTTCTTTTATTTTGCTCCATATATTGATACTGGAGATTCCATATAATCCGAATAAGCAAATTATTAAAGAAATAACTGCCAATGCAAGGATGAGGTTTTTTTCGACAATTCTTGCGGAATAAAGCTTATTATATCTGTCGCTAACAAATTGAAGATTATAGCTTTGGTCAGGGCAGGTGCTTTCCCAGGCCTCCTCAATATGATTGAGGGCATTCTTTTTATTATTAAGATCTATTTTTATAGAATAACATGAACAAAATATAGGAATTACCATCAAAGCTAAAGGCTTCTCAGGGATTTCAAGTGATGTAAGGTGAAAGTCATCAACAACTCCTATTATTTCTCCAGGCTCAAAAAATCCGGGTTGAAATATAATGTTAAAATATTCGCCAATAACATCATCAGGATTAGTTTCTCCAATGTATGATAAAGCTGTTTTATTCAGAATATATTTACCTTTATTTGTTTCTTCACCTCCGGGCCTGAATTTTTCTCCGGCAATAAGTTTAAGATTATAAAAATCAATGAATCCGGGTTGTACAGGAAATACATTTATCGGCTTTGCATTTTCTTTGTCAGCTTTAGTTTTGTATTCATAATTAAATGCATCCATTAATTGATCTCCCGGGCCTTCCATACTTGCAGTTATGTCAATAATATCGGAGTATGATTCAAGTTTGTTTTTAAATAATGGATATTGCGATTTGTCCTGTATTCCCAATAGAAGGGCAATATTATCCTTATTTCCCCCGAGATTTGTGTTATTAACATATTTATTTTGATTAATAAAAACAATTGAGCTAATAATCAGCACAATAGAAATTGCATATTGAATAATAAATATTGCTGGGGAGGAAGAAACAGATTTTCGAAATAATGATTTTTTTGATTTGTTCATTTTAAGAACTACAGTCAGGATAACCAAAAAGTTAATTATAAGAAAGGGAATAATTAAAACAAGCAGTTGACCTAATGTTCTTAGCAACCATGATTTTTCAGTTATAATACTAAATTGATAATATTGTTGAATAAAGGGATTTAGAACAATTATTAATAATAATGTTGAAATGATTACAGGCACAAATTGGATAAGAGATTCTGAAAATGTAAGTTTTAGATAATCACTCAGTTTTGCTCCAAGAATTTTATTTGTTTTGAAATATTTAAGTCTGTTTTTTAATGTAGCCAACTGAAGATTAATGTTTACAAGCAATGAAATGAGATAGGTGAATAAGGCTGCAATAGCTAGAATATATATGTTTCTCAAGCTTCCATTGGTCTCCATCTCCCTGTCTTTGGAAGAATTCAAATGTATTTCTTTCACTTTTTGTATATGAGCTATTTCTTTGAATTCACTATTAGCAGACTGAGGAGGATTAAAAAGTTCTTTAACTTTTAGATCAAATAATTCCGGATCGGTTTTATCTTTAAAAAGGATATAAACATATGCCCAATTTATTCCTATTTTATTTTGCTCATCACTGATTAATATACCCGGATGAAAGTGAGATTGATTGGGGAAATCATCAAATATACCTGTTACAGTATAAATTTCGGTGTTGAAATTATCTCTGTGTTTTATCTCGAAGCTTTTTCCAATAGGATTGATATCTCCAAAATACTTTTTTGCTATGGATGAGGCGATTACAGCTGACCCCGGGTTGGATAAAACAGTTTTGAAATCACCACTAAGAAGCGGAACATTATATACAGCGAAAAAGTTTGAGTCCACTCTGAAAGCCTGATCAGAGAGAAAAAGTTCATCTCCAATTTTAACAGATGCCTGACGAACAGGAGAAACTCTGAGAAATTCTTCTACTTCAGGATAGTCTGTTATTTGTAATGCTTTTTTGTGCCTGGTATTAAATAAGCGTGCAAAATGGTTATTAAATTCCCCGGATTTATGCTCTACTGTTAATCTGTAAACGTTGTTGTAATTGTTATAAAACTGATCAAATCCCGATTCATAGTTAATCCAAACAATAATTACGATAACTGTAAATAGTGAAATAATACATGAGAAGGTTCTTAATAAGAATTCCTTTTTGCCTTTTTGAAGATATCTAAGAGCTTGTTTGAAATAAGAAAATTGCATTAAAATTATTTATGTTCAGTTAAAACTTATCAGGTTAATTGAGGAAGCAAATTACAAATAATCTGATAGGTTTAAAGTTAATCTTTGTTATTATTTAAAAAGCCTTTTTAGTGTTTAATAAAACCCTAATTTTCAAAATTACTTATTCATTTAGGAACAGTTCTAATTTTTTCTGGTAGGATCCGAATGCTTTTTTTTGCAGCCAGTTTGTCCCTAGTATTACCAAAGGAATAATAACAACAATTGCAAAGACAAAAAAGCCCATAAACAAATTGTTATTTAATATATAGAAGTTTTCTGTAAGACAAATAGTTATTGTTATACCAGCAATAAAATAAGCAGGTATTGAGAAAAGTGTGTAAATTCTTTCGAATATAAGAATCTTGTTAAGTTGGATAAGATATTGATGAATTGTATTCTTAACAGGCTTATCCAAGAAAGGTTCAGAATACATCGTTTTAAATTTCAGCAGGTAATATAGTAGTATAGCAAGATTGTCTATAATAATAGCTGAAATTATTATTGAAACAGTTTTATGTTTCCAGAAAATGCACAGAAATGTGACAGAAATTAAAAAGAAAAATATTACCCAAGAAATTTTAAGTTTCATTACTTTATTTATTTCCGAAATAGGAAGTCTGGATTTATATTTAGCGGCTTTAATAATATCTTCATCATTAATAATATAGCCTGAATATTTTTTTTGTTTTATCATTTTATTATTGTTTTAATTCTTCACCAAGTTTTTTCTTTATTCTGTGAATTTTAACACCCACATTGCTTTTTGATATTCCGGTAATTTCAGAAATCTCATCAATTTTGTATCCTTCCAGTTGTAAACTAATGACCATTTTATCTGCATCTCCCAATTGGCTGATACATTGGTCTAAGTTGTCAAGATTTTCATCCGTTGATGATTTTTGTTGTAGAAAATTGTTTATTATTGTTGAATCAACTGTTTGGATACGTTTTTTGCGCTTCAATATTATCATGGTATTCAGACTGATTTTATAAAGCCAGGTTGAAAACTTTGACTCATACCTGAAATGCGGTATTGCCCTCCAACATTGATAAAGGATTTCCTGAACAGCGTCTTTTTCATCTTCCTGATTGCAGATGAAAAGTCTGACTACCTTATATATTATTCCTGAGTTATCGTGGATTAATTTTATAAATTCTTTTTCTGATACCATAGGGTTATTCATTGTTTAACCAAATTAGTATCAATTTAACATTTTTTTTTACAAGCGAATGAAAAATAATTTTGAACCTGCTAAAATAGTTCAGGAATTATTTAATATTGATTATGCACATTAATTTGTGCCATATGAAAATGAGTTATTATTAATAAATACATTTGATTATCCGTTGAATTGCAGATTGCTCAAATTCTTATAAATACCTTCTTGTATTTTTATCAGTTGTTCATGAGTCCCTTTTTCAACAATACGTCCATTATCAATTACTATTATCTGATGGGCCATTCTTATTGTTGATAAACGGTGTGCTATAACTATTGAAGTGCGCCCCTTCATTAACTTTTCCAGTGCATCCTGTACCAGTCGTTCAGATTCAGAATCGAGTGATGAGGTGGCTTCATCAAGAATAAGAATTTTAGGATTTTTAAGGACTGCCCTGGCTATGGCTATCCTCTGTCGCTGGCCTCCGGAAAGTTGAGTCCCCCTTTCACCAACAATAGTGTCTAAATTTTCAGGGAATTTGTTAATAAACTCCAATGCGTTTGCATTCTCTGCAGCTTCAAGAATTTCTTCCTCAGATGCTGAAGGTTTTCCGTAAGCAATATTTTCTCTTATTGACCCCCCAAAAAGATAAATATCCTGGGGGACAAGAGCAAGTTGTGATCTGATAGATGTAAGAGAAAAAGTCTGGCTATCTTTTCCATCAAAAAGAATTTTGCCCGAGCTTGGTTTATGTAATTGTAATAATAGAGAGGCAAATGTCGATTTGCCTGCACCACTGGCTCCAACCAAAGCTATATGCTGATTTTCTGAAATGTTAAGGTTAATATCCTTTAAAACTTCTTCATCTGGACGTGAAGGATATGAGAAACAAAGATTTTTAAAATCGATCTGCCCAAACAGTTCATTTTCTATTTCCTGATTATCTGGTTCTACAATAATTTCTTCCTCTTCCTCAAAAATCTCAAACAGGTCTTCTGTGGCACCAATAAATCTCTGTATGCGTGTAATAACAGTTGCAAAACCTCCAATTGTACCAGCTATATAAACAGAATATATTATAAAGGCAAACAATTCTCCTATATCAATCGTGCCAACAGCAAGCATTGCTGCTCCTTTCCATATAACAGCCACAAGAGCTCCGAATATTCCGGAAATCATAAATGCTGAAAACATACCTCTGTATTTACCGCTTTTCATTCCAACTTCTGCTATTTCCAAGGTTTTTTTACGGTATCTTTTCATTTCAAAGAACTCATTAGTATATGTTTTAACACTCTGAATTCCCTGAAGAGTTTCTTCAACAATTGTATTTGATTCTGCAACTTCATTCTGTACCTTTTTTGAAAAGCGACGGATAAATTGTCCGAAAAATACTACAAGCAGCATCATGACCGGTAAAACAGCCAGCATAAATATTGTTAGTTTTAATGAAGTATATACAAGTAATGTTATTCCACCGATAATAATTATTGATTGCCTGATAAATTCAGCCAATGTGTTTGTTAGAGCATCTTGAAGTAAAGTAATGTCTGAAGATATTCGACTATTTAATTCACCTACCCTTCGTTTTTCGAAAAATTTTAATGGCAGTTTAATAAGATGATTATAAGTTGTTTGTCGTAATGCGGCCAATGATTTTTCAGTAACATTTACAAATAATACAGTTCTGAAATATGAAAAAACAGATTGTATTATTAATACAATTGCTAATAACAGAACAATATTGTTAAGGTTTTCTGAAAGGTTTCCTTCACTTCCCGAATTAACAAGTTTGCCTAATAACTTTGGAAAAACCAGACTTGCAGAGCTTGATATTACAAGAAATATCATTCCTATTATAAATTCTGCTCTAAAGGGTTTAATATATTTATAAAGCTTAAATGCATTTTTTAATCCTGTAAGTGTGATTTTCTTTTTTTCAACTTCACTTCTCATATATTTTTCGCTTCTCATATACTTATTGATTATTTTTAAATTCAAACAAAATTACTAATATTCCTTTTAAGGGTTTTTTTTATTTGTTAATACATATCAGCCCATTATTTCTTATATGAATAATTAAAAGAATATTGGAAACAGACAGATCCATAAAATGAAAGTTTAGTATGATAATTCAAAATAAGGATTGAAATATTTTTCATATATTTAATATTTTATTTACGGAGTTTATGTTTCCGTATGTCAGAATGATGATAATTATTAACCTAATTTTTAAGAAAATGAAGAAAGTATTATTTAGCTTTTTATTTATTGGCCTTGCGGCCGGGCTTTATGCACAAAGTGGCGCTTTTGAGAAAGGCGACAAAGTAGTTAATGCAGGCATTGGAATTGGATCGACATTATATTCCGGATCTGGATATTCCATGAGTATCCCACCAGTATTTATTTCTGGTGAATATGGTTTATTAGATGATATTTTAGATAAAGGATCTATTGGAGTTGGTGGCTACCTTGGTTTTGCAAAGAATAAATGGGAATACTTCAATTATGGTTGGAAATATACTAATATTATTGTTGGAGCCAGAGGATCTTTTCATTATCCTTTTATAGATAAACTAGACACATATGCTGGAGTAATGATAGGATTTAATATTGTTAGCAGTACAAGTTTCGGAAGCTCTGGTTCATCATTCTTTACTGGTGCTGAATCAAGCAAACCAATTTTTGCATTGTATGCTGGTGGGCGTTATTATTTTACCGACAATCTTTCTGTTATTGCTGAAATTGGATATGGAATAGCATATCTGACCGTTGGTGTTGGGTTGCGAATAGATTAATATTATTCAATATTAAAATATTTAGAGAGTTCTTTTGAGCTCTCTTTTTTTATGTCATTTTTTTTCTTTTGAATAAATTCAATTCAAATATGTTGCTTTTCATCTAATAATTCACAAATAATACAATCCTTGATGGTATTAGTATATATTTTCATACGATTATATACCATAATCAGACATTAAGTGTTAAGAGTTTATACATTTTCTGATTAATAGGGTGATATAAAAATTTAATAATATTCAGTAAAACAGGCAGATGTGCTAAATGGCCCATGCTTTGTTTATTATTACAATTAATAACTAATAACTCAGAAAAAAATGAAATTAAAAATCAATTATATCATCATATTTTTGTTAATAGCCCGAATAGGTTTTTCTTATGAATACGGGAAAAAAGAAATTGGAAATAATAATATTAATGATCCGGATTTCTTGAAATTCAAAGGTAATGAAATGATGATTATTACAGTCCCGGAATATTTGTCAGAGCTTCATGAGTTTATTAGATATAAAGAATCTAAAGCAATGAATGTTGAAGTTGATACTATCGCTGCTTTACATGGTATAGAAGCAATTCAGAATGTATTATTACAAAAGTATAATACTGATGGCTTACACTTTATAATTTTAGTGGGTGATATAGAAGATATTCCAAGCCCTGATTTTCGGGGCGCCCCATCCGATCCGACATATGCTTTACTTGAAGGAGATGATCTTATTGGTGATGCACTCATTTCCAGGATATCGGTTAAAAATAATACTGAACTAAAAAATATTATGAACAAAATTATTCTTTATGAAAAAGGTGATTTTGTAAATAAAGATTGGATTTCAAAAGCTATAGTAGTAGGATGTTCAGATTTTGATGGTGTTAATCATACTTCAGGAATTGTTAGTGTTATGAGAGATCAGTCTGATTATTTTAGTTCTGTTGAGCAGATATTGGAGACAGATACCAACCCACATGAAGTTCTAATGGAATCGCTGGAATCTGAAGGAGCTAACATGATTGTATATAATAGTCATGGCGGACCTGATGGTTTTTATAGTATTGAATTTAGAAATCATAATATTCCACTTTTGGAAACATTTGGTGAAAGTTTTTCTTTTATTCATGGTGCAGCATGCAGTACGGGGACGTTCCAATTGGAAGAAGGTGATTGTTTTGCTGAAGCAATACTAAAAACCGGAACTTTTGAAAATCCAGCAGGAGCAATAGCGATGTGTGGATTTAATAGAAGCACAGATCCCGGACCGGCTATGATGGCACAAAGAATTGCATTCAAAGATTTATATTTTAGAGATGAAATTTTAACTATCGGTGAATTATTTTATTATTCAAATTTGATGGCAATGGAAGAATTTAGTGAATATATTGCTGAATTGTTTTACAAACACTGGCATTTATTTGGAGATTGTTCTGCTCCACTGTGGAAAAGTCCTCCCCAAAATGTTAGTTCTCACATCTATCCTTTTAACAGTGAGGATAATTCGGAAATTTTATTTAACATTTATCCCAACCCCTTTTTGAATATTACAAATATTCAATTTGAATTATCTGCTACTGTGGAACCATCTGTATTAATTTATGATATTAATGGAAATTTAATTAAAACACTATGTCAGGGCAGGAAGATAGAACCGGGATCACATAATTTAATATGGGATGCAAGGAATAATAACGGAGCTTTGGTTTGTCAAGGTAAATATTTTATCAGGTTTGAGAATGATAATAATGTTCAAACAAAGAAGGTAGTATATCTATAACAAATCTGTAATTAATATCAATATTATAGAAATCTTGTTTTTGAAAATTATTTTTTAACATTATTATAACATTAATTAACCTGAGTATAACATCTTTTATGGGAGGAATATATTATTATTGTGAGAAGAAAATTTGTTATCACAATTTTTGTTTATGAAACGGAGTTATTTTAATAAGGCAATTGGGTAAACAAATACTTAGTTATTTATATATTGAAGTTTTTTATTACTTTTGGATCGATGAAAACAATTAGAAATTCTTTTATAGCCGCAATATTATCGGTATTTGTGCTCATTACAAGTATCGGATTAGGTATGATAAAGGATACTTGTCTGCCGTGTGGAAGCGAAGATGTTTCTATGGTTTGGATGTTAGATTCGGAAGACAATGATGTTGCTGAAAACTCAGATTATCATACAGATGATTGTTGTTGTGGAGATCATCCTGAGTCTGATCAAGTGGCTAATCATACATGTTGCGATCAACCTGAAAATGACGGAGAGAATCACCAACATAAAAAGGAATATATTTCATTTAAGCTTGATTTTGAAACTCTAATATTCAATGATAATAATCAAAATCAAATAAATTGTATTGATTTTCCTCAAGCATTTAATAATACAAAAATTAACCAACCCGGGAATATTAAAAAGGGATTAACATACTTTCCCAAAATACCACCAAACATTAAAGAAGGAAGAAAAATTCTTCAATTCAAATCTTCATTAATTCTCTGATTTTCACCTGACTATAATAAGAGTATATTATTAAATTTCGGATTTAAATCAGTGTATATGAAACGAACATGAATAAATTTACTCATTTATTAAAAATAGGAATGAATAAATTTTTCATCGATAGTTCCATATGGCATACATAAATTAATGACAAACATGAATTTTAAAATAGTATTTTTTTATTTACTCCTTTCAGTAATAGGTCTTCATACCTATGGTGCAAATCTTAAAGGAGTAGTTAAAGAAAATTCTGAAGAGAAGAAAACTGTATTCGGAGCCAGTATTTATTGGCTGGGTACAACAGTTGGAACAATTACTGACAGTGAGGGACGATTTGAAATAAAACGTTCTGGAGACTCCGATTTATTGGTGGTTTCTTATGTTGGATATATTTCTGACACAATTAAAATTGGAATAAATCAAAAAGAGGTTGTGGTTTTACTAAAAGCCAATCTTGAGATTGATGAGGTTACAGTAACAGGCCGTGCAGCCGGATCACATCTTTCTCGTATTGATCCTATCAATACTGTTAAAATTACCGGAGCTGAGCTATGTAAGGCAGCCTGCTGTAATCTGAGTGAAAGTTTTGAAACCAATCCTTCTGTTGATGTATCTTATACTGATGCTGCAACCGGTGCCAAGCAAATTAAAATGCTTGGACTGTCGGGCAAATATGTGCAGATGATTACAGAAAACATACCTTCTATGCGAGGCCTGGCTCAGGCATATGGATTGGGATATATTCCGGGATCGTGGATGGAGTCAATTCAGGTATCGAAAGGTACATCTTCTGTAATAAATGGTTATGAGGCTGTTACAGGTCAGATTAATGTTGAATACAAAAAACCTACAACAAGTGAGCATCTTTTTGTTAATGTTCTTGCTAATGATGCAGGGAAAAGAGAGGCAAATATTAACGCCTCAGCTCATCTTAATGAAAGGCTTACTACCATGATATTGGCTCATGCTGAGGATATGCCGGTAAAGAATGATAATAATGGAGATGGTTTTTTAGATATGCCACTACTCAGGCAGTATAATTTTATTAACCGCTGGAATTATGAAGTCCCCAATAAATATATCGGGCAATTAGGTGTAAAATTACTGGACGAAAGTCGGAGGGCAGGCCAGGTTAATTATTTTGATGATAATGACGGAGATTCATATGGTATTGATATAGACACCAAGCGTGTTGAATTATTTTTAAAAAATGGCTTTATTTTTAATCCTGAAACCGGTAAAAGTCTGGGGATAATATTATCAGATAGCTACCATAAGCAAAATTCATTCTTTGGAAATAGAATTTATGATGCTGATCAGCATAGTTTTTATAGTAATGTTATTTTCCAGAATCAGATAAAAAATCCTAAACATCAGTATTCAACAGGAATATCTTATATGTTCGACAGATACAATGAACAGTTTACAGATACTCTAATGAAACGTGATGAAGGGGTTATAGGTGCGTTTTTTCAATATACATATAATTTGGATGACAGGTTAATAGCTTTGGTTGGGATGAGACTTGACCATCATAATAAATATGGATTATTTTTCACACCAAGATTTCATCTTAAATATAATATATCAGATTATTTACATTTAAGAGGATCTATTGGTAAAGGTTATCGCTCAGCAAATGTTATTGCTGAGAATAATTTCCTTTTAGCCAGCTCCAGAGATATTTTTATTGATAAAGACCTTGATCAGGAAGAAAGCCTTAATTTTGGATTTAACATAACAGGGTATATTCCAATTATTGGGAATGAGTTAACTATTTCCACAGATTATTATCGGACAAATTTTATCAATCAGGTAGTCCTTGATATGGATAGTGATGTTCACAAAGTGTTTTTTCATAACCTGGATGGTAAATCATTTTCAAGTTGTTTTCAACTTCAGGCTTCCTATGAATTATTCAGAGGACTTGATATAACTTCAGCTTTCAGATTCACCGATGTTAAAACAACCATAAATGGAGTATTAAGAGATGCACCTCTTAATAGCCGTTATAAAGGCTTGGTAACCATGTCGTATCAAACACCACTTAAAAAATGGCAAATTGATTTGACCAGTCAATTTAATGGTGGTGGTAGAATGCCCGATCCCGATCCTGTAAATCCATTATGGGATACGGAATATCCTTCTTTTACTAAATTTAATACTCAGATTACCAAGTATTTCAGAACCTGGAGTATTTATTTAGGAGTTGAGAATATTACAAATTATAAAATGGATAATCCGGTAATAGATGCTGTTAATCCATTAGGACCAAATTTTGACGCATCAATGGCATGGGGACCTGTTCACGGGCGGAAAATATATGTCGGATTGCGTTTTGCAATAGATAGAGAACTATAATAATTGAAAATTGATAATTGAAAATTAATAATTAATAATGATAATTATAAAATAAAAATTAATTTTGTTTAACTAAAATGTATAAAAAATGAAAAATCTAGTAGTAATGTTATTGGCCGTTGTAATGGTCGCAGCCACAGGAAATGCTGCAATTGATGGTAAGAAAAAAACAAAAAAAGTTGTTTTTAACGTAAGTATGGATTGCCAGAGTTGTGTTTCAAAAGTTGAAAAGAATATTGCTTTTGAAAAAGGTGTTAAAGATCTTAAAGTTAACCTTGAAAATAAAACTGTTGAGGTTACTTATGAGATTGCCAAAACTGATGATAAGAAATTAATGCAAGCATTCAAAAAAATTGGTTTCACTAGTTCTGTTGCAGCTAATGAAGTAATTGCTAAAGATGCTGCATGCTGTGAAGGTATGAAAGAGGGTGTAGCTGGCTGTGAGGATATGAAAACAGGTGCTGCCTGCTGTGAGGATATGAAAAAAGTTGAGGTGAAAAAAATAAAAAAATAAATTTTGTTTTTGATATATAATAAAAAGAGGTGATTAATTGATCACCTCTTTTTTTTGTGGGTTTTTTACATTAAATCTTCTGATGTTTTGCTTCTTTTAAATTAAATTCGACCTTTGATATTGAGAAATACATCACAAATATGAATGATATGAAAATAAAAATAAAACTTGCTTTTTTCCTTTTCCTGATTACTGCTTTTCAGCTTGTTGCTCAGGATGTAAAAACAGAATTAGTAAAAGCCCTGGAGAAGATAGAAGGAGTTGAGATTGTTGGAACAACAAGACATAATAAAAGTTTTACTGAAGCATATGAGTTAAAATTTACTCAACCTGTTGATCATAAAAATTCTGAAGGAGAAAAATTTACTCAGAGGATGTTTATTGGCCATATAGGATTTGATCGTCCCATGGTAATGAGCACTTCAGGCTATGGTGCTTCCGGACTGGGTTATGCCGAGCCTGCACGTATTGTTAATGGCAATCTCATTAGAGTGGAACACAGATATTTTGGTGAGTCAGTACCTGATCCTTTGGTATGGGATTATCTTACTGCCTGGCAGTCGGCCAGCGACCATCATTGTATAGTTGAAGCCTTAAATGACTACTATAAATCTAAGTGGATCAGTACTGGTGTTAGTAAGGATGGACAAACGGCTATGATGTTTAAGGCATTTTATCCTGAAGATATTGATGTGTCTATTCCTTATGTTGCACCGCTTAACCTGAGCAAGGTTGATCCCAGAATTTTTGACTTTCTAAAAAATGTTGGGACAAAAAAGGAAAGAAAAAAGGTATATGAATATCAAATTGCATTATACGAGAAAAAGGATGAAATAATGCCATTGGTTAAAGAACAAGCTGACAAAAGAAAGTGGAATTTTACTATGGGTATTGAAAGAGGATATGATTTGGCAGTTCTTGAATTTCCTTTTGCTATGTGGCAATATGGGGCTTTTAAACCACTGGAATTGCCTGGCATAAAAGCAAGTGCAGAAGAATTAATAAAACCTTTTTTAAGAGTTAATGCACTATATTATTTTAGTGAGCAGGGAGTAAAAGCCTTCCTTCCACATTATTATCAGGCCATGAACGAGATGGGATATTATGGTTATGATGTTAAACCTTTTAAAAAATATTTGAAAGATAAGAATCCAATTACATGGGATTTTACTCTGACTCCCTATGGAATTGATACTACTTTTAATCCAGAAACCTTACCTTTTCTTCACGACTTTGTTCAAAACAAAGGCGATAATATGTTATACATTTATGGCGAGTATGATACCTGGACTGCCACCGGAGTAAAGCTAAATGGGCCTGCAGATGCATTGGTAATGATACTCCCCGGTGGATATCATGGCTCAAGTATTTCTGCATTCCCGGAAGAACAAAAGAAAAAAATCTACGAGACTCTGGAAAGATGGCTTGAGATGGAACTGGAATAAATTATTAATATTGATAAACAATTATTATGTCTATTCTCATTATTTCAAACAATAAGGATCCAAAACCATGGGCTGATGCACTTAAGAAAGAATTGCCAGATACGGAAATCAATATTTTTCCAGAAGTAACTGATGAGGATGAGGTTGAGTTCGCAATATGCTGGAAGCCTGATAATAATGTTCTGAAGAATTTTCCAAATATCAAAGCGATACAATCATTAGGGGCTTCAGTAGAACATATTTTTGACACCAATGAAATTGAAAGGAACGTACAAATTTCAAGAATTATTGATCCCCAACTTTCTCATGATATGTATGAGTTTTTGTTGGCAATTACAATGAATCATTTAAGAAAGCTTAAACTTTATAATAATCAGCAGGATAAAAAAAAGTGGGAGCAACATTCATATCGAAATATCCAAACAAGCACAGTATCTATTCTTGGTGCGGGGAAAATAGGCGGTTATGTAGCTGCTAATTTTGCTAAAGTTGGGTTTAATGTTCAAACCTGGTCGGAGGAAGTTGTAAATATTCATTCTGTGAATAGTTTTTATGAAGATGATGGTTTGGAAAATATGCTTGGAAATACAGATATTTTAATAAACTTATTACCCTTAACAAAAGAAACTAAAGGAATTCTTAACAAAACAAATCTTCTTAAATTAAAACAAGGGGCATACTTAATTAATGTTGGAAGAGGCCCACATTTGTTAAATGAAGATCTGGTGGAACTCTTATCAAAGAAACATTTATCAGGGGCATTTCTTGATGTTTTTAATGAAGAACCTCTTCCAAAAGATGATTTTTTATGGGAGCATCCGGGGATTAGTATTACTCCTCATATTGCAAGCTTAACCAATATTAACACAGCTGTAAATCAAATAGTTGAAAATTATAAGCGTTTAAAAGACGGTAAGTATTTATTGAATTTGGTTTCGCACAAAAAAGGCTATTAAAAGTGACAAGCAAAACAGCTAACAGCCAACAGCCAATAGCCAACAGCCAATAGCCAACAGCTAACAGCTAACAGCCAATGGCAACGTAATATTAACTTAAGAATAAAATAATGCTAAAATTAAATGGAATTTTTCCACCTCTGCCTACCTCATTTGATGATGGTGAGAATCTGGCAGTTGATAAAATGCAAAATAATATAAGAATATTAAGCAAGTATGAGCTTTCAGGATTTCTTGTATTAGGATCGAATGGAGAATTAGCGAATCTATCAGAAAAAGAAAAACTTGAGGTTTATAATGCTGCCAGAGAAGTAATTCCTTCAAATAAAATAATGCTTGCAGGAACAGGAGGACAATCAACCAGAGAAACTATCAGACTGACAAAATATGCTGCTGATTCCGGTGCCGATGCTGTTCTGGTTCTCAATCCTTACTATTACAAAGGACTTATGACTCCTGAGGCACTTACAAATCATTATTTTGATGTTGCTGAAGCTTCTACTATACCAGTTATTATTTATAATATGCCTGCTTGTTCAGGATTGGATATGAATGCAGATACAATTATTAAAATATCAGCTCACCAGAATATTATCGGGATGAAAGATTCCGGTGGAAATATTGTTAAAATGGGAGATATTTTACACAGAGCTAAACCTGAATTCCAGATTTTAGCCGGTTCTGCAGGATTTTTTCTTCCGGCACTTTCTATGGGAGCAATTGGAGGTATTCTGGCTCTCGCGAATATTGCTCCTTCCCAGTGTAAAAGTATTTATGAAAATTACCTGACTGGCGATCTTGAGAAAGCCAGGGAAACACAATTAAAAATGATACCGGTAAATGCAGCAATTACGAGTAAATGGGGTATTCCTGCATTAAAAGTGGCTTTGGATCATCTGGGTTTATATGGTGGCCTTGCGAGAAAACCAATTCTTCCTCTTAAACAGGAAATTAAAGAACAATTATTGAATCTTCTAAATGAAAATGATATTCACTTATAAAATTAATTATAAATTAAATATCTGAGGAATCATGAAAATTACACGTGGATTATTGCTGGTTGGTATAATTGTATACTCTTTTTACCCAAAAGCTTTATCACAAGAAAAGGTATACTGGGATATTGTGTCAAAAATCAGGAATGAAGGTTTTAACAATTCGAAAGTAATGGATTATGCCTGGTATTTAACAGATGTAATTGGGCCTCGTTTAACCGGGTCAAAAAACATGAAAAATGCACAACATTGGACAAAGGGAAAAATGGAAGAAATGGGACTGGAGAATGCTGCTCTTGAAAAATGGGGTGATAATTGTGTTGAGTGGAATTTGAAACATGTTTCAATCCATATGATAGAACCAAATTATCAAATGATAATTGGATACCCATTAGGATATACACCGGGCACCAATGGGAAGATTGTTGAAAATGCTATCATTGTTGATATACAAACCCGGGAAGATTTAAATAAATATAAGGGCAAGCTCCGGAATTCAATTGTTCTTTATACTCCAAAAATGAAGGTTAATCCTCGTTTTATACAAGATGCCTTCCGTCATACTGATGAATCACTTGATATTTATAGAAGAGAAGGAACAGATTTCTATTATAAGAAATATGGAAGTGGACAATTTGAACAGGTCAGATACCGTCCACAGGGAATAGGTATGGATGAGATTAATGAATTCTTCAAATCAGAGGGTGTTCTTGCAACAATTAAAGCAGGTGATGGTAGTGACGGTACAGTACGGGTTGGCAATGGACCTCTTTCATCAGATAAAAGGACAATAAAAAACATCAACAAGCAAATACCAATGTTAGTTGTTGCAGCTGAGCATTATAACAGGCTTTATCGATTACTTGAAAATAATATTAAAGTGAAAATGGAAATTGATGTCCGGGTTGAAATGGATGATAGCAATAATGCAGGATATAATGTTATTGGAGAAATCCCAGGAACTGATCTGGCTGATGAGATTGTTATGATTGGTGGGCATATGGATGCATTCCATGTTTCGACGGGAGCAACAGATAATGCTTCAGGTGTTGCAGTTACAATGGAGGCAATGAGAATTCTTAAGGCAATTGGAGCTAAACCACGCCGGACTATCAGGATAGCTTTATGGGATTCTGAAGAAAACGGAAAATTGGGATCGCAAAGCTATGAAAATAAACATTTTGGTAATCCAAGGGATGGAAAAACATTGGATTATGATAAGTTTTCAGTTTATTTTAATATGGATAATGGTACCGGACAATTCCGTGGTGTCCATCAACAAGATAATCCATATGTTGCTCCAATCTTTGAAGCATGGATGAAACCATTTGCCGATTTGAAAGTAAACACTCTTTCTAAATTCAGTAACCGTGGTACTGATCATCTGTCATTTGACAGGGCAGGACTGCCTGGTTTTCAGTTTTTACAAGACAGAATCGCATACCGATCAAGAACATGGCACTACAATATGGATGTTTACGACCAGTTATTGCCACACGATTTAATGATAAATTCTGTTGTTATGGCAAGTTTTGCCTACCACGCTGCTATGCGGGATGAAAAAATGCCGCGCAAAACATTTACTGAATGGAATCCAGATTTTAAACTTACTCAAGAAGATCTTTTTAAAGATCCGGGAGCTCTTACCAACTCAATAGCTGACTATGACAATGACGGTGATCTGGATATTTTTGTTGGATTCTCGAAAACTCCTAACCGTCTTTATCGTAATGATAATGGAGTTTATACTGATGTTGCCAAAAAACTTGGTGTCGCCGACGCTGATGCAACACTCTCAAGTGCATGGTGCGATTATAATAATGATGGAAAACTGGATTTATTTTTATGTTTCGTCCCACGCGGCAAAACATCATATGTGCGTTTATATGAAAATACAGGAAAAAAATTCAAAGACGTAACCCATACTACAGGATTGCAAACATCAGGCAGTTTCAGGCAAGTTAGCTGGATTGATTATGACAACGATGGTGATGTTGATTTGTATATTGGATTACGTAATCTCCCTAATGTTCTTTATCGTAATGATAAGGGTAAATTTACTAATGTGGCAAAACAACTGGGAGTTGATGATGCACGGAAAACAGTAGGTGCAGTATGGTTTGATTATGATAAGGATGGTGATCTTGATCTCTATGTTGCCAATATGGATGGTGATAAAAATGGCCTGTATCGTAACGATGGTAATAATTTCACCGATGTCGCCCCTCAAATGGGCGTGGAAACCGGAGGCCGTCCTGTTGGAAACAAACTTTTTGGAACTGTCCGCCCATCTCTTGTTGATTATGATAACGATGGCAATATGGATATTTTTCTTGCAAATTACGGGCCTAACGGGCTTTATAGTATTGATAAAAATAATAAGTATGTTAATGTTGCTCCCGGGCTTGGATTAGCAATTGATAACTGTTATGACACAGGAAGTTGGGGTGATTATAATAATGATGGATATCCAGACCTTTATGTAAACGGAACGGTAACAAGGGGAAAAAGTTTCCGTGATTATCTTTTTCAAAATGACGGAAAAAACTTTATAGATGTAACTCCGTCTCTATTGTTGAAACAAAATGCTGACCATGGAGCCCAATGGGTTGATTATAACAATGATGGCAGTCTTGACCTGGCACTTGCCGGAGCAGCAGGAAACGGGATGCACTATTTATTCAATAATAACCTTTCTGACAAACAAAACAAACAATCCCTAAAAGTTTTAGTGCTTGATGAAAATGGACATTATACAATGGCCGGAGCTGAAGTAAGAGTTTATAGAGCAGGCACGAACAATCTTTTGGGAACCAACATTCTGGATACAGGGTCAGGATATAATTCCCAAAATGCGATGCCTGTTCATTTTGGATTGGGTGATCAAAAAAATGTAGATGTGAAAATTACCAGACTGACCAAAAACGGAAGAAAGACTGCCACATTATCAAATATTGATGCTAAACAATATTATGGAAAATCTATTATTGTAAAAATTAATTCAGAAGGGGAAATTATTAAATAATCTCAATCATGGAAAAGAATAAAACAATTAAAAGAATAACAAGAAAAGAATTCATCCATACTACAGCAGGAATAATTGGTTTAAGTATGATTGGGTTAGAAGCTTATGCCAAAATGGATTATAAATTACCTCAGGTAATTTTAGGTAAAACCGGAATTAAGGTCACCCCAATTTGTTATGGTGCCAGCCGCTCGCAAGAATCTTCATTGGTAAAGGCAATTCTTGATCAGGGCATAAACTTTTTGGATACAGGGCGATCATATGCCAGGGGACAGAATGAAATTATGATAGGTAATGCATTAAAAGGAATACGGAAACAGGTTGTTATACAATCAAAGATGCATACCGATATTCCAAAGGAAAATCCTTATTCCAAAGAGTCAGCAAAAAGTATTAAAAATGGAATGGAAAAAAAACTGAATGAAAGCCTGAAGGCCTTACAAACTGATTATATAGATATTATGCTTAATCATGCGGAAAAAGGACCAAAAAGTTTATTGCATGATGCTGTTCTGGACTTTTTTATAAGTGCGAAAAAAGCAGGAAAGATTAGAGCTTTCGGATTTTCAACTCATAATGACAATCTTGATATTATTGAAACAGCTGTAAAAAACCCGATATATGAAATTGTTATGATACCATATAATCATAAAGGATCTTTTATTCATTCACTATCCGGATCATATGCCGAATGGGATCAGCCCAGATTGGAGAAATCGCTAAAGGCCCTTCATAAACAAAAAGTTGGAATTATTGCAATGAAAACATGCTCCGGTGGAACATATTCTTTCAAAGATTCAGAAACACCAACATATAAGGATGCTATTAAATGGGTTCTTAAGAAAGACTATATTGATTGTGCTGCAGTTGCCATGGGTAATTTTCAGCAAATTGATGAGAATTTGTTAGCAATGAGATAAATCTCTTAAAACAATAAACTTTTACTATTTTCACCCGACACATAACCATATTTAATGTGTATATCACCCGGAGGCTCGTCAAAATGCAGAAAACCAACCGGTGGAACTTTCACCTTACCTTCGGAATAGAGAACAAACCCAGCTTCGATCTCGTGTAACAGCTGTGGAATATCAATCAGACTCTTGATTTTATAAGTTGTGTTAGATTTTTTCAATTTTATAGCCTTTTTGCTCAAGCAACACTCTAATATTGTTCGGTCCGAAATAATGACCCGATCCAACAATTACAAAATATTTTCCGGGTTTTTCATTTGATAGTATTTCAAATTGTTCTACCCACTTTGTATTTCTATTTGTACATACCAAATCATACATTTGCTTCATATGCGGCTTGTTAAAGTCAAAAGGGTTTAAAAATTCCTTTTCAAATTGTTCATGATTATTTTCGAAATAGGCTTTATAGAGGGGTATCTCATTTTTTGCCATTATTTCCATTTCATCAACAGCTTTTTCAATTATTTTGACCTGATTTTCGAAAGGAGCTTCAAAATCAAAAAGAAGTAGCTGTGTTTTTATACTATCAAGGCCTATAATTTCTTTTTTATCTTTTTCCGCTAATTCATGAAAATATTTATCAATAGAGAAAAGGGGGTCATAACCAATTAATTTTGATCTGTACCCGGCAATAATCATATTTAGTAACCAGGCTTCATATTGAAAATATTTATTAAGTTTTTTCACCTCAATAATTTGTTTTAGCTTTTTAATACTTTCAGTACTCAAATGATGGTTTAAAAATTGATCTTCCTTCAACCTGTCTTTTTCGGCATATTGAAAGATCTTTTTCTCGAGAGTTAAAAAATCATCTTCTATTTCAAAAATTACCTTATCTGCTTTTCGATAACTTTTCATATAAACTTTCGGAAGAGGATAATTCTCTTTACTTGCTGTATGAATTGATCCTGCCAGATAAAATATTGATTTATTTATTTTGACTTTCCATATAAAACAATCTGAAGGTTCATCAGATGATTTTGCAATAAAAATAGCAATTAAACATACAAAAATTGCAATAAGTGTCGGTATGCGGATTTTTCTTTTTTTCATAATATTAGTTATTGATTATAAAATACTTAGTCAGTTTCTTCCAGAGTAAAAATTTCTTCAACTGGAACATTAAAATAGCCTGCCATTTTCAAGGCTATCAAAATAGAGGGATTAAACTTTCCCGCTTCTATTGAATGAATAGTGAGTCGTGACACATTCAATACTGCAGCAAGTTCAGCTTGCGTTATATCTTTTTTTGCCCGTTCAACTTTGATAGTATTTTGCATATTTTTTTTATATATCAAATTTTGTACTGAATCACAACATAAATTATCCAGCCAATTAAAAATAATAAGGAAAACCACAGGTAATAAAAACCAAATTTCCTTGAAGTCCTTTCTTTAAATATCCACCCGGGATCCCGGACAAGACAATATCGGAACAGTATTTGATAAAATATTAATACAACTTCAATAATATATAAAATAATAAAAATTGAAAATTCAACCCTGTCCAGGCTGGTAATAGTCATATATACCATAATACCTATCACTGTAAGAGCGTAATTCATTCTTAAAAGAATGTATCGAATCCTTTGAATCCTTTCATCATCAAAAGTTTCTTTACTATACATAATAATAAACAGTCCAAATACAATTATAAAATGGTTTATAATGAATATCCTATCATACCAACCTTCTTCATATTCGTAATCAAGCAATTGTAAGATGATAAGTAATACAATTGAGATTAATGTTATTGCTAATCCTAAAACTCTGAATTTCTGATCAGCCAGTGAAGTGAATTTATTCATATTAAAAATTTTAAATGTTTATGCAAATATATAATAAAATATATAAAATGTATACAATAATATACAAAATATAAATAATAGTTTACATATATTCATTCAATACAACTTACTCCTAAAATTAATTGTAGTATCTCTATGGATGTTTGAACTTGTTTTAGAATAGTATTCAACCACTATATAATCAGTTGTTATTATGCAGTAAATACTAATTTTCAATCCTAAATCATGATTATTTTAACGAAATCAATTTTCAATACTTAGGATAAGTTGTTAAATTAGAAACTTGAAAATGAATTCTTAAGGGAATATATTTCATATCATCAGGTATACAAAATTGATAAGGAAACATTGATAGCCACACGTGTTCCGGCATTTGAACCACGTTAAAAAACATTAGATTGATGACAAAAGCGCAGATTATCAACTATATAATTAATAAACATTATGTATGAAAACAATAAAATCGTTGTTAAAGCTTAATGATAATATAAAACAGGCATTAATGTCCTGTAATACATTAATGATAAAAGAATTATATGCTAATGAGTTTGAAAATATTGGCATTTACGGTGAAATAAATAATAAAGATGATATTCTTAAATATTATAAACCAGGAGGTGTTCGCCTTGAAAAATTCGAAACCTCTGATATCAATGCTGAGGTTATTGGTAATATTGGTATTATAACAGGAAAAGGATTCATAAAAGGTGTATTTGAAGAACATAAATTTGAACATAAGCTTAAATTCACTGATATTTTCATATTTAGAGATAGTAAATGGTTATATTATAGATCTCATTCAACTGAAATTAGGTTTGAATAAAACTTAAAACTGTAAGCATATATATTTAAGGTGAAAATTAGTTATATTTATTTTTTAACTTATTATTCTCATCATGAAAAACACAAAATCAACCCTGACTTTATTATTTGTCTTTATTCTAACAAGCTGTATAACAGCCCAGGAAGATATTAGGACTGAACTTGAAAAGATATGTATTATCGACCAGAAAGTAATGGTGCCTATGAGAGACGGCGTACGACTATGTACTGATATTTACCGTCCGAAAACAGATAAACCTGTTCCGGTAATTTTTTCCAAAACACCATATAATTTTAATACATGGGGAGATGGAAAAGAACGCCTCGGTAATTATAGAAGGGCTTATGAATATATTAAACGAGGTTATGCCTATGTTGTGCAAAATGAAAGAGGCAGGTATTTCTCTGAAGGTGAGTGGGATATCCTGGGGCCTCCCACCACAGATGGTTATGATGCTTTTAGCTGGATGGAAAAACAGGAATGGTGTAATGGGAAAATTGCTACCTATGGCTGTTCTTCAACTGCAGAATGGCAAATGGCTGTTGCTGCTCTTGACCATCCTGCACATGTTGCAATGGTTCCACAGGGTTATGGAGCCGGTGTGGGAAGAGTGGGGGAATTTTATGAGCAGGGAAACTGGTATAGAGGGGGAGCTCAACAAATGCTGTTTACATCCTGGCTTTATGGTACACAAAACGATATTTATAAACCCACTTTGCCCACAAATATTAGCCAGGAAGACCTGCAAAGGATACAGAGATTTTACGATATGTCAACAGAGATGCCCAGTGTTGATTGGACAGAAGCCTTTGAACATCTACCGGTTCAGGATATTATCAAAAATGTTAACGGAACCAAAGGAGTATATGAAAAAATGATTCGCCGGAAACCCAACGACCCTGAATGGTACAAGGGAGGTTTATATCATGATGATATGCCATTTGGTGTTCCAAGCTTCTGGTTTGTTTCATGGTACGATGTATCGGCAGGGCCAAATATTGCTCTCTTTAATCATGTAAGAAACAATGCAAAAGATCCTGAGGTTGCAAAAAATCAATATCTTGTAATTGCGCCAGTTTTACACTGCAGTTATACACGTGCTACCGAAAACACCATTGTTGGGGAGCGAAATATGGGTGATGCCCGCCTGAATTATGATAAATTAATATATGATTGGTTTGATTACTGGCTAAAGGGTAAAAAAAATAATGTACTGGAGAAAACTCCACATGTCCAGTATTACACAATGGGAATGAATAAATGGCAACACTCTGATACATGGCCGCCTGAGAATGCAGAAATGACTACCTTTTACCTGAACAGTGATGGAAAAGCTAATAGCCTGAATGGTGATGGAGTCCTGATAACAAAAGAACCGGGAAACATAGATAATCCGGATGAGTTTACATATGATCCCTTTTATCCGGTGTTATCGTATGGAGGGAATGTATGCTGTACAGGTAATGCCATAAAAGGAGGTTCATTTGATCAGCAACAGATGGAACTTCGTGACGACATACTTGTTTATAGTTCTGAACCATTACAGGAAGGAATTGAAGTAAGCGGATTTATAGAAAGTACCTTATATGTTTCTTCCGATGTAAAGGATACCGATTTCACCATTAAACTGATAGACGTTTATCCTGATGGCCGTGCTTATAACCTTGATGAGACTATACAAAGAGCAAGATACAGAGAAGGATATGATTTTGAAGTATTTATGGAAGAGGGAAGAGTTTACAAGATAAATATGTCGCCTATGTCAACCAGTAATTATTTTGAAAAAGGGCACAGAATAAGAATTGAGGTCAGCAGTAGTAATTTCCCCCGATTTACAAGGAACATGAATACAGGAGGTAATAACTATGATGAATCAGAAGGTATAAGAGCACATAACATAATACATCATTCAAAGGATTATCCTTCTCAGATAAGACTTCCGATAATAGGAAGTGACAAGTGACGAGGAAAAGTAGGGAGGAGGGGGTGGGTAGTGTTAAATATAAATAATAGAATTGAAAATGCACAAACATAATTCAAAGCTGATCAAAGGCGGCACGGTTGTATTAGGACAGTCTGTATCAATTAATGATGTTCTGATAAATGGAGAAAGAATACAAGCTATCGGGAATTTGTCCAATTGCAAAGCTGATGAAATAATTGATGCTAAAGGCCTTTTGGTCCTTCCGGGAGCAATAGATCCTCATATACATTTTAACGAACACAATAAGGGGCAGGTTGGTGTTAATGATTATTACACAGGAGGCAGAGCCGCTGCTTTTGGAGGCACAACTTCTGTGGTGGATTTTTCTGATCAGATCCATGGAGAGCCTTTGATAAATGTGATAAAAGTAAAAGAAGAACAGGCAAAAGGCATGGCAATTATCGACTGGAATGTTCATCCCATAATATCACAGGTTCATCCAGAAATGCTAAGTGAAATACCTGTTTTGATAGAAGCGGGGGCTCCAACATTTAAATGTTTTATGACATATAGATCGATGTCGGGCGAATCAGCTGTGAACATGTACAGCGGTATAGAAGGCCGTTTTATAACTGATGAAGAACTTACAAGTCTGTCGCAGAACCTTAAGGATGCAGGTGGAATGCTAATGGTTCATGCCGAAGACAGTACAATAATAGATAAGAATGCATTAGAAACTGTAAAAAAGGGATTAACAAAGGCTATTCATCATGCTTTGTGCAGACCACCTGAATCAGAGACCAATGCAATAAATCGTATTCTGAAAGTTGCGAGAAAAACCGGTGGAAAAATATTTATTGTGCATCTTTCTTCAGCAGAAGGTGTTGGTGTTGTAGGAAATGCCCGGGGCGAAGGACTGAGTGTATATGCTGAAACTGTTCCTCATTATCTGATCTTTACAAACGATAAGCTTAAACGCGAGGACGGATATAAATGGCTGGGTTCTCCTCCGATAAGGGACAAAAAAGCCCAGGATATGCTCTGGAAAGGCCTGACTGACGGTAGAATATCAATGGTGGCAACAGACGATTGTGCTTTTTCCCTTGAATCAAAACTTGCAGGGGCTGATAATTTTGAATTATGTCCCGAAGGTATGTCGGGAATTGAACCTCGCTTAACCCTTCTTTATTCTGAAGGAGTTTTAAAGGGCAGGATTTCTCTTCCAAGGCTTGTTGAACTGACTTCAACTAATCCTGCCAGGTTGTTTGGTATGTACCCTCAAAAAGGAAGTTTGAATCCCGGTACTGATGCCGATATTGTTCTTTTTGACCCGGTAAAAAAGTGGATTATGAGTCAGGATACTCTTCATATGGCATCTGACTATTGTGCCTATGAGGGTGTTGAAGTAACAGGTAAAGTTACAAAAGTATTTTCCCGTGGAGAATTAATAATTGATGGTGAAAATTGTCTGGCTGAAAAGGGACGTGGAAAATATATACATTGTAAACTGGATAAAGATTTTGATGAATGTGTTTAAAATATATTGATAAGGGACAAGGCGCGCCGTGTCTAATATAAAATTGAAAATGAAATATGTAATATTTAATACTGAGAAGGTTTATCCTTCAAAAATTGTATGTATTGGCCGGAATTATGTGGATCATATAATGGAGCTTGGCAATAATATACCGGAACAAATGGTTATTTTCTTAAAACCTAATTCAGCAATATCAACAGATATTATTTCGGGGAAAGAAGATACTGTGCATTATGAAGGTGAAATAAGCTTTTTGATCAATTCGGGAGAGATAAGTGGTATAGGTTTTGGACTTGATTTAACAAAACGTGGTGTGCAGAAAAGTTTAAAAACCAATGGACTGCCCTGGGAAAGAGCTAAGGCATTTGATAATTCAGCTGTCTTTAGCGATTTTGTTGCGTTTAATGGCAGCATTAATGATTTGAGATTAGAACTCTTTATTAATGGGAAACTTACACAGTCGGGAAGCTGTGAATTAATGCTGAACAAACCTGAGGCCATCCTGAACGAAGTTAAAAGCTTTTTGACTTTCGAAGATGGTGATCTGATAATGACAGGAACTCCAAAGGGTGTCGGCCCTGTTAATCAGGGAGATGAATTCACAGGCAAAATCTATGATGGAGAAAAGTTATTGATTGAAACTTCATGGATAGCCAGATAAAAACAGAAAAATTTATTGAATGATTCTAACCGGTGTAAAAGAATGAATGATAAGACATTTGGAAATATTGAATTATTTTGACATTTTGTTCATAAGAGATTCAAACAGATCTTTTCTGCGACGGGCTAATGGAACTTTTGAATCGTCAGAGAGGGTGATCCAACCACCATCACTTTTTGTGTATCGTTTTACATGAATAAGATTTATTATATGTGAGTTATGAATTCTAAGGAAGGATTTCTCGGGCAATAGTTCTTCAAATTCTTTGATTCTTTTTGAAGCTAAAAGATTTTTATTGTTTTCAAGAATAAATGATGTGTAACTTCCTTTTGCTTCCATTCTTATTATGCTTTCGAGACTTACATAATCCTTCCCGTTCATACTTGATATTCCAATTTTTTGTGGAATTGTATATTGCAGATTATTAAATAATTCCTGATAATTTTCCTGAGGCTCTTTATTTATTCTTTTTGCAATAACCCTCTTAACTGCAGCATTTAAATCATCAATATCAATAGGTTTTAACAGGTAATCTGTTGCACTATATTTAAATGCCCTGATTGCATGCTGGTTATAGGATGTTACAAAAATGACATCAAAATTGCGCTTGTCCAATCTTTCCAGTATATCAAAACCACTTCCATCGGGCATTTGAATATCAAGAAATATCAAATCCGGATCTAATTGTTTAATTATATTAATTCCATCTGAAACGCCTGATGCTGTTCCTACCACATCCACTTCATTACAGAAATCAATAATAATCTTACTAAGATTTGAAATAGCCTTCGATTCATCATCTATAATAACGGCTCTTAAAGTATTTTCATTCATCTGTTTATATTTAATTTTTAGCTGTCAGATGAAACCACATAATTAAATTACCAGAGGTAAAATAATATCCACCCTTGTACCGGAAGGTTTACCATTTACATCTATTAGATCTTTATAATTTACACTAAATTTTCGTTTATGAATGGCACTCAATAGCTTTAATCTTTGATCGGTGATTTTTGTTCCAAGTGATTTATGTTCTTTCACCTTACCTGAAATAATCTCCATAGCCTTTTGTCGTCCCACACCATTATCCTCAACCTCACAAATAATTTGTTTGTCAGATAAGTGGATCTTTATAATAAGTGTCCTTTCACCATTTTTTTTATTCAGAAGTCCGTGCCAGATTGCATTTTCAACAAAGGGTTGAATAATTAGTGAAGGTATTTTGAAGTGATTAATATCTATTTCAGGGTCAATATCTATTTTATATTCAAATTTATGATCAAATCGTAATGATTCGAGGTGAAGATAAAGTTCAAGATGCTTTAATTCTTCATTTATGGAAACAATATTATGATATGAATTTTCCAGTGTTCCGCGCATTAATGTAGAAAACATACTGAGGTATTTATTTGTTGATCTGATATCGTTTTCAAGAATAAAATTTTGTAATGAGTTAAGAGAATTAAAAATAAAGTGTGGGTTCATCTGGAATCTGGTGAGTTGCTGCTTCAATTCGGCCATTTTATTTGAACTTCTGAGCCTGTAAGAGTATATAAAAAGGAAAGTCAGAATAAGAAGCACAGCAGTTCCTAATAATGCAAGCCGGGTTTTATTTATTTTTGATTCTTTGTCTTTGTTTTCCTTTTCCAGCAGGTTAAGTTCGTTTTGCTGCTTAATGCTTCTTGACAAAGCTTGTTGCACAAAAAGTTGATTATTAGTTGTTTCTATCCGTACTGAATCAGAATAATCTGAATATAATTGAAAATAATTCAAAGCTTGTTTATGATCTGCTTTCTGGCTAAAATAATTACTCAAATATTTATTTATTCCAGCTAATATCACAAAATCCCTATTTTCGATGGCTATAGAGATACAGGAATCAATATATAATTTACCTTCTTCATAATTACCATGTTCAAATAAAAGTCTGCCAAGAAATCCATAACTGTCGGGTAAATGTTTATAATCATTTGTTTTTGATGAAATATTAATGGCCTTCCTTGCATAAAAAAACGAACTGTCTGTTAAATTGATTTTATTATAGCTATTCGACATTTCAATGTAAATTATTCTCAGAAGAGTTGAATCATCATATTCAATTGAATTTCTGTAATTTACCAAAGCAATTCTCTCATTCCCAATGAGTGAAGATATTTTTCCAATAATATAATAAGTTTGAGCTATATACAGCTGGTCATTTATTTTTATGGAATATTCTAATGCTTTTTTAGAATAATCAATAGCTGTTTCATATTTTTCGAGATAAACATTGGCATATCCCAGACCCATATAGGCCTCAGCAATCTGCCTGTAGTATCCCTTATCTTCAGCTTCTTTTAATACATTTTCAAGAATTGCAAGTGCAGATTTATAATCCCCTTTTTTTGACTTATTGTATGCAATATGGATATCCTGAGTAAGGGCCGATTCGAAATCGCCACTTTTTGTATATATTTCTTTTGCAGTTATGTAAAGTTCATCAGCAATTAACAGATGATTTCTAATATCAAGTTCCTGTGCAATTTCGAATAATAGCTCGGGCCTTATTAATAATTCTTCATTCTTAATTTTAAAAATCAAATCATTCGCCCAAATCAAAGCCTCTTTTGTATTTAATTCAAGATAATTATTATAGATTTTTCTGATCTCAGGTATATCTACACTGTCAACATTATAATTATCAATAAGGATGTTGACCTCATCCATATTTTGAGGTTTCTGTGCAGATATTATACAGGCGGAAAATATTAATATGAGCAGCAGTATTAGTTTTTTTAAATATAAAAATTGTTTCATATTGTTCATGAAGGAGTTATTTAATTTTGATACTAATTTAAGATAATTATAATTAGCTAAACTAATTATTTCATTGGTGGTTAAATCTATTTCATAATTGGCAAGAAATCTGAGATTTTATTACAGATTACCACAAATGAAACGATATAATATACAAGTGGATAATTATATACCATCAGTGAACTGTCACTTTTTTTTGATATTTTTTTCAAATAATTTAGCCATGAAGAATGAAATTTATAATAAGATTGAATTTATTAACAATTCAAACTATTCACTCAATAAATAACAAATTATGAAAAATACAGAAGAAAATAAGTCAAACCGCCGTCAGTTTTTATCCAAATCAATCCCATTGTGTGCATTGTCTATTTTTGCTTTGCCGCATGTAATGGGCTCTGTGTCAGAAGATCTGGTTCTAGGCCTACAACAGGATGGTCACAAATTTGATAAAAAGTTAGATAGAAAGTTTTCAATGAAAGAGCTTCAAATTTTCGCAACTCGTCAATCAGTGAATTTTTACAAGCATCTAATTGAAGAACATGGAGAAGAGAAGGTACTGGAAATGATTAAGGATTTTACAACAAAGAGAATGATTGCGAGAGGAAAAGAGGATGCAAAACGTAATTCTAATGACAGTTTCAAATCATATGTAGCTATGTTTAAAGATCCCAGAATGTTAAGTTCTTTATCTATGGAGGTTATTGAGGATACCGATACCGTATATGAAATTAAAGTTACGGAGTGTATGTCGCATGAAGTTTTCAAGGCACTGGACTTTGATGGAAAATTCGGATTTGCATGTGTTTGTGAAGGAGATTATCCCTGGGCTGAGAGTTACAATCCAAAAATTAAATTAAAGCGTGATAAGACTTTAATGGAAGGTCATGATTGTTGTAATCACCGATATTACCTCGAAGATTAGGAATAATGATAATTCCCGGTAATTTGCCTGGGGCCCTTTTTATCCTTATGGTATTCTTTATATAAGTCACGGTGATGTTTTAATGGATTTTGATATCAATTCCCGAAATAAAATATAACTTGCATCTTCATATTTTTTGTTGATGAAAGATAATACCAGGAAATTTTTTTTTCACAAACCCTTTATTGTCAGAATGCTTGTTGTCGTTGGCTTCTGGGCATTTTTGTCTATCCTTATCTCCAGTGCAAATTATTTTGAATGGAGAGAAAGGGCGGATATTACATGGCTGAGAGTATTGATAATAGATGGCAAGCAATGGTTCATTTGGATTATCCTGTCTCCAGGAATTCTATGGTTAAGTAATAAATATCCTTTCAAACAGGGATCATGGAAGCGCCCATTAAGAATTCACATAATTTCATGCTTAATTACTTGTGTAATTTATGCTATCCTTATTCTGGTGATTACCATGATATTCAGCTTGCATGACAGAACATTCATGGAGTTTTTCGAGAGTCGATGGAAATTTTTGCTAATTGAGATCTACATACCATTATTAATATACTGGGTTATACTTGGAGTAGGACATGCAATTAATCATTATGCAGTGTTAAAAGAAAGAGAACTTAAATCAGCCAAACTTGAAAAAAGTCTTGTAGTTTCTCAACTCCAGGCATTAAAAAATCAGTTAAAACCGCATTTTCTTTTTAACACAATGCACTCAATATCAAACCTTATCAGAAAAAAGTCCTATAATCAGGCAATCGACATGATTGCCGGATTTGGTGAATTACTCCGTTCTTCACTGAGTGATTCAGATTCTCAATTAATATCAATAAAAAGGGAACTTTATATAATTAACCTTTATCTGGACATCGAAAAAATAAGATTTAAAAACAGGTTAAGCTGTACTACAGATATATCAGATAATGTATTACATTGTTTAATACCATCTTTTCTTCTCCAACAGCTGGTAGAAAATTCTGTAAAACATGGAATTAATAAATTTAAAGATTCCATAGCAATTCATATATCAGCCAAAAAGTTCAGGGATAATATCACTCTGGGAGTATCTGATAATGGTCCAGGATTATCTGATGACTGGTCAATAGAAAAAGCTGATGGTTTAGGCTTAAAAAATATTAAAAAAAGACTATCAATATTGTATGGAAATAAATATGAATTTGAGCTAAATAATAAAAAGGAATCAGGATTAAATATTTTAATATCTATCCCAATATTATCAGATATAATTAAAGATGAATAAGATCCGTACAATTATTATAGATGATGAGCAACTTGCTCGCGATGGCATTAAAGAATTACTTGTTGGCGAGGATAATATTGAAATATTATGTGAATGTGAAAACGGAGAGGAAGCAATAAAAGCAATTGAGGAATTCGAACCTGATTTAATATTTCTTGATATACAAATGCCTGAATATAGTGGATTTGAAGTTCTGGAAAAATTAAATTCAGCAACTTTACCTGTTATTATATTTGTCACTGCATTTGATAAATACGCTATTAATGCTTTTGAAGTAAATGCACTCGACTATTTATTAAAACCTTTTAATGATGAACGTTTCAGAACTGCCTTATCCAGAGCTTTTGACCATATTAAAAACAAAGCAGAAGCTGAAATAAGCAAGAATATTATTTCTCTTATAAAAAACTATCAAGATATAACAAGTCGCACACGGGAATTGGATCATGTAAGAAATTATAACTTTTCCAAAGATGAAAAATATTTATCCCGAATTATGATCAGGGAAAAAGGGAAAACTATTTTTATTGATGTTAAGGATGTAAAGTGGTTTGAAGCCATGGATTATTATGTCAGAATCCATACTGAAGATTCAAGTTTTTTATTAAAGGAAAGTCTTTTAAAACTCGAAAAACTTCTTGATCCTAAAAAATTCTTGCGTATTCATAGATCATCCATTGTAAGATTTGATGAGATTAAAAGTATGAGTCCAATATCCTCTGGTGATTATTCTGTTATTCTAAAAGATGGAACAAAATTAAAATTATCCCGTACCCGTAAACATTTGTTTAAGAGCTTCATAGGATAATATATTCCATTCATCGGTTATTGTATCGGTTCACTGATTATTTAGGTCAGTTGGCTGAATTATAAGCTGATTTGTGATATCTCTTATCTATTTTTAAAAAGAAATACTTTTTTCTTTATTAATCATAATCTATAATTAGAGAATACAAATTAAGCTAATATGAAAATTATAAGGATAATTTCGGTTTTATTTATTCTCATTTCCAGTTGCGATGGATTATTCTCACAAATACGAGACCGCTCACAGATACCCGAGAAGTATAAATGGGATCTGACTGATCTCTATCTAACAGATGAGGCCTGGACTGAATCAAAAAATCAGGTATTGAAAAAGATTGAACTTATTCCATCCTTTAAGAATACACTTGCCGAATCATCTTCAAATATGCTTGACTGTTTATCATTCTTAACTGATATTCAAGAGGAAATGAGACGTTTAGGTAGCTACACCTGGAATAAATCAAGACAGGATACTAGAAATTACAAATATCAGGTACTTAGCCAGGAAACAAACCAAATGTATGGAAAATACAACAGCTATACAGCATTTATAGAGCCGGAAATATTAAAAATAGATGAGTCAACAATCAAAAAATTCATTAATAATGAACCAGCCCTGAAACCTTACTCATTCTATTTAAATGATCTAATGCGTCGAAAAAAATATACATTTTCAGAAAATGAAGAGAAATTGATTGCAGAAACCGGTCAGATGGTTCGTGCCCCATCAACAATTTATAATGTTTTTATGAATACGGAATTTACTGGTGAAATAAATAATTACATTAGAACCCTCAGTGCGTTGATGGATGCTAAGATAAATGTAGATGTTTATAATACACGGGTCAGGGGATACAAAGATTGCCTCGAGATGACTCTTTACCCTGATAATATACCGGTAGAGGTTTTTCATAATCTGATAAGCAATGCAAATAATAATCTGGATAAATTTTATCGTTACTTAAATATTAGAAAACGATTATTAGGAGTAGATACTTTGAACATATCTGATCTTTCCTCTCCCCTGGTCAGTGGGTTTGACAAAAAATATGATATTGAAGAGGCTAAAGAATTAATAATGGAATCTTTACAGCCTTTGGGCCAGGAATATATATCAGTTGTTAAAAAAGCTTTTATGAACCGCTGGATAGATATATATCCAACTTTAGGCAAACGATCAAATGCTTATGGTGATTTTGGAGCTTACCAGGGGCATCCATATATTTTACTGAATTTCATGGGCACTTTTCAAAACATGTCCACTCTGACACATGAAATAGGACATGCTGTTCATACATATTTGTCTGACAGGAATCAAGCATATCCTAATGCCTTTTATTCCACTTTTGTGGCTGAAATCTCTTCATTGGTTAACGAGGAACTTTTAAAAAAGAAGTTGCTGAAAGATATCAAGGATGATGATTTAAGGCTGTATTACTTATTGGAAACTATTGAAAGTTCCATTTTCAACAGAGTGCAGGTTTCAGAATTTGAACTTAGCTTACACAGAGAGGTCGAAAACGGGAATAATCTCAGTGCTGATGTAATTAATGGTATTTATCTTGAGAGTTTGAGGAAATATTATGGTCATGATCATGGGGTTTGTATAATTCCCGACAACCTTGGTATGAATTGGGCTTTTGACCGTCTGCTATTTTTGCGGGCTTATCCTATTTACAGGTATGCCACATCCCATACTGCAGCGAGTATTCTGGCTGAAAAAATATTTAATAAAAAAGAAGGTGTTTTGGAAAAATACCTTGATTTTCTTTCAGCTGGCGGATCAGATTACCCAATCGATATTTTGAAAAAAGCCGGCGTAGATTTAACCTCCTCTGAATCCTTTGAAAAAACTATGGATTCAATGGAGCGATCTATGGAGGAAATTGAGAAAATTCTTGATAAAAAAGGAATCAAATGATATATATAAATCTTACAGAATATTCACTCATTAAATATTAAATTATGAATAAAACAGAAAAAAGTAGTTCCAGTCGTCGTCAATTTCTAACAAAATCTATTCCTTTATGTGCCTTGTCATTATATGCAATCCCACATGTAATAGGTTCAGTGACAGAAGATATTGATTTAGACCTATTGCAAGATGGTCACAAATTTGACAGGAAAAAAGATAAGAAGTTTTCAAACAGAGAGTTGGCAGTTTTCCGATTCAGGAGATTAGTTAGATTTTATAAACACCAAATTAAAGAACATGGTGAAGAAAAGACTCTGGAAATGATTAAGAGTTTTACAAAAATGAGAAGCCTTGAGGAAGGAAAAAGGGGTGCAAAACGAGATGCTGATAATAGTTTCAAATCATTTACAAAGATGTTTAAACAGCCAAATACATTAGATTCCTTATCATTGGAGGTTGTTGAGGATACTGATAAAGTATTTGAAATTAAGGTGACAGAATGTTTATCACAAGAGGTTTACAAAGTATTGAAATTTGATGGAAAATTTGGTTTCGCCTGTGTTTGTTATGGAGATTATTCATATCCTGAGAGTTACAATCCCAAAATTAAATTAAAGCGTGATAAGACTTTAATGGAAGGTCATGATTGCTGTAATCACCGATATTACCTCGAAGGGTAATTAGTAGAGAAACTTTCAATTAAACAATTCTCTCAGCCTTGATTTGTAAAGATTCCCAACTGGAATTTTATTACCAGTAATTATAATTATATGATTGCTTTTAAAACTTTCAATTTTTGAAATTGAAACAATATTAGAACGGTGAATCCTTATAAAAGCATTATCCGGTAGTTTTTTTTCCATATTAATTAAAGTATCTCTTACAACAAACTTGCGTTCTGAACAATTAATCTTAAGATAATTACCATAAGATTCAATATAATATATATCAGATAATAGTATATTCTGAACGCCTGAATCTGTTTTAATACTTATAAATTTTTTACCCATATCACAACAGCTATATTTATTAGTTGTTGAAGTTGGTTGTTTGCCGTATTGTTCAATATATCTGTTTACAGCTTTTAAAAACCTTTGGAATGAAAATGGTTTCATCAGGTAATCTATAACTCCGAATTCATATCCATCAAGTGCATATTCAGAATAGGCGGTTGTAATAATTACTTTTGGTTTAAATTCTAAAGAGTTTAACATTTCAAGCCCGCTAAGTTCTGGCATATTAATATCCAGGAATATTAAATCTACTTTTCCATGATGAAGAAAATGTATGGTTTCTATAGCGTTTTCACAAACTTTAACCAATATCAGTCCGGGAACCTTTGAAATAAAATTTTCAAGAATACGCTGAGCCGGTTTTTCATCTTCTACTATCAAGCACTTAATTTCTTCCATATTCTTTTCCTAAATATTAAGTATAAGTTCAACCCTGTATATATTATCAATTATTTCAGTTTTATAGGAATAGTTGCCGGGATAAAGAAGTTCTAATCGTTTTTGTAAATTGTTTATCCCATGTTTTTCATTTTTGTTTAATTGTATACCTCTCTTTGGAGCGATATGGTTTGATGTTTTAAAATGAATACGATTTCTCTCACTTTTTATAATAATATTTATCTTATTATTTTGTTTGTTGGCACTTATCCCATGTTTAAAACAATTTTCAATCAGTGGAATAAAAAGCAAAGGAGGTAATTTTTTTTCAGTATCCTCATTGTTTATTGCCAGATTAATTTCACAGTTATCCTCAAGCCTTATTTCTTCTAAACTAATATAATCTTCAATAAAATTAATTTCCTCTTTTAAAGTAATATATGAAAATTTCGACGATTCAAGCATATACCTCATTAATGATGAAAGTTTGAGTACTGCATCTGATGCATGATTGTTTTTCTCAATAATTAATGAATAAATATTATTTAAATTATTGAATAAGAAGTGTGGATTTATCTGCGATTTCAATAGCTTTAATTCTGCCTGATTCAACCTGAACTGCTGTTGTGTCCCAATACGAATGAATTTTATTCCACGGTAAATTAGAAAAAAGAGTATTATAGATAAAACTGTATTGGATTCAGCTTCCCGATCCTGAACTAAATACTTTAAAGCATAAAAGTTCAATAGTCCAAAACTTAATATTGTTATCAGGGAAGAAATTCCAAAATAAATATATTTTTTAACTATGAAATATTTTTCAAAAAAATAATCCAGAATCAGAACTGGAAAAATCAAAGGAATAACAAATCCAGCTGTATTTCTGAGAGAATGTAATGGTTCCAGAATTGTTAAAAAGGATAAGAACATTACAATAAATGCTCCAATCCAAAACAATACAAAATATAAATACCTCTTCTTCTTCATTCACACATAATTATCACTGTCAAAAGTATATGAATATATACAATTGTCCCAATAAAATATTACCAGTTGAATTCATCACATTATTCATCCCTTTATAACATTATATTTCCCTTTGACACATAAGTTAAATAATGCTGTAACCTTCATTATATTCAACCGTTATAGCCTAAGTTAATAAACATAAAATTTATTTATATGAATAAAAATAAAATTATCAGAGCACTAATTATTTTACAAATTTTCGCCTTTACTTTTGGTGAGGGTTTTACACAAAATAACACAAATTCTAATAATAAAAAGATCGTAGTAATTGGTTCATCTGTGGCTTCAGGATGGGTAAGCAGCTACAAAGAAAAGTATGATATGCAAAACGGATACGTAACTCGTCTTGCCCGATTTCTTCAACCAAAAGGATGGGAAATTATCAATAAATCTGTGCCTGGATTTAATACAAAAGATGCTATCACAATATTTGAAGAAGAGGTTATTCAGTTGAATCCTGATTATTTATTATTAGGATTATCAATGTCGAATGAAGGACTTGAAACAAAAGACCCAGACTCAGTATCTCTAAGTTATGAAACAGGAATCAATAAAATTATTGACTTGTGTAAAGAACATAAAATTACTCCAGTAATAGGACTTTGTTACAGTAATGATAATTATACAGGCAAACAATATGATTATTTGAAAAGAATGAATCTGAAAATGAATGCTTTGGGTGTTGCTTGTGTTAATTTGCTTGGTGTTCTGGATGATGGAAATGGTCATTTTCCCGAAGGACATACATTTGATCCTAATCACCCAAACGATAGGGGGCATGAAGAACTATTTTATGCATTTGTTCCGGATATGTTTGATGCCATTAAAAATGGTAAGAATATTCCAAAAATGCCAGTAAATGAAAATAGTATAAAGCTTGGTGCTAAAGCCAAATTCAAAAATGTTGGCTATGTGCCGACAGATGTAATTCATTCATTTTCATTTGGTTTCTCTTTCAAAACTAAAAGTATGGGAACACTGGCAGCAATTAATGTGGATAATATTTTACATAAAATTTCTTTGAATAATGATGGATATCTATTATATAAATCCGATAATAAATCAACTGCTTCAAAGCACAGAATAGAAAAGAATAAATGGCATAATTTATTTATAACACATAGTTATTTAAGCAATAAGACAATTTTATATATTGATGGGATTAAACAAGCTGTGATTGCCGAACAGATTGAACCAATTCAGTTTTTAGTAGGGAATAATTCTAAAAATGTACTGTATAGAAATATGATGATTTACAGAGGAGCTTTAAATAAGGATGAGATCTCTGCTTTGGAAAATGGAAAAATGATTCATGCCGGACTTGAAATTTATTCACTATTGGATGACACTGATATTATAAAGAATAAAAAACTTAATAATATAGCAGTTTCTTTAGCTAATGCTGTGGTTGAACCGGATGAAAATAATAAACAAATAGCCAATATTTTAGATAGAATTGAAAAAGCCAGAGTGGCCAGAAATAATGAAATAAAGGTAAAACATAAAAAAGCTATTAAGCTTAATTCTGAGATTTATAATCTGTATGTTGGCAAATATGAAATTGCTCCAGGCGATTATTTTCTTATAGAAAAAGAAGATGATAAATTATATTTTGTTGATAGAGGTAATAAAGCTGAACTTCTTCCTGAAACAAAAACCAAATTTTTCATAAAATACCCGGCTGAACTCACAGTTTTATTCGAAATAGATGAAAATGAAAAAGTTAAAGGTCTTATATTCAGCATGAACGGACGCGAAATGAAAGCTAAAAGAATAAAATAAGATTTCATATTCAAAATACAATTACTAATGCTTTTTAGTGAATTACTAAAAAGCATTAGTGTTTATACATACCCATAACATCTTTCCGTAACGCCGATTCCAATTGGTCCTTCATACAAAGAAGCCCTATTCAATCATATTGGTTTGTAAGTATTAATTCTATTGTGATATGCCTGGAATTAATACTGGGCTTAGTCATGATTTTATTTTTATCTTTATTCCCTGCTATGGAGAATAATGGTATTAATACAGAAGTCTTAAAGAAATGTCTTGATGAAGTAGGCAGAAAATCAGGCTTGGGCGATTCTCAGAACTGGACTAACAGAGATTATGATCAATTAAATATTTTAATTTTTGAAGAAACTAAAATAGATATTAGTATATCTACTCTTATCAGGCTTTTTAAAGGTAATTTAAGGTTTAAACCACATAAATCTACTCTCGATGCTATTGCTAAATATGCAGGATACGATTCCTGGTTTCAATTTTCTTTATCACCGGAGATTACAGAAATTAATTCTTCTTCATCCTCATCAGGAACAAAATCCAGAAAGAAAAATTTAACACCAGTTATTTGGATAATTGCTGTAGTTGCCTGTACAATAATTGCTTATTTATTATTTAAAAATTCTAACACAGATGAGATAAAGAATATTGATTTTAAAATTGCTAATCCTAATATTATTGGGGTCCCGGCTTCTGTAGAGATTAGATATGACACTAAGAATTATAAACCGGATAGCCTTTTATTGAAGCTTTATGCTGAATCTCGTGAGCCCAGGTTACTCGATCCTTTACAAAAACAATACAATGGAATATATCTTTATCCGGGATACCATAGTTGTCAGATTTATGCTGATAATATTCTGGTTGGGGAAGAAAAAGTTTTTATTGAATCAGATGGCTGGCTTTCGCTTATCAGACAGGATGGAAATCAATTAATACCAGATTATATCAATAATGAGAATTCTATATCCCAGGGGATATTCCAGATTACCAGAGAAATGGTTAACGAAATACCGGTAGATCCTAATAAGCCCATTTATACCAGTATTTATTATGTGAAAGACTTAGGAGGCTTATTAAGTACCGATTATATTTTAATACTAAGGGCCATGGCACCTCAGTCTGATTTTGTAATTGATCCATGCAAATATTGTACAATATTTCTTATTGGTGAGAAAGGTAAACACTCCTTTACTTTTGGCGATTATGGATGTTCTCCTTGCTTTAACATGCAATTCTCTGACACATTAATGAACGGAAATTATACCAGCCTTTCAGAGTTTGAATGTGATTTTTCTGAATGGCAGTCATTAACATCAACTGTAAGTGATAATACTATAATTATTTCAATTGGTGAAACAGAGGTTTACAAATCTGAAGAGCTTAGGGATATTGGTAAAATTCTTGGTGTTCATTTTTTATTCTATGGTTTAGGAGCTTTAGATTATGTAAAACTCACAAATTCTGATGGTTTATTAGCAATTGATGAAGATTTTAATTAATCTTATTTCATTTGAAATCTTCAATGATTAAGTTGTTTAGTCCTAAATAATTATCCTGCAAATTTTTGAAAAGAAATGCTATCAACTTTTCTGCAAATTTCATATTAATAAAAAAATATGAATTTGAAATAAAATTGAAATGTATTTAAAATGAATGTGATGATGATCTCATATAATTTTACCAATGCACATAAATTTTATTTATTATGAGAAAAGAAAATATATATCATTTGACAAAAGTCAGAGTGTTGTTTATTGGAATATTACTAATTGTTTTTTTTAATCAAATATCAGCACAAACAGTAAGTACATTTGTAACGGGTTCAGGCCTTTACGGACCTGATGGTTTTGCTCTTGATGAATCTGAGAATTTATATGTGGCTAATTGGGGAGGTGGCATAGGTAATAATGTATTAAAAATAACAAGCAGTGGGGTGGTAAGTACTTATGCTACTGGTTTTAATGCCCCGGATGGACTTGTATTTGATACTGAAGGGAATCTTTATGTATCTAATTTTGGCTCAGGTGTAATTAATAAAGTCACCCCTGAAGGAGTAATAAGCATATTTGCCACCGGATTAAATAATCCAAGCGCACTTCAATTTGATGGTGAAGGAAATCTTTATGTTTCCAACCATGGTAATGGGGCAGGTACAACTGTCAGTAAAATTTCTCCTGAAGGAGTAATAAGCACTTTTGCTTCGGGTTTCAGTGCACCATTGGGACTGGTTTTTGATTCAGCCTGGAATTTATATGTTTCTAATTATAATACGGGAATAATAAATAAAGTAACTCCTGCTGGAGTTGTTGGTAATTTTGCCAGCATAAGTAATACTACCCCGGCCATATTACAATATCTTATTTTTGATGATGAAGAAAATCTATATGTTCCAAGTTATGGACATAACAGGATATACAAAATTAATTCTGAAGGCAGAGTTTCTGTTTTTGCAGGTAGTTTAACTTCTGGAGGAACAAATGGACATGTTGACAATGCCAGATTTGATGGGCCAAATAGTATTGCAATTACTTCATCCGGTATTATTTATGTAGCAGAATACAATGCAAACAGAATACGTAGAATCATTCCGGCAATAATTAAACCTGAACTACTCGAACCTGAAAACGGAACAGAGGAACAGAGTTCAAAAAATCTTGAATTTTTATGGGATAGTGTTGCTTTTTCAACATTTTACAACTTTGAGATGTCTACCTCATCAGATTTTGATTCTGATCTTGTAACTGTTAGAGTATCAGAAAACAATACTACAATAGAAACACTTAGCCTGAACACAAAATACTATTGGAGGGTAACTGCATATTCAGACAGTGATCAGACTGAAACCAGTGATGTTTTTAGCTTTACAACAGAGTCAGCCAGTTATATTTATAATATAATACCAGAAATGGAATATAAATTATACCCAAATCCGGTATACGATTTATTAAATATTAGTTGGAACAGTAAGTTAGATGCTCCGGCAAGGATCAGACTGTTATCTGTTAAAGGAGAAGTCATTTTTTGTTTGAATCAAACTGACATAGTAACTAATCCGATTCGGGTAGAGCTGTTTAATACACAGCCGGGCATATATTTTACTGAGATAATACAAGCTGATAATAAGACTATTGTTAAGAAGCTTATTGTATTAGCTTCTGTCTTTTAAAGTTTACCAAAAAATAAATAAATACTGTTTATATTTGTGATATTCAACAGATTGAAATGAAGCATTATTCAATCATATTAGTTTGTGAGTAATATTATAACTTAACATTGGTCTCGTAAAGAACCTCATTTTTTCTTGTTTGCAACAGGCTGTTTTTATCATTATATATTTTATATACAATTTTAATAGTTGAGTTTATAATAAACATCCTGATTTAGAAATCAGGATATGTTTTTTAACTTTGGTCGACATCTTAATATTATTCATTTATTTTTGCTGAAATAATTACAAATTTTCAAAAACATTTATTATGAAATCTCTGTATGCTATAATTATCACAATTATTTTTTCGATCAATCTCTCAGGACAGAGTTTAAACAGTCCGGAAAGCATTATTTATGATTCAGCACATAACAGATACCTCATATCTAATTATGGAGATGGAAACATACTGGCCTATGATCCGGCAACCGGGGAAATGAGTGTTTTTGCCACTGCTGGTCTTCAGGAACCCAAAGGTTCGGCTATATATAATGGTGTTTTCTATGTTGCAGATTTTGCATGTGTTAAAGGATTTAACCTTGAAACAGGCCAATCAGTATTTAATGTTAATGCAGGAACAAATTTTGTTAATGATCTTGTTGCTGATAATAATGGCAATTTATATCTTGGAGAAAGAGCCCAGAACATGATTTTTAAGATCAATATTGCTACAGGTAATGTTGAAGAATGGGTTACTACAGGAGTTGATGGTATAAATGGTATTTGGTTTGATGAGGCAAATAACAGGCTTGTTGCCTGTTTCTGGCAGGAGAATGCTGATATAAAGGAGATTAATCTTGAAACAGGTGAAGTTAATGTGGTTGTTTCTACAGGCTATTCCAACCTTGATGGAATTACTGTTGATAATTGCGGTTATTATTATGTGTCAAGTCAGGGATCAAACCTGGTATTTCGTTACGATCCATTATTCGAGAATGACCCGGAAGTGATAATGAATAATCTGGTAAATCCTGCAGACATTTTTTATAACCAGGTGTTGCAGGAATTATGTATTCCGGAGATGGGTGCAAATAGAATAGAATATCATCATATTTTTATGACTTGCATTAAACCTTTGCTGCTTGAGCCTGATAATGAGGCTGAGGATATAAGTTCAAGAAATATTAATTTCTTTTGGGACTCTGTTCCTTTTGCAAGTTCTTACAGGTTAGATATTTCAACATCAACAAATTTTGATTCGGATGTGGAATCTTTTGGTGCAACTGAGCCTCTGACCGCTATAGAAACACTTGAACTGAATACAACATATTATTGGAGGGTAACTGCATATTCAGGCAGCGAACATACTGAAACCAGCGATGTTTTTAGCTTTACAACAGAGTCAGCCAGTTCTATTTATAATATAATACCGGAAATGGAATACAAATTATACCCAAATCCGGTATACGGTTTATTAAATATTAGTTGGAACAGTAAGTTTGATAAGCCGAAAAGGATCAGAGTAATTTCTGTTAAGGGAGAAGTTGTCTTTTGTCTGAATCATAATGACATAGTATATAACAACCCTGTTCAGATAGAGCTGATTAATACACAGCCGGGCATATATTTTACTGAGATAATACAAGCTGATAATAAGACTATTGTTAAGAAGCTTATATTATTAGCTTCTGTCTTTTAGAGTTTACTACCAATAAATAAATACTGTTTATATTTGTTTGATTAAATGGATTTAAATGAAGCATTATTCAGCATTTATAATATTCATATGTTTAGCTTTGATTTTTGATTCTGAGGAAGTTTTGGCAGGAAAAAAAAACAATAATCCGCCTGTCAGAATCAGGGTGGCTGGATTAGTACTTAAATGGGTGCCGGAAAATCTGGAATCGAATTTTATCAGGGCTAAAAAATTAATAATTGAAGCATCGGAAAATGGGGCGGATATTATTTGCAGCAGTGAATGCTTTTTAGACGGTTATGCAATAAGAAATGAAAGCCTTGACAAGAATGGATTTAAAAAATTAGCACAGAAAATTCCCGGCGGGAAATATATTAAGAGACTAAAAAATATTGCAGATTCACTTGATATATTTCTTGTGCTTGGACTAAGTGAAGAGGAAGGAGACAAAATCTATAATTCTTCCATAATTATTGATCAGGAAGGGGAAATAATACTGAAATACAGGAAAGTTAATTTATGGGGGCCGGAAAGAAAGATATATAGTTCAGGGAAAACTTTTCCTGTTTGTGATAGTCAGTTTGGAAAATTTGGCATGATGATTTGTTATGATCGTCAGTTCCCAACACCGGTTCAGGAACTTGCCAAAAATAAAGCTGATGTTATATTTTGTTTGTCGGGTGGTAGTACAGGCAGGTACAGTCAGGATTTAATGTTATTACGATCAGAAGAATGCGGTGTCCCAATAGTACTTGTAAACCCCTGTGAATTTTTAGTTTCTTCTCCTGAAAAAGGAATATTAAAAGCAATTGTTGCAGGAGATAATAAGGATTATAATCCCAGAAAACCTGAAAATGGGGAAGTAATATATTATGATCTTAATTTTTAGTGTCGCAGATTACGGACATTCAATGTAAGCGAACTATACAGTTTTGCATTCTTTAATATAAAGCCAGATAATATAACATTCACAAAACCTGCTAATTAAATTATATGGTCTGGATTTTGAATGATTCTGCCAGGTAATCCTTTTGTAAAATAATATTATTAATTGAATTGGTATGATAAATAAAAATAATAGAATGAAAATATTATCTATATTAATATTTTTACAATTATTTGTTTATTCTGGTTTTACTCAAACAGACCTTACTAATGAAAAGGTCAGAGTTTTAAATCAGTCCCTGAATCAAAACATTGTCTATACGGATTTATATGGTCCGTATTTTGGACAAGAATTACCTGGTAATGAACCTCAATATTTTGCTCATGGAATTATCGATACCAAAGTTTTGCATTGCTCGCCTTCCTTCTCTCCTGATGGAACTGAAATGATTTGGAGTGAGGTTGAAAATGATTGGAGCAGTGCAACTATCTATTATTCAAGAATGATCAATAACAGGTGGACAGAACCTGCTGTTGTTTCCTTTTCAAGTCCTTATTTTGATGATAATCCTGTTTTTTCTCCTGACGGGCAAAAACTATTCTTTAATTCAGACAGGCTTTATAACGGATATGCCTATGAAAGGGTATGGTATGTAACACGACAAAATGATGGTGGTTGGTCGGAACCCCTGCCATTAGATCCAATAATCAACAATTATCCCTTACATTGGCAAACATCTATTGATAATAATGGTACCATATATTTCGGTTCGGAGAGAACACCAAATTACGGAGAAGATGATATATTTTATTCTCATTTTGTTAATGGCCATTATGAAAGTCCAATAAATATGGGCCCTTTAATTAATACCGGTGCATGTGAAAGTATGCCGTATGTTGATCCTCAAACCAGGTATATCCTGTTTGAAAGACCGGTGGTAATTAATGGCCAGCTAAAGAATTGTATTATGTTCTGTAAAAGAGATGAAAACAGGATCTGGGCTGACTTAATTAATATTACTGTTGAATATCCTGATATTTATGGAGCATGTCCGCAAATCACTCCTGATGGCAATTATTTATTTTTTACACGATATGTGGATGGACATTTTCATGTATTCTGGGTACAGGCAGATTTTATTAATGAGCTATATCTTGGAACAAATAATTTTGAGCAAAAACAGGTAAATATTGAACTCTTTCAGAATTATCCAAACCCCTTTAAATCAGACACTAATATTTCATTCAAATTGAATGAAGGGGGTAAAATATCTCTTAAGATTATTAATATACGAGGGCAAGTAATGGAAACAATAATTAATAATTCTTTTTTGAATCAGGGAACACATACATATAAATTCAATGCGGATTCTTTTTCATACGGAATGTATTATTATATGCTCATACATGAAAATTCTCAATTCCGCATATTAAAGATGTGTAAAATTGATTAGTTGAATATCAGGAGTTTAAAAATACTAATCTGGAGAACCGATTAATTTGATAAGATTTTTAAAAATTAAATCATGTAGTGGCTTTTCTATATACCAGTATAATTTTCCGAATATACCAATGGGTTTGTATGTGGTAATAATACTTAAATATTGATTTTCAACTTTGAACTCCAGCCAACCATAACCAGGCATTCTCATTTCTGAAAAGAGTAATAATCTGCCTGATTGTTTATCAGCAATTAGTACTCTCCAGAAATCTAATATGTCTCCGGCAGATATAGTTGTATTGGAAGTTCTTCCCCTTTTTAATCCTACTCCCCCGAAAATTTTATCTAAAAAACCTCTTAATTTCCAAAGCCAGTTTGCATAATACCAACCATTTTCACCTCCAAGAGCCCAAATTTTTTCCAAAACAATTTCAGGATTTTCGATTTTTATTTTTCTCTTATCCTTAAACCCAACATCATCCGGTGTAAGAATATATTTTAAAACGTAGCTATCAAAATTACTTCTTTCCAATTCAGGTAGATATTTCTTAAAATATTAACAAAACCTTTTTAACATTATTGACAAGCAAAAAATGATTAGTCTAAAGTTAAGAGATAGATTAATTAGATCAAAATAATTTTTCCCTCCTATAATATCTTCCTTGGGTTAATACAAAAATAATGGAAGCATTAATACCTGATAACATGAAACACTATGCAGATATTCAAATTTTTATCCTGAATAATATTTATTAAATTTATCTTGCATTGTTAAAGAATTAAACTGGAAAAGCTCATATTTCCCAAGTTGGTTCCTGGATAATATTTTTATTTACCAGAAAATAATTGCATTTTATTTAATATATAGTTTTAAGAAATTTCTAATATCTTGTTAAAACATGGATAATAAATTTGTGACAGAGGCATATAAGCTGGCTAAAATTCAATATGCGAAATTTGGAGTAAATACTGATGATGCAATAAAAAAACTGAAAAACATTGATATTAGTTTGCATTGTTGGCAGGCAGATGATGTAGGCGGATTTGAAACGCCTGATTCCACTTTAAGTGGAGTTGGTATTCAGCCTATCGGTAATTATCCCGGCAAAGCTTCCACAATTGAAGAAATACGTCAGGATTTGGATAAAGCAATGTTTTTAATACCAGGAAAACAAAGATTAAGTCTGCATGCTATTTATGGTGAGTTTGGTGGTAAGTTTATTGAACGTGATGCAATTGAAATCAAACATTTTCAGGGCTGGATAGATTGGGCAAACGAACGAAATACGGTAATAGATTTTAATTCAACATGTTTTTCTCATAAAAAAGCCGATGCTGGTTTTACATTATCCAGCAAAAATGAAGAGATCAGGAAGTTTTGGGTTAAACATATAAAATGTTGCCGCGCTATTGCTGCTGAAATAGGGAAGCAGCAGGGAAGTCCTTCGCTTCACAATATATGGATTCCTGATGGTTCAAAAGATATTCCTATTGACAGGGCAGGGTACAGGGAAATTTTAAAAAAATCGCTTGATGAGATTTTTGAGGTAGAATATGATAAAAAATTCCTGAAAGATTCATTAGAGTGTAAATTATTTGGAATAGGTTCAGAGGCAATGGTTGTTGGATCACATGAATTTTATCTGGGATATGCAATAAATAATAATAAAGTTTTATGTCTTGATAATGGGCACTTTCACCCTACTGAACAAATAGGAGATAAAATATCATCTGTACTTCTTTATCTGGATGAAATTTTGTTGCATCTTACTCGTGGAGTACGATGGGATAGTGATCATGTTGTAACATTAAATAACGAGATTCAACTTATAGCCCAGGAAGTTGTTAGAAATAATTATCTGGACCGGGTGAATATCGGACTTGATTTTTTCGATGCAAGTATTAACAGAATTGGTGCTTATGTTATTGGTACACGGGCCGTTCAACAAGCATTTTTATTTGCTTTACTTGAACCTTCAGATATGCTGAGAGAATATGAAGAGGAGGGGAAAAACTTTGAACGCCTTGCATATCTTGAATTAATGAAAACCAGGATGTTTGGGCAGGTTTGGGATTATTATTGTTTAATACAAAATGTGAAAACTGGAGAGGATTATATTGCTGATATACAGGAATATGAAAAAAATGTTTTGTTTAAACGATGAATTATTTTATCTCAGACAGTATTAATTTAGTATTAGATTAATCGGGGATAATTCTAATTCTTCATTGTCAGGGCCCAATGCTTTTATTTGATCAAAAATAATTATTTGTCCGCGATTGGTTCTTTGGATTTCATCAATCATTTCAGCAGTTAATCGATTATTTTGAGAGCTAAACTGATAATTATTAAAGCCTCTTTGGATGCGCAATTGAAAGGATAATATCTGCATAGGGTATTCAAAATCGAAATCATTTGGCATTTTTGGAACTATTGCTCCAGCTGCAATAATTAATTCATTATCAATATATCCATCCCGTTTGTTTGCAATTGTTGCGGTTGGTTTGGGAATAGATTTGACTCTGAAAGCTTTTTGCCCCATTAGCTTTCGTTCACCTTCTGTGATTAATTCAACTGTAAGGGTGGTGATATTACAGTCTAGAGGAACTCTGACAATCCACTCATCCTGGTTTGGGATTTTGTTAATCTGACCACAAGAAATGCTGGCTACCAAGTCATTAGCTAGTATTCCTGAGGTGGAAATGGAAACTGGATTATCAACACCAGCATAAAATACATTCATCTTCATTGCTGAAATGGTCACAATTGGTTTGGCGACAAAATATTGACCATTAAACGGAAAATTATTAATGTTTCCACTATTTGTCTGCACCTGAACTAATCCTGCATATTTATTAATACCAGGCCTGCTATTTAACAATTCCAGACTTATCTTTCCGGGAATACTACTGATTTTTGTGGCACGATCGAGATTTTGAGGAGAGAGACTATCAACACCCTGTAAAATGAATACGTCAGGACTTTGGACAGTATCATATGCAGCAACAATAACTTCAGCCTCAAAGCTCTCACCTTCAAATATATAATTGCTTTTAGGTAAAACTTTTGCTGCAATCATATCATACTTGAAATCTCCTTTACCGATAGATGTCATCAGGTAATTAATAATATCAAACTCAATATTATAAATCTCCATAATTAATTTGTTTAAGAGAGCAATATCTGCCGCAAGTATGGTATCATAAAAAAAATGAAATTCCCAACTTTCTGTGCCTCCGTCAGGGCTCTTAAACTCTTCTTCCACATTCAAACCTAATTTAAAAGAATCCTGGTCTTTAGTATCTAAGAGCAATATAATGGCTGCTCTGTATTCCAGGATCTTTTCCTTAAGTTCCCCTGCTTTTCCGTCTCTTCCGGTTTCAGAAGGACCCATCATGAAATTTGTGGTTCTGGTAAAATCGTCCAGGTTTTTAATGTTTTCGTATGGAAGATTTCTAGCGGAATCCACTTCTATGAATTCCGAAAATGCTATTAATTCCGTTTTTAAATTTTCAATATAGTTTATTAATTCCCTGGAATACTTTTGGGCTTCCAATCCTTTTGTCCAAAAAGGTAAAACCTCAGTCTGGTTTAATTGATAATTTCGTTCAAATTCTTTATAAGAGTCATCGATTTTCTGTGAAAAAATATCTTGAGTTTTAATAATGCTCTCATTAACAATACTAAAGGCGTCTAATACTTCTTTTGAAACGTTCAGGGCTAATAGAGCGGTCATTACCAGATACATCATTTGTATCATCTTTTGCCTTGTTGTTATTTTTTGAGCAGCCATTACTATTATTTCATTGTAAATTCAATTAATATGAAAGATATTCCTGGTTCAACCAAGGAAAAATCTTCAATCTCAAAACTAATTAATAGTTGATGCCCCACATCCGGGCCAGCACCGGTATAACTCGTTCCAATATTTTCAACAATAACACGAGGAATTTGAGCCAGTTGCATTTTACCAGTTGGAGTACCATGCCCTCCTAGTGCCAATCCCTTATATGGTAGTGCTTGTATGTGCATTTTAAAACCAGCAGGAACCTGTCCTGAGGAGATTTCTGCCGAAACAGAAAGCGTTGATTCAGACGGATTCACTATGGCTGAGTAATTTAGCCAATTATTGCTGACAGTATATGTCTCTCCCGACATAGTTGTTTTTATGAGGTCAGTAAGGTCAATACTTACTGTACTATTTTTTGATATTGAGATACTGTTTTGACCCTGTGTAGGAAAGGTCAGGATGCAAATAATCAATAATGTCCATAAAATTTTTTTAATTTTCATTTTTCTGAAATTTAATTTTAATAGATTTTCTAATAACCTGAATCTGAAGAGGATAAACTTCTTCCGATGAAAGCTGGATGGGAAATTCTTCCTTTTCAATTGTATAACCATAAGGCAGGCCTGTTTTATATATTTTAATATTCCAATCACCCGGCCTGAGATCGTAAAAGTTAAAAGTTCCGTCTTTTTTAGAGATTATCCTGAATATTTCGTCTCCTTTTTTAGCTTCAATATACAGAGATTTTATCTCCTTACGAGTTTGAATATATCCTGTCGATATTCCTGTTGAATCTTCTTGAATAATTATTTTACCTTCAATACGAGCAGATTTGGTTAGGCTGAGATCTATTTTAGTATTTTGGTCAGACAAAATTTGAACAGTATAAGGCCCTGGCTCTTCAAAGATTGTATTTAATTCGGCATTAGACTCGTCAACCTTAAGCAGATAATTTCCTTCCTGAACCTGTGGAAATTCAAAAACACCATTCTCATTGGTAATGGAGTATTTTTTTCCCAATTTAACAATAATTCCTTCAACACTTTCTACACCATTATTCTTTATTTGTCCGCTAAAGCTCCCAAAATTTTTAAGCCTTCCTGCTCTAATACTCATTGAGTAACTATATTTGAAAAAGGCTGTAAATTCCTTTTTATTAAGGTGATTTTTAACGAGATGATATCTAACACCCAGGGAGAACTCATGTTTATTATTATACATATAGCTTGTACTAACATTCATAAGACTTCTATCACGATAATACTCGCCCGGATCATAATTGTTCTGGTATGATACTAAGAATCTGAATGATTTATTCGGCTGGGCCACAATAGATGCACCATAAATAAATTTTTGATACTCACCAGACAAGTATTTATTTGATTTTTGAAAATTTAAAAAGCCATTAATAACAACCTGAGGCTTGATTTTATATTGAATCATCAAATTGGCCTGAATAGAGTTAGACATTTGATTCAAGGTGTCTAAGAGGTAATTGGCTACCTTTCCATATTCAAAAAATCCATTGATTCCAATTTTTTTTATAGTGTTATATGTACTTAATCTTACAGAATTTTCTGTATAATTAAACAGGACTGGTTCAGTTCTTGCTTCACGTACCCGGTTAAAATAGGCAATTGACAACCTGCTGGTATTATTAATTTTGAAGTTGGTCATAAAGTAAACATTGCTGCTGAATGGAGTATTGCTAAACAGAGTGTCCACAGCTAAAGTGGCGTAGTTTGTGGAATAATTGGCAGATATAGAAGCCCAATTGGTCAGCTTTGAGCTAACTCCGGTAGCAATCAGTTGGGTATTATTATAGTACCCCGGGAAATCTCTGTCAGCATGAATAACTGTTAAATGACTCTGAGTTGTTTTATATCGCACACTGCTTATAAGTTTAAAGGCTTTATTGAATTCCTTATCCTGGACACCACCAGCCAATTCTGTTTCCAAACTGAACCAGGTTTTTGGGCTTGTTTTAAAGGAAAGGGTAAATAGATCAGCATAATCCAGATCATTATAAATCTTATGTAAAACACCGGTTTTTATAGAAGTTTTTTTACTCAGGTGTTGCAACCAATAGGCTCCCGTAACGAATTTAATTTTTGGATAAAATCTCGGGAAGTTAACAAAACCTCCGGCAATACTTTTCTTTCCATGATATTCGTAGCCAAGACCAAGCCCATTTCGAGAAGATTCGGTTAAATCTGAAAGTCGGTAGTTTGAATCACCGATAATTAATTTAGATTTATTTCCAGAATACTTGAGAAAATATTTATCATTTATACCAAACAAAGGATTTACCTTAGAACTTGGTCCCCTAATCTGAAATTCAATTATTTGATCCTTTTTTGCAGATATTTTTCCTGCACCATGGATATCGAACATGCCTGAAAAGATTTGTTTTTCATATCTGTTATTGGTGATAAACATAGTTGAAACCTTGACTGGGAATCGGTGGTAATTATCATTCAATTCAGCATTTCCAGGGATTATATCAAAGATATAAGATTTGGATAATTTCGTTTCAGGATGATCAGGTATTTCTGCAATAATCGTAACGCTTTGTGAGGTATAGAATTTTAATTTTTCATCAGTAATTATGGGAACAGTTATTTTAGAAATGGAATCAGGTCTGAGCTTGATTATTTTGTTTGTTATATCCTTAGCATTCAGAATACTTATATTAATTTTAGTTTCCAGGTTAGATAAATTATGAATAAAAAATTCTGAGCTAATGGAATCTCCCGCAGTCAAATATTTTGGGAAATAGATTTTTGTAATATCAAGTCCATAGCGTGGTTCAACTTGAATGGAAATAGTTGTCCTGGAGGTTGAATTACCTGTACTTTGATCTAAACAAGAGAATTCCAGAGGATATTGTTGCACCAGAGCTGATTCCGGAATATAGATAGGGAGAATTTTTAGTTGTACTTCTTTAGGCTTCAGGCTGATTGATGGAAATTCTACCAGTTTGGACCAACCTTCGGGGGCAAGAACCTGTAGGGTAATCTCAGCAGGATTATCACTAAGATTTGTTATCTTCAGAGCAAGATTTGTAGTAATCCCTGGGTGAAATTTTTTTTTATCATGGTTTAATACTTTGATCTCGATATTTTGGGCAAAGCCGGAAGCACCAACAGCAAAAATCCACAACGCCAGAACTTCTATTCGTCTCATTAATTTGCATCATTTATTCGCATCATTAATTTGCAATAATACTTTTACTATGTGTTGAGATAAATTGCTATTAAAAATAAAGTGTGTATTCAAGACCAAAAACATCTTCCTCTTCCCCTGCAGCGATAATGAGGCATTTGTAAGTTTGCTCAGCTTTCAGACCTTCCAGGTCAAGACGAAACCTTGCTGAAGTTGTTGGGAAGATTCCTTTTTTAGGAGCCTTAATAGTTTTGACAGACTCACCATTTTCATCAAAAATTTCCATACTGACTTCAGGAGAGATATAGTGCTGACCTTCATTAACTAAATCTATTGCAAGAAAAAGTTTATCTTCTTCAGTAATAATTGTTGGTTTGAGGAATTTCAGTAAACCAGTTCCCAGGTCGGTAGTTTCTGAGACGATCTGGATAGCATACCTGGTAAGGGTTCTAATATTCAATTCACCTTCCTGAGTTGGATCGATGGGGTCCACACCTTCTACCATTAATACACTCCAAAAGGTGCCCACAATGGAATCGGCATTGGGAATCGTAATCTCATACTGTATAAACCTTGATTCATGAGCGTTAAGAATTACTGTTTTTGGACTGAAACTAATCCAGTTTTTGTTTGACCTTGAATGAGTTTCATTTTCATCATAAAAAGTAAGGCCCTCAAAATTATATAGGAGGTCAGTTTGGTATATTCTGACCTCCTGTTTAGTATCATCACTATTCTGAATTTGTATTTCACCCTTAAATACATCTCCTTGTGCTCCTTTGTGTGTGCGTTTTAGGCTGCCAATTACCTCAACGGAAGCAAAGGTTCCAATATTAAAAATGAAGAGTATAGAAATAATCCAGGTAATTTTACGAATATCCATAATATTTTTTTTACTTAAATATATAGATAATAATCATATTACCTAAAAATAATTATAAAAAATAATCAACAATCTTAATTGGCGGCAGTAATAGTCAATACAACTGTTAAAGCTGCTGCTGCTGATGCTCTAATATCGGCATAATTTGACTCCGGGTCATTAAGTCCCCATGTATATTTCAGTCGATAACCATCATCCGCAGAAGTCCCGGAATAACAGCTTCCTATATCAGAAACTAAGGTATTGTCTGTTAGTCCCAAAGTAACATCTGAAGCAACGAGAGTACCATAATCACCGGCTGTATTAGCATTCGGTGCTTGTACTCTTGCAGCCAAATAAGTTCCCCCGGGCATTGTGCCAGTATATTTGGCCGACAGGGTTCTTGTAGAACCTGTTGATATTACTGAAGAGAACTGAATATATGCACTTGAATCTGATATTGTAGCAACAATAGGCTCACCTGCAGTTGTATTTGCACTTAAGGTTAAATTTACTGATGAACTTTGAGTCGATAACAAAGCCACCTCAGGTAGTCCTAGCGTGAGAGAATGATTCGCTGCATTATCCTGAGCATTTAGATGTAAACTCGCTATTAACAAAAGGCAAGTCAAAATAACTGAAGTAATTAATTTTTTCATAACGTATTTTTTTAGTTTAAAAATATAATCCGTTTTATCCTTTCGTAGTTTGTGTCAAAAACTATGTCAAAAAAAAATAAGGGAGTCAAAGATATGTATGTATTGGCAATAAATGATATAGGCGGATTGCTGATTTTTAGGTTAGAAATGCTGATTTTGGGGTCAGAAATGCTGATTTTAATTTCCGTCGTGTGCAGTTATAGTAAATACAATAGTTATGGTAACCGGCTCTTCTGTGGCTTCAATCATGTGATAATTTACCTCCGGACCATCAGGGCCCCATGTGAATGTGAGCTGGTAACCATCATTATATCCAGTGCCTGTATAACAGCTTCCAATCTCTGATACAAGTACTTGATCAACATCGGATAAAATAATGGGGGTTGTTACAGGAATTCCTAAACGACCTCCGCTATTTGTGGTGGTAGATTCTGCTGATATTAAAGAGAGATTAGTCCCCAAAGGTACTGTTCCTGCAGCAATTCTTGCAGTTATCTCCCGGTTAGTATTTCCTGGTACAATAGATGAAATCTTAACAAACATATCAGAGTTAGTGACATCTTGAACAGGTTGACCTGGTATCGCTGCAGTCAGGTTCATTGAAATTGGTGCGTGATTCGTATCAATAAGGGAGAAATCCTGGACTTTAAGGGTAATAATATCGCCGGCAGTGAAGTCTTGACACTGAGAAAAATTACCATTAAATGTCCAAATTGTCAAAAAGACAAGAAATTTAAAGATATTTTGAATAATGGTCGTTGTCATAATAGAAAACCGAAATTTCTGCACTATAAAGATAATGTAAAGTTAAGCTTTTCGATGGTAAAAAATGCTGAAATCAAGGTAATTTTTGCTGAATTTGCATTAGCTAATCTTCTGAGGCAATCGTATAGGTTACCTTTATAGTATAGTTCATTTCTCTTAAAGAGTTTAGTTCCCGCCCACCATATGTTTTCCAGGTGTAGGTTAGCTGATGTCCTTTATTAATCCCGCTTCCGGTATAGCAACTGCCAATGTCAGTAATTATGTCCTGGGGGTAACTTCTTAGAGTGATTTGTCCACATGAGATGCCTGTTGCTCCTTTTCCCGACATTGCTTCATAGCTGATTGCCAGATCGATAGCTGCACCTGGGGGAAGTTCTCCATCTGAGATCTGAACAGAAATTCGATTTGTGGAACCAGGTTTAACAATTGATGAGTAGTTTATCCAGGTTTTATCGTCAGTTGCTGATGTAATTACTTGTTCAACAGACTGCCTGTTATTATTTGTACTATTAAAAGTTATTAGCTTCGATGATCCGTGAAAATCAATCTGAGCAACCTCAGGTATCACCAAATTAATTAAAGTCTCAGCAATATTGGAGTCTTGAGCAATAGATTGACCTGTCCAAAAGGAAGTTAGTAGCCCTAAGATTATTAAACTTCTTGTAAACATTCCGCAAACTTACAACAATTATCTTAAATATGAATAAAACCATTTTTCAATGCATACTTAATCACATCGGCATTTGAATTCAATTCAAGCTTGTCAAGAATATTTTGTTTATGGGTTCCAACTGTTTTAATGCTGATGAATATAGATTCGGAAATCTCACGAGTGGTTTTTCCCTCAGCAATTAGTTTTAATATCTCTGATTCCCTTTCGGATAAATTCGGATCAACCTTAATATTATCCTCCCCATTATCCTGATCAAGAAAGGAGTTTATTAAGATCTCTGTAGATTCACTATCAAGGTATTTGTCACCCTGGTGGACAGTTTCAATTGCTTCAGTTAATTGGTTCAGGCTACAATTTTTAAATAGGTATCCGGATGCACCTGCTTCAAGCATTGATTTAATGTAATGTTTGTCACCATACATGGATAGTGCAATTACCTTAACATCCGGATTATTTTTTACTATATAATTAGTCGAATATATCCCATTTTGGCCCGGTAAGCCTATGTCCATCAGAACAATGTCCGGATTATATAGGGATGTCTTTTCAATAGCCTCAGTCGAATCTTTTGCTTCATCAACAATTTCGAGGTTTGGCGATTCTGATAGCATGTTGGCCAATCCTTGTCGGAATAACTTATGATCATCAACAATCAAGATTCTTATTGGCATAATCTCTACTATGTATTAAAATTAATAACGCAAGTTAGGAATTTTCTTTTTCCTTTAATTAAATACTTATTAACAAGTTTTTAACCACAAAACATCATATTTTATACCATTAAATTATTCAAAAATATTTCTGCCAGGGAAGATATGTTTTCCAGATTCAACCTCTGACAGAACTTTCAACTTAAAACTTTCACTGTAATTTTTAATCACCCTGTTATCTTTTAACATAATTATCCTCCCTACTCCCTACTCCTTACTCCCCCGTGAGTTTTGCTCTGCTGTTAAATCCAGATTTTACCTAATGAAAAGGGCCGCATGAGCAAGAAAATGCCTTGTGAGGGAAAAGAGATGAGGAATATAAGATTTTTGTGCAATGGGTGTTTATTTAATTTGTAATATTTTTAGTATTATTGGGAAGTATATGAATTAATAGTTATAAAATTATGTTTCGTAAGTTTTTCATTCTGTCTGTAATTTTATTGATTCTTACAGGTAATTTTGTTTTTTGTCAGGAATCCCCATTACTTGCTTCATGGGAAGAATATAAAAATCATAAAAAAAATACACCATACAATCTGGAATGGATTCAGTTGGGCCCTGTAATTAATTCCGCGCGTTTGGATGCGATACAAATTGTTCCGGATAAACCGGGTACTATGTATGCCGCTTTTGGATCTGGGAATTTATGGAAAACAATAAATAACGGACTAACATGGAAACCAATATTCGAAGATCAGTCGGCCCTGGGTATTGGAGATGTTACAATTGCTCCCTCAAATTCAGATATTATCTGGGTAGGGACTGGTGAAAGCCTGAAAAAACCACGGCTTTTTACCATGCCCGGAACGGGAGTATTTAAGTCGTCTGATGCCGGTGAAACATGGGAGAATATGGGCTTGCCCGATTCATATAGCATTGGGGAGGTGGCAATTCATCCTACAGATCCTGATATCGTTTTGGTAGCAGTACTGGGGCATTTATGGACAACAAATGAGAACAGAGGAATTTACAGAACTGAGAATGGGGGTAAAACATGGGATCATGTTCTCTACATAAATGAAAAAACAGGTGCCAATGATATTGTTATTGCTCATTCTGATCCAAACATTATGTATGCTTCCAGCTGGGAGAATAATCCCGGAACATTTGGAAAGGAAAGCGGTATTTATAAAAGTGATGATGCAGGTAAAACATGGAATAAATGTACAGATGGATTACCTGACGGGCCAAAAACAGGCAGGATAGGACTGGCTGTATCATACTCAAACCCTAATAAAGCATATGCATTGATAGATAATTTTAATGCGAAGAAAAATTATTATTCTGAATTTTACTGTACCACAGATGGAGGTAAAACATGGAAACGAACTCATAAAAATGATATTAATATTGCTGCCGGACTTGGTTGGTATTTTTCCGATTGTTATGTGAATCCCCAGGATGATGATGAAATTTATGGACTTGGAGTAAATATTGGACATAGCTCTGATGGAGGAAAAACTTTTGATCTGATAGCCGGAGATGTTTATCACATTTTTCCAACTCCTGCTGATGCATTACACGTTGATAATTGCGAATTATGGATTAACCCGCTTAATCCCAGCCATATAGCATTAGCAAATGATGGAGGGTTATATGTTAGTTACGATAAATGTAAAACCTGGATGCATTATAATAATATTCCAGCCGGGGAATTCTATGATATATCAGTTGATAATCAGAATCCATATATGATATATGGCGGCGTTCAGGATGATGCATCTGTTTACGGGCCGTCACAAGAATTAAAACAGAAATTTCCTGATGGATGGAAATATATATGGATAGATTCCTGGTCGGGTGGGGATGGCTGTTATACATTTCCTGACCCTGAAGATCCTAATACAGTTTATTTTTCTTCTCAATACGGAGGAGCAATGAGAAAGGATATGAAAGCTGATAGGTCGAAAAGCATCAAACCAAGAGACAGGCAATTACAAAAGAAGCTTAATTATCACTATACCACTGCATTTTTCATTTCTCCTTTTAATCATCTTACTCTATACCATGCCGGAAATTATGTGTATAAATCAGTTAACCGGGGAGATTCCTGGCGCCGGATAAGTGAAGATCTGTCTGAATCTTCCATAGAGACTAAAAAGTCATTTGCCGTTGGGGCTATTGCTGAATCACCATTAAAGCAGGGATTAATATTTGCTGGAACTGATAAAGGTGGGTTCTGGTTTACTGAGAATGATGGGTATACCTGGGAAGAAAATAGTACAGGACTTCCTGATTATTATATCAGAAGCATTTATCCTTCGGGGTTTGAGGAAGGAAGAGTGTTTATTGCCATTTCCGGAATAAATGAAGACAACCTTGATAATCATCTGTATATGACCAATGATTATGGTAAGAGCTGGGAATCGATAAAAGGAAATTTACCAAATGAAATAGCCAATGTAATTATTGAGGATCCCATAAATGAAGATATTCTTTATGCGGGATTGTACAGAGGTGTGTATATATCAACTAACCGTGGGCGCAGCTGGTCATTAATGGGAACAAATATGGCAGCTACATGTATTTCCGATCTTGTTATTCATAAGAATACAATGGATCTGGTAGTTGGAACTCATGGAAGGGGAATTTATAAAATGAATCTGAAAGTTATCCATGATGCACTCAGGGACAATATTGAAAATGAAAATATTCTTTTTGATATTCCCAAAGCTACACTTCCCTGGATTAATGACACTCATAGAGACCCAAAATATAGCACAATGGAAAAGGTAGCTATAAGTTTCTATCTGGCAAAAGGAGGAAAAGTAAAAATTGAATTATTAGATAACAAAGATAAAGCAATATGGGAAACAGATTTTCAAGCAAGAAAAGGTATTAATCAGTACAGATGGGATTTGATAACCAAGCAAGTATACATAGTGGCAGCCTATTTCAACAGATCAAAACAATTTGTACGTCCAGGAAAATATACTGTTAAAATAAGTAATAAGAATTTTGAAATAAGTAATAGCATTGAAATAGTTAAACGTTCAGACCCTGTTTTTTAATTAATGAATACTAAAATATTTGAGAAAATGAAACTAAAAAAAATAACTGTTGTCACTGCAACCTTAGCAATGTTTTTTGCAATAGGGCTTTCCGCACAGGATAAGCAGGTAAATAAAAATGACAAAAAGAAAGCTGCTCCGGTAATTATTGATGGAGAAACACAGGTAGTCCCTGAATTTAATAATCCTGATAATTGGATTATCCATGATCTTTGGGTCGAAACGGAATTTGATACCGATGGTGACGGCAAACCTGATCGTATGCATGTTGATGTTACTCGTCCTAATCAAACTGAAACAGAAAAGCTAAAGCTTCCAATTATTTACGTTTCGAGTCCTTACTTTGCAGGAACGGGTACTACAGATAAGGAATATTTCTGGAATCCACGGCATGAAGTAAATAGCATCCCTCCTGAACGCAAAAAATTTCCCCCAATCAAGAGGAGAGGGGAAAGGCCGGTCATTTCCAAATCTCATGTAGCCCAATGGCTTCCTCATGGTTATATTGTTGTTCACTCTTCTTCACCGGGTACCGGGTTATCCCAGGGTTGTCCAACCGTAGGTGGTGATAATGAATCTTTAGCACCCAAAGCTGTTATCGACTGGCTTAATGGCCGTGCAAAAGGATATACTTCTCCCGATGGAAATGAAGAAGTAGTTGCTTATTGGTCAAACGGCACGGTTGGGATGACAGGTACATCCTATAACGGCACACTTCCCCTGGCTGCTGCTACAACCGGTGTGGATGGTCTCAAAGCAATTATTCCTATTGCACCAAACACTTCATACTATCATTACTATCGCACCAACGGATTGGTCAGACATCCTGGTGGTTGGATGGGTGAAGACATAGACGTTCTCTATGATTTTATCTTTAGCAATCCGGATAACCGGGATTATTGTAATTGTAATGTTAGAGATAAAGAAATGGCAGAAGGTTTTGATCGCATTAAAGGAGACTATAATGAATTTTGGGCTGGTAGAGATTATTTAAACGATTTAGGTCCTCTAAAAGCTGCAGTTTTAATGTCTCATGGATTTAACGATTGGAATGTGGTACCTGAACATAGTAATCGTATTTCCCAGGCACTTAAAGCCAAAGGTGTTCCTTTACAGATTTTCTATCATCAGGGTGGACATGGCGGCTCCCCACCGTTTAAAATGATGAACAGGTGGTTTGCCAGATATCTGCTTGGTGTTGAGAATAATGTTGAGAATGATCCAAAAGCCTGGATAGTTCGTGAAAATGATGATCAGAGCAATCCAACTCCATATAAGGATTATCCAAATCCGGCAGCTTCCGATGTTGAATTGTATCTTACTCAAGGTGCTCCGGAAGCTGGAAAGTTAGTATACTCGAAGGTCTCTGATCAGGGAACTGAAACATTGGTTGATAATGTATCATTTAGTGGTTCTATTCTGGCACAGGCTGAATGGACAAATCACCGGTTAATGTATGTAACACCTATACTTAAAGAGGCTGTTCATATTTCCGGAACCACCAGTATTACAATCAGGATGTCTAGTAGTAAACCGGCTGTAAATCTATCTATATGGATGGTTTCATTGCCGTGGAATAACAGTAGGAACTCTAAAATAACTGACAATATTATTACACGTGGTTGGGCAGACCTCCAGAATCACAGTTCGCTAACAGAGAGTGAACCATTGGTCCCGGGTCAGTTTTATGAAATGACATTTAATCTTCAGCCTGACGACCAGATAATTCCAGCCGGACAGCAGATAGGTTTAATGATCTTTTCAAGCGACCGTGACTTTACTCTCTGGCCTGAACCCGGCACAGAATTGATAGTAGATTTGGATGCAACATTAATCAGGTTGCCAGTTGTTGGAGGTGGTAAAGCTTATTCCAAAGTTATAAAATAGCATCAGGAATTCGCTTCAGATCTTTTTCAATAATATACTCTTGTAATACCTTTTAAATTAGTATTTTTGTACATAATATTAAAATAACCGAGGGAGCAATGAAAAAAGTATTAGCCATTGACGATCGAATAGATAATCTGATTTTGATTAAATCAACATTGAACAGATATATTCCTGATTGTCAGGTTTTAATAGCCCAATCTGGCGAAGAAGGTATCAATATTGCAATAGAAGAATTACCTGATACCATCCTGCTGGATATAATTATGCCCGAAATGGATGGTTATGAGGTTTGTAAAAGACTTAAAGAAGGAAATAATACCAAGCACATCCCTATCATATTTATTTCTGCTGTTATAAATGACATGGAAAACATTATTAAAGGATTAAATTATGGAGCTGATGCATTTATTGTTAAGCCTGTAAATCCTGCAATGTTATCGGCTCAAGTGAGAGTTATGTTAAGAATAAAACATGCAGAAGATAATCTTAAAGAAGAAACAGAAAAGTATAGGGCAATATCTGAAACATCTCCTAATGCAGTTTTAATGATCGATTTGAAAGGGGAGATCATTTATGTGTCAAATGAAACGATTAAACTTCTTGGAGTTAATAACTCTTCTGAAATAATTGGTAGAAATGCAATGAGTTTTTTGAATAAGGACTATAGTTTTTCAGCCA
>JBHOTF010000008.1:0-66630 GCA_042584005.1 Bacteroidota bacterium
GCACACACACATGGTATATTTAATTGCCTATATAGTAGTAAATTCAAGGATTATAGCTCTCAAGAAGAACATTGTAATTTGAAAAAGAATAGCTCCGAATTTGGCAACTAAAACATACCACAAACCGTTAGCAAACATAGAAATACCACATTTTAAACTATATATTTATGAAAAAAAATTATCTTTTATTTATCTTCCTATTAAGCCTTTGTAATGTAAAAGGCCAGAACTTTGAAAATAATGAAACCTACATTGGTCCAGCAAATGGGACTTTGGTTATTGTAGGAGGAGCAATGAAAAGTGATGTGATAATTAATCGTTTTATTGAATTAGCTGGAGGCATTGATGCTCCGATTGTTGTTATTCCGACTGCCAGTGGTAATAAAAGTTATAATGAAAATTCTGGTTTTGCAGGAATATTAAGAAAACGAGGGGCTAACAATGTAACTGTTCTACATACGGCCGATAAGAAAATCGCTAACTCCGATTCTTTTGTAAAGCCGTTAATTAAAGCCAATGGAGTCTGGTTTGGTGGCGGAAGACAGTGGAGACTTGTTGATTCTTATAAAAACACCTTGACTGAAGTAATGATTGGGAAGGTTTTAGAACGAGGTGGGGTGATTGGAGGTTCTTCCGCTGGTGCTACAATACAAGGAAGTTACCTGGCACGCGGAGACACTCAAAATAATCAGGTTATGATGGGAGACCATCAGGAAGGATTTAGCTTCTTGAAGAATGTAGCGATTGATCAACATGTTTTGGCACGAAATCGACAATTTGATATGTTTGATATTTTAAAGAAACACCCTGAATTATTAGGTATTGGTATTGATGAAAATACAGCCATCATTGTTCAAGGTAATCAATTTGAGGTAGTTGGTGAAAACTATGTACTTGTTTATGATGGTACATTTTGGTCTCGTGAAGGAAGCGATTTAAAGAATCTACCTGAAAAAACTAACATATTTTATTTTCTGCGTAATGGAGATAAATATGATCTTTTCAATAGAAAGGTCAAACAATAACATTTATTGTTATACTATTTATTAAGCTGATCCTAAATCTTAAAATTGCTCATTGGTGGATTAAATATTTTTGGTGGATACCTTTACCATATGGAACAGAAAGTTTTACAATGATTTTTCGACAAAATAATTTATTTTTGCTTTTTTAATAAACAAATATTATAATGAAAAAGTCAATATTCAATAACATTAGAACCCTGTTTGTTTTTGCTGTCCTGGTTGTATTATCAATTATATTTATAAAATGCCAGGAATCCAATATTCAAGACAAGAAAACTTTTGAAGTTCAAAGTGTAAATTTTGGTGAGTTGGGATGGGGTAAGAATAGCCTTACAATTAAAGCCAGGAACCTCGTAATGGAAGCTCGCAAATTATATATTACAATAAATACATGTTATCTCAATGGTGATCGATTATCACCTCTTCAAACCACTATTTCATTTGATTTCGATCCAAAGGAAGAAAAAGAAATTTCCAGGTATTTTTATATTCGTCCTGATCATGGCACATTAGAGATTAGCCTCGAAATTAAATCTGAGAGCAAAACCAAACTTCGTGAGACCATCCACTTTAAAAAATATATAGCTGAATTTGAGGCCCCTAACAGCAAAATCAATCAATTGGAATTTCCATATCCGGAAAAAATAGGATTTGAAAGGGCTGTATTTCCTGCTTTTAATTTTAGCACCAGCGAGCATTTTATTTTTTATTATTTACCCTATTCAGAAGTAGAAAAGAATATGAATAATATCCTATCTGACTGGGAGAAGAATTTTAATGAATTACAAACCAAATTTAATACCAATATAACAGAAAAAATTAAAGTGTTTATACTTCCTGACAGTATCAGTTCAATGATGACCCTATTGCATCCTGGAGGAAGGCTTATTTCAAAGAATACTATTATATTAACCAATGGAATGAACTATGATTCAAAAAAAGAACTGAGTGCTCTTTTTAATATTTCTTCCTTAATTGCATACAGAAATTCAGATTTTTGGGCGATAACCGGCGGTTATGGGAGTGATGGGATGAACTATAGACCAGAGAGGCTCAAAGTAGTTCTTGGGCTGTATGAAGGATTAACAATTAATGAGATTATTGACAGAATGGATATGTCAGAGAACCAGGTCCTTGAAGCAATTCATGAATTGGAAAATAATTCCATTATAAAAAAAGAGAATGGAAAGTACAAACCTGATTTTTTAATTCTTACTAAAAAAGAACTTCAAAGCTTACTTCCTAAAATTGACATCGACGCTAAAGTCTTAGCAGGATTAATCGAAAAAAAATGGTCAAAGGTGAAGAGAACATATAAGCAATTGAGTTTTGCGGACATATTCCCAATTGAAAGAACAGGATTTAATCTTATAGGTTCTATATTCCTTGAAAGTGGTATGATTGATATGTTTTTTAAAGACCGGACTCTTATGTCTCCTTATCCAAAACGCCCCATCAAGGATGATTCAACCACATTCAATAAAAGTCGATTTTATTGCTTTTTAATGGAGGGTCGGGAATTTCCCAAACAGTTGTATGGATTAAATGGTGTTGGTGGTATCGACAAACCCAAATTTATTACATATGGTAAATATGCTATAAATCTTCCCCGAAGTAATTTTGATAGAAATTTAAGAATACTATTAAGAATTTGTGGAAACAAGGATAAATTTGTGAATGATTTCCTTCCGGAATATCAAAACAAAATAAGAAATAATAAGGACACTATCTCTGTGACTTTAATGGATTCTCTCATTAAGGATTTTCCTTACAGAATTCCCAAATATACAAATTCAGACATGATAAAGGTTAACCAGTTTGTTTCAGACCTGGGTTCAGATGTCTTGGAATATTTTAAGAAAAATAAAAATGATCTTGAATCAATCTTTCGATCATTTAAAGGGAATGAATTTACAAGTTTCTCTGAATTCTTCTATTTTTACTATCACTTTGTTTTTGCCAGTGCAACGAATTATGCTGCAGATCGCGGACTATTCAAAATACCCGAATACACATTTGATTATTGGATGCAAGATGATCCTATAAGAAATCTTGTTTTCTAAACAGATTATTTTATATCGCTCAGAAAATGAGGTAATAAGAAATATAGAAATGTAAATAATAATGAACAGTTATTTACAGAAAAGCTGCCACCTGATCCTTCCCGGAAGTTAAAAGAGCTAATGAGCTGCCGAGCTATATGAGACTAGTTTCTATTCATATTTTATAACTTCAGCCGGTGTTTTCTTCACTGTTCGATATACTCCGCTAAATGAGGTTATTATGGATATTAAGATTACAATAATACCTGAAAATATAAATAATGACCAATCAATTTTTGCATGGTATGCAAAATTCTGCAACCATTTTGACATTAAGAAATAAGAAACTGGTATAGCAATAATAATTGAAATGGACATTAACTTGATCATGTCTTTGTTAATCAGATAAATAATATTAGCAAAATTCGCCCCGGTAACTTTTCGAATTGCAAACTCTTTTGATCGTTGCTCTACAGAAAATGTTGCAAGGCCATAAATTCCCAGGCAGGAAATTAATAGGGCAAGGAGAGAGAAAAATCCTATTATGAGGCTTAAGTTTTTATCAGCTTTATAAAGTTTTTCTAATTCATCTTCAACAAAAGTATAGCTAAAAGGAAAATCAGAAACAGATTCATAATATATTTCTTTTATATAATCTATTATTTCAGTTTTATTTTCCGAAGAGAACTTCACGTAAATAAATCTTAAATTTCTATAATTAGCAGGATTAATATTAAAAACATGTGGCAAAATTTCTCTGTGCATGGAAACATGGTGATAGTCTTTAACCACACCGATAATTTCACCGGTTTTACCCCACATAGTTAATTCTTTACCTATAGGATCATCAAACCTCATTAATTCAACCGCAGTTTCATTAATGATGAATTTATTCATATCCGCTTGAATGTCTTCTGAAAAACTCCTCCCATTAACTATCTCTATTTCAAAAGTTTCAATGTAATTAGGAAGACATATTGAATATCTGAACAACCTGTCAGTATCTTCATCACGTTCTACCCAATCGAGATTTGTTTTAAAATCTTCGTTAAAAGGGCCTGCTTGTCCTACTGTAACTGCTGTAATATTTGAGTGCTTATTCAGTAATTGAATGAAAGTATTAAAATTTCGTGATATTCCGTCATTAATAGGAATCCTGACAATATTGTTGACATTAAATCCCAAATCATAGTTATTTACATACTTGAGTTGTTTTAGTACTACCAGAGTTGAAGTAAGAAGTATGATTGAAATTGTAAATTGAAAAATTACAGTAATAATAATAAATCTTGATCTTTTTGTTTTTTGTAATGCTGCCATTCTTAAAACTTTCGCAGGGTTTCCTCTGGTAAAAACCATTGATGGATATATGCTTGCTAAAAAGCTTAATAAAAAAACAATTCCAAGAAGAATCGGTAAAACTATTACACTATCCAAATAGCCTATCTCAATTTTTCTGCCAAGTAAATCTTTAAGGAAAGGTAAAGTAAATTCAGCAAGTAATAATGCCAGAATAAGGGCAATAAAAGTTTGAAGTATGGTTTCAAGAAAAAGAAAATTATTTAATTGATTTCTTTTCGCTCCAACAACTTTTCTTAAACCCATCTCTCTTATCCTTCTTGAAAAATTAGATGTAGAAAGATTCATATGGTTAACAGCCGCAATAAAAAGTATCAAAATGGCTACAAAGGAAAATATTAAAACATTAGTTTTATTCCCAAATGTTAAATGGACTTTTTTTATTGACAAGAATTTTATTGGTAAGGGATCCTTAACATGAAAGGGAGAACTATTTATAATAAAGTCAACAAGACCGGATTCCAGTTTATTTATATCAGAATCTGGATGAAGTAAAACATAGGAAGGATCACGCCAATTCCAGTTTTCATCCAGTTTTGTGTTATTTAACAGAAAAAAATCGTATTGAAATTCAGTATTTGAGGGAATATTTACAACAGCTGTAATTGTTAACTCCCTGCTGTTATTCATAAGGATATTTTTTCCTGTCGGATCCTGTTCAGGGAAGTACTTTTTCGCTATTCTACTACTTATAACCACCGAATTTGGTTGCTCCAGAGCAATTATATTGTTGCCGGAAGAAAAATCAAATGAAAACATTTTGAAGAAACCTGAATCAACCATAACTACATCCGTTTCATAGGCCATAGTATTAATAGGATCATCCAAATCAAAAATGAAGGAGGAACTTAACTGGGTTGATAATCGTATTACTCTGGAATAATTAAGAATTTCAGGTAATATTTCATTGAGCATTGGGGCTACAGCATAAGGTGTATTTGGATCAAGTATTCCTGAGGAATGTTTAATTGTTAGCTGATAAAGGTTGTTTTTCTGAACAAAGGACTTGTTAAAGGATAATTCAGAAGATACCCAACTGAATACTAATATAAAGCTCCAAAAGCTTATTGTAAGTCCTGTTAAATTTATAAATGAAAATCGTTTATTCTTTAACAGAATCCGTAATGATTGTCTAATATAAGATTTGAACATAATAATTGAATTTTTTTTATTCTTATTCAACAATTATGCCTTCTTGACTAATTGCCATACTATCATATATTTACAAATATAAAGAAATAAAATACAAACTAAATTATGACCAATATTTGCACAGTATGTATAAATTTTGTACATTTATTTGATTTAAATTGAGTCCAAATGAAAGAAGGAAGTATTTTGATTATTGATGACAATCAAAATGTATTAACTGCACTTAATCAATTCCTCGAAACGGAAATTGAAAAAATATTTACTCTTCAGCAACCTGAAACTATTCCTGATATACTTAAATCTAACTCGGTTGATGTGATTTTGATGGATATGAATTTTACCCCTGGAAAAAGTGAAGGAGAAGAGGGAATTTTTTGGCTGGATAAGATATTATCTTTAGATTCTGAAGCTGTTGTAATATTATTTACTGCCTATGGAGAATTTGATCTGGCTGTAAAAGCAATTAAAAAAGGCGCAATTGATTTTATTGTAAAACCTTGGGATAATGCAAAGTTACTGGCCACCATTAAAAGTGGAATAAAATTGAGAAAATCCCGACAAGATATTCAACAATTAAAAAATAAGCAAAAACACTTAAACTGGTACATTGACGAACAACAAAATAATCTTATAGGTGATTCTCTGGCAATGAAAAAGGTTTTCAAAACCATTAATAAAGTTGCCAAAACAGATTCAAATGTATTAATTCTTGGCGAAAATGGTACTGGAAAAGAATTAATAGCCCGCGAAATACATAAACAATCATTACGGGCAGATGAGGTTTTTATTCATGTTGACATGGGTGCTATGACCGAAAGCCTATTCGAAAGTGAATTATTTGGTCATGTTAAAGGTGCTTTCACCGATGCTATAACCGACAAACCCGGACGGTTTGAAATAGCCTCAGGTGGAACATTATTTCTTGATGAGATTGGAAATATTCCTCCTGCTTTACAAGCCAAATTGTTAAATGTTCTCCAAAACCGACAGGTATATAGAATAGGATCGAATAAACAGGTATTTATTAATATTCGTCTTATTTGTGCCACTAATAAGGATCCTGAGAAATTAATTGAACAAAAACTCTTCAGAGAAGACTTATATTACAGGATAAACACTATTGAGATTGAGGCTCCTCCTTTGAGAGAACGGGGAAGGGACATTGTTTTACTTGCTGATTTTTTTCTGGAAAAATTTACTAAAAAATATAATAAACCAGATCTCAGATTTACCGGTGAAGCTTATGTTTTTTTACAGAATCAATTATGGCAGGGAAATATCAGGCAATTACAAAATGTAATCGAAAAATCTGTAATATTATCAGATGATAATTTTATAAGACCGGAAGAAATATCTCCGGGCTCAAGAGCAGTTTTTATACCGGGTAAAAGTAAATCGCATAATTTTAACGACATAGAAAAATCTGTTATAATTAATGCTTTGAATGAGTATGGAGGAAATGTATCTAAAACTGCACGAGAATTAGGTGTTTCCCGTTCAACAATTTATAATAAAAAATCAAAATATAAATTTTAGTAAAATGTCTGGAAGAATCTTTTATTTAAAAGTATTAATTCGCACACTATTAATTATCATAACTGGATTATTGATAGTTCTTTCATTTGGAGTATTAGGACGGGAAAAAATATTCACTCTTATTGTTGGGATTTTTTTGATTCTGATCCAAACTTATATGTTAACAAGGTTTGTAAATAAGATTAATAAAATTCTGATACAATTTATTGAGTCAATTGATTTAAATAAATCCGCTGATTTTCAGTTGAGTAGCACTGACAAGATATTTTCTGAACTACGGAAAAGCCTTAATCTGATACATAGCAGGGTGAGAAAGGGAAGAATGGAGGTTGAAAAGCAGAGTATATTACTTGACACAGTAGTAAATTCAATTGATACAGGATTAATTTCCTTTAACAAGGATGGGGATATTATTTTTATTAATCAATTAGCCAGAACTATATTAGAAAATAATAATATTCGGAAATTATCAGAAGTGCAAAAAACCAGGCCTGAATTATATAAAGCATTTGTTAATCTTAAACCAGATAAACCTGTATTGTTTAAAACCTATAATAAAGGCAATTCCTTTTCTAATATTGAAAAAAGACAAAGTTTTTCTTTAAGATTAAAAAGCATAATTATAGATTCCCAGCTTTATAATATTATTTCTCTGCAAAATATTTTTGAGGAAATTGAAAAAAATGAATTGGAATCATGGCAAAAGTTAATTCGTATCCTTACTCATGAAATTATGAATGCCGTAAGCCCGATACTTTCTTTGGTATCTACTTTGAAAAATTACTTTACACATTCTGAATCAGGATCACAAAAATCTAATACTGAACTGAATAATGAAATTATTAATAAAACAATTAATGGTCTTCAAACTATTGAAGTAACTGGCGGAGGTCTTATTCATTTTGTTAATGAATATAAAAGATTATCCGGTTTGCCTAAACCACAAATGAAGATATTTAATTTAGGAGAATTACTAAACCATATAGTTACATTAATGGATTCCGATATCAGGCATTTTGATATTAATCTAAACCTGACAATCAGTCCTGAAAATATTAATCTACTTGCTGATAAAACCCAGATTGAGCAGGTTTTAATCAATCTGTTTAAAAATTCAATTGAGGCCTTAAAACAAAAAACAAAAAAGAGTATAAATTTAACTGCAGAGATAATAAATGAAAGAGTTGTTATACAAGTAGAAGATAATGGTGAAGGTATGAGCCCTGAAACTATAGATAAAATTTTTATTCCCTTTTTTACCACCAGGGAAAAAGGATCAGGAATCGGCTTAAGCCTGACAAGACAAATAATGCGTAATCATGACGGATTTATCCAGGTAAATTCTGTTAAAAATGAAAAGACAGTATTCTCATTGCATTTTTAACGATATATTAACGTTACATTAACCAAAGATCTTTTATAAATGACTTAATTTTGTTCTATTCATTAAATACTGGAATTTAATAATATGAATAAACTAAATAATCTTTTCTTATTTGGATTAACAAATCTGTTTATCTGGTTTATTTCATCTTCTGTTTTTTGCCAAACAAATACTTCAAATAATTTCTATGATAAGGATGAGAGATGGGCTGAAAATCTTCGTAGAGATACTTTAGATAATCTTGTACACCTTAAGGTTATGGATCTGCTTGGTGTTACTCCTGAAATGAAAATTGGTGAAGCTGGTGCCGGTGATGGATATTTCACTTTTCACTTATCAAAACGGATAGGCAAGGGTGGTATTATTTACGCCAACGATATTCATGAGAACTCACTCAAAGCACTAAAATATTATGCAAAAGAATTTAATGTTTTAAATAATATAACTACTATTATCGGCAAAGTTGATGATCCATGTTTTCCACAAAAGAATCTGGATTTGATTGTAATATATGGAAGTTTTCATGATTTTGAAAAGCGATATGAATGGCTTATTAATGCCCGTAAATATTTAAAACCTGGTGGCAAACTTGCAATATTCGACGGCTATTATCCCGATCATGGTGGATTGACAAAAAAAATAGTTAATAATCTGGGTAAAAAAGCCGGATTTAGATTATTATTATATAAGAATTGTTCTGTCACTGTAAAAAACAGATACCGGTCAAATCATCTTCATATTTTTATAAAAGATTGATACCACACCCACCACTTAACCAATACACCAATACACTACTTTACCAATAAACCTCTTAACCTCTCAACCAATCCACCAATCCACCAATACACCAATACACCACTCCACCAATTCGCATTTTCATTGTTTTATGGTTTCTTCCAGATTGTTTTTATATAAAACTGAGAGCTGTAACTTCCTCCTTCCAAATTTTCTTCACCTGCATAGTTGGTTACATTGTCAGCATTAACCGATGCTGCAACACGATAATTGCCAATTTTAAGTGTAAATTTTTGTTTTTGCTGTGGCAATAAGACTACCTTTTTACTTTCAATGCCACTGTATCGAACAGTAAGTGTATAACTTGTATTATTAAAAACTTCAATATCATTTACAGTTGAACGGATGTATCTGTCAGAGGTTTTACTCATAGGTGGTAAGATGCCATGATCGCCTTCGAAAATTGCATCAACTTCTAAATCTATTATCTTCTTTTTCGCAATTAAAGTGTATGATGAATTTGGAAATTTATTGATAAATTGTGTGTATGCTTCAGGAGTATTTTCTTCAATTGCTTTATTCCATTCAGTTATTACAGCTTCCAATTGTTTGATTTTATCTTTAGCTTTTAAATTATGTTTTCCATATGGAAAATTCGAAATATAAGCCTGGTAAGCTGATATAATACCCTGATTTTCTGCCTCATTCCACGCTATATCTTCCTTTATTTCCTGGATTTTATTTTTAGCGTCAAAAACATATTTTGAATTGGGATAACTAGTAAGAAAGTTCTCGTATCCATGAATAGCATTTAAATTTATTGCTTTTGTCCAGGCTTGTTGTGCTTCAATTTCAGAAATATTCTTTTGTGCCTGTAAATTGTATTTGCTATCAGGATATTTCGTTGTAAAATCGTTATATATAGATATAGTATTGGAAGATTTTGCGTTTTCCCAATCTTTTTTTTCATATAAAATAAGAAGTTCCTGCTTAACAATCTCTGAATATTTTTTTTTCGGAAATTTGACTAAGTAGTTTTCATATGCAGTTATTGAATTTATCGATTTTGCTTCTTTATAATTCTTTGATACTGCACAGCTTGTTAAAAGAAGTATGATCAAAAAAGTTAAGTAGTAAATGGTTTTCCCTGTCTTCATTTTCTTTTCTTTTAATAAATAGAACTTCTATAAATTATTTTAACCTAATGCAAAAGCCAAAAAGCAAATCTGACTTACATCTGCATTAACTCCTTACAGTCGTTGAGACCGCTTTGCTTAGTTCAAAATTCAACATTAACTCCTTACAGTCGTTGAGATCTCTTCGCTAAGTTCACTATTCAGAATTTCTTCTCCAAGCTCCTTACTCCCTACTCCCTACTCCTTACTCCCTACTCCTTACTCCCTACATAGTTTCTCCAGAATACCATCCAGGGCATCACGATCCAGTAGATTGCCATTTTTTATAACTGCTCTGATTGTACGTGTATTATTGATATTTTCGAGTGGATTGGCATCTAACAGGACCAGATCGGCCAACATTCCCTTTTCTATTGTTCCCAGTTCATTATCAATGCCGAAAAACTGTGCAGGACGAATAGTTGCTGCTTCTATAGCTTGCATTGTAGTTAATCCGCTACCTACTAATAAACGAAGCTCCTCATGTAAACTATAACCCGGAGTCAGATAAGCTATTGGGGAATCTGTTCCGGCCATTATATTAATTCCGGCATCAGAAATTGCTTTAACCATATCATAAGCCCAGGAAGCAAAAGCTACACTCGATTCACTTGCTGAACCCTTTGAATTTCTGAGCCCGTTATTAGTCCATTGCGACCTTACAGGTTCAGGTAAATAACGATAATAATCTCTCCACGATTCTCTTGCATACACCCGATTAGCTCCGGATGCTACAATTGTGAGGGTTGGTGTTTGCCAGGTATCATTTTTCGCAAGTGTTTTTAAAACATAATTGCGCCTTTCTGTATCCTGAGTTCTTATTGCATACTGCCTTTGAGCTGAATGCATACTGCTTCTTAACCTTGATCCGGAAAGCTTTTTTCCTACAAGGATCATTTGTTTTCTTGCACTAAGGAGTGAATCAAAATCAGAAGAACAAGACATTTCAAGATTACGCATATGTTCCATACCTCTGAGTCCCAAATCAGATGCCTCAACAACATCCATACTCAGCGGCACATGCCCGGTAACAAGCAAACCTCTTTTTGTTGCTCTTATTACCAGTTCTCTATAAACTTCCGGAGAAAGCATTTCATATGCTTTTATTTGATTCACACCTGCATCCGCAAGGGAATCAACAATATGTATAACATACTCTATTGTACCAGCACCAATCGCCAAATTAGGCATACCACCCGAGCCATCATAAACTATTGGTATTCCGTCGATAAGTGGACCTGCAACAAATACTCTTGGTGTTGTTCCTTCATTTTGTTGAGCTTTCTTAATAAGCGGCTTTAACAAATCTAAATGGCCACCAGTATCACGAATACTGGTTATTCCGTTAGCAATAAAAAGTGGAAACATAACCGGCTCTATATCACGATTAAAGACAAGATGTACATGAGCATCCCATAATCCCGGAATTAAATATTTACCTTTTGCATCAATAATTGTTGCATCAGAACTATCCTTTATTTTTGATATTTTTCCAACTTCAGCAATCTTATTACCACTAATAATAACAGTCTGATTAGTTCGGAGGCCATTAACAGCATCTATTACATTTACATTCTTAATAATAATTGACGGGGCAGATTTTTTTTCTGTATTGTTTGAGCAGGAATTACCCAACAACATAAATTGAAAAAGTAAAATTGCAATAAAAACTTTTTTGATAATAGACAATACTGGTTTAAACTTTCGTTTCATAGCTATAATTAATTATATTATATAAATTATGGCTAAAAGTAAAAAATCAAAAGGCAGAAGGCAAAAGAACCCTACTCCTTACTCCTTACTCCCTAATCAAGTACTAATTTTCTTGTTATTAACGAACCATCACACTGAATGTTTACCAAATACAATCCCGGTGTCATGCCTGCTGAACTAACATTAATTGAATGTTTTGACATTTGACCTGGTATTACATTTATTGTTTTCTGATAAACCATTATGCCGTTTATACTAAGAATAGTAAGTTGAATTTTCTGCTCATTTTCCGACAATATTTCAAAATTCAGATATTCATTTGCCGGATTAGGGTATAAACTGAAATTTGTTTTATTTCGTTTCGAAATAATATCAATTCCTGTATTGGTTTTATTTATATCCCAGCTAACTAAAAAAAGTTCATCTGAAAAATGACTGCTTTTTCTTATATAGTTTGTTGTATCAATTGCAGTAGCTCTTAAAGAATAGCTGCCCTGATCTAGAGTATCGGTAAGCAAAAGAAGAGAATCGATATTTTCTTTAATAAGTATACCTTCAAAATACCAGCTTGATTTTACCGTATTTGGCTCCGGCTTTAAAATATTTAGTTTAAATAGCTGATCATCTGCTAACTCCACGAATGTGTTTTCAGGCTCATAACTTTCAACCTGATTTACCAGTGAAAGAATATCGCTTGTAAGCTCCTCACGGCATACTGCACAAAACAACCTTCCCAGATACCTCATCTTACAATTCTGATGAGGCCGCTTCCAGCTCTGGCCCGGCGAATCGTGAGAATAGATACCTATTCCATAATCACCCATCCAATCTTTCCATTTTACTAATTCCGGGTTTGTTTGCTGTGTCATATTAACCTTCTCATTGGCATATTGTAACCCTGCCCAATATTCATCGGCCAGTCCTCCAAATGAATGTCCCAATTCATGTATTGCAACCTCAATAGATGCTGAATTTGTTGATGCTGTTGCAACCCAACCACCAGAGCCTCCATATTTATCGGAATTTACAATTACAAAAATCTGATCGTATAGTGGAAAATTACTCGACATTACAGCTTGTATCCTGCTTGAACGCATTGGCACAAGCAGGCGCTCAATTCCATAAGAATTAAATGTGGATCCAAAATAATTGTCTATCAGATTGTCCGGGTCTAATGATGCCCCGGACACATTTGAAGGAACCTTAATAGCAATTACATTAAAATAACTTTTATACTTATTCCATGGTGATTGATTAAAAAGCTCGTCAACTATAGTATCAACATCTTCCATGTATTTATCAAGCTCACTTTCTAGATATCCATCGCCCAGAAATACAAAATTTATTCTTTGTTTAATATCACCATTTAATATCAGAGTGTCTGTGTCAAAAACCTGCCCATAGGAGCTAAATAATAAGCCCGTGACAAGTAGGAATGCAAGAATTATTCTTTTCATTTATTAACTTTTATTATACCAAGTTCCTGTGATTTATTTTCATTAAATATCTCAAAATTTAGCTTACTTAAGTTCTCTGGGTATTCAATTCTAAAGTTTAGCCATTCTTTTTCCAATTCAATAGTTTCTTTCCTAAGTTCCCCATTTTCCGAAACATATTCTACTATTTTAATAAATGGATCAGGAAATTTTTTCTGTTTAATTAATTTATTGTTTTTATCAAGAAATGAACAAAGTAAATAATTGTTTTCGAATTCCTGAATATTCACTTTGCCTTTTTTCATTGTTCCTTCCGTAATTGATATATTATTTTCAACAATATTTATTCTTCCATTAATATTCTTTTCGAACAAAACACTAACAAATAAAATTCCAGGATCAGAGTTCAAATTCTTGGTTTTATTTTGAGAAAGATTCTTTCCGCCTGTGCAAGCGCATAATATAAAGAATGTTAATACGGTGAATAGTTGAACCTTATGTTTAATTACTGTTTTCACAATATTAATCACTAAAATCTTTTACTGAACTGAATACTAAAACTTCTCATAGGTAAAATATCACCCGGGCGTCCCATATATTCAACATTGAATAAATTCTTTACGGCAACTGAAAAACTTGTTTTAGGTGTAAAATTGTAGGCAAGATGTAAATCTGTAATTAAATATCCGTCATTATTATTAGTCCAGTATGAATAAAATCCTGGTAATATTGTCTCACGGGTATAAGGATTCACAAATACATCATCAATATCCAGCATTTTAGAATTATATAAAATATTTATACCTATTTCATATTTTCTATAACTAGTTGATGTCATAATTTTCACAGAGTGCTGATTTCTGTATTTCAAAAATACTCCTGTACTTTTCCCTGTAAATTCATTAAATTCTTCAGGATAAATAAAAGTGTAGCCTCCACTGATACTTGTAGATATTTCACCGAAATTTCTTTGGGCCATTATTTCCAATTCTACACCAGGGACTCTTGAATTTTCAATATTCATTGGCTTAAAAGCAGCATCGATTGAATCAGTCACAGGGCTTTGATAAAAGCCAAAAACATATTCAATAAGATTTTTGTTTTGTGAATAAAACAAAGATAGGTCCACCTGCCCTTTCCATCCTTTAAAATTCACACCTTGTTTAATTCCCAGCTCAGTACTCCACCCTTCTTCAGGCATTATTTCAGGATTTGGAAATACTTTCACACTACCAACTGTTGTAAATGCATGTTTTTCGGCAACAGAAGGAAATCTGTATCCCTGTCCGAATGCGGCCCTTATAAAAGTATATTCTGCCGCTTTATAATTAACACCGGTTCTGAAAATTGGTTTAATATCATCAGCAAGGCCGTCCAGGAAATTTTGTTCAAAACGCACTCCTGCAATAATTTTCAGTCTATTAACCGGACGATAGTTCATTTGTGAATATCCTCCAATATTATATCCATTATGATCCTTATAGAATTCTGACTTAACAACCTTGTATTGTTGTGAAAGTCCTAATGTTATATTCAGATTATCATATATTCTATACCAGAATTTATATTCAGCAAGATATAAAAAGGCATTAGAGTTATTATGTTCATCATCAGGATGTCGGTTTTGAGTGGTATAAAATCGCATTTTTAAATCATGCTTTGCCCGGTTATTTTTATTTATACTGATGAAAGGGTCTGCAGAAAAAATAGTCTGATTGAGCTCCATTGCACTGGCATCAGTTTGTATCAGAGCCGAAGAATCCGCATCTTTCCAAATTAAAAAATCTGTTTTGTTGGCAAACATAGAATTCAGATTCAAACCATAACTTAACGATTTATATCGCTTGCTATTATGTTTTAGGTTAAAGTTCAGACGACCTGATTTTTTATCGTTTTGTTTTCTGTATCCCTGATCATATATTACACTACTTCCCAATCCTATGCTAGTATTTCCATGCTTCTTAGAGTGAAAAAATGTAGCATTTGAAAATAGCCTTGGCGAGTCTGACCATATCCAGTTTTTTTGTCTTGGATTATCATAAACACCAGCATTCAGTGATATTTTTGTAAGGGGATCATTTTTAGCTTCAGCGGTAATAAAATTAATTATCCCGTTTAAGGCAGATGAACCATATAAAACAGAAGAAGCACCTTTAATAATTTCTATTTGTGAAAGATTCTCAACAGGTAAAAAATCCCATTTCGCATCTCCGGCATCGGCCGATAACATGGTTAATCCATCTATTAATAACAAAACCCGGCTCCCGGCACCATAACTCCATCCACTTCCTCCCCGAATGGAGGCCTGTCCATCAAGAATTTCAATTCCCGGAGTTTGTCTTATTATTTCTCCGGCATTGGCAATATGATTCTTTGAAATTGTTTTAGGCTTAATAATCTCCATCGATACTGTTGATTCAGAAATTTTGTGCTCAGTTTTATTTGCGCTAAAAACAATTTCCTCTAATTCGTTTATTGAAGTTTGTAAACCGATACTTAATTCAAGAGTATCGTTTATTTGCACCAAAACAGACTTTCTTTGGGTTTGATAACCAACATACTGAAAGCTAAGGTCAAACTCGCCAGCTTCAGTTTTAATAGTAAAAAATCCATCTTTATTGGTAATAGTTCCCTGACGGTTTTTATAAATAACATTGACACTTTGCAGGGCTAAATTTGACTTAGCATCATATATATATCCTTTAATAACAGCTGAATTATCTTGCGCATGCAAAACAAGACCGGTAAGAAGGCAAAAAAGAATAAAATATTTACGCATATCCGGGTTATAGAGGAATATTCCTTACTATAGATTAACTCACTCTTTTGCAATAAAAGTCATTCTGACAGATATATATGAAATAGGTACTGTTGTTGAAATAATCCCGGTATTTATTTTAAGAGATGTTTCTGAAAGTTCATCAATAATACAAGTTACCGGGCCGGGTAAAGAATCTGCATAAATAATGAGCTGTTCATCATTATTCTTCAAAATCCATGTCCCTTCATATATTCCTAAAGAGCCAGTCCCATCTTCATTAAAACTTGTTTCTCCATTAAAAGCAAATAATATCTGACCTTCTTCACTTGCATCAACTCCATTTGCCAGGAGGCTATCGCTCTCCCATACCTGATTTGTTAATAGTAAAAACCTTTCTGAAGGACTTACCTCTTCTTCTTTTTTACATGAAAGAAAAATACAGAAAACTGCCAGAAAAAGGATAGAGAATGTGGATTTTTTCATCATAATTGTTTTTTGTTTATCCAAAAGTAATAAACATTATTTGTTTTTAACACAACGAACAGGCATTCCATTACTTTTAGAAGGAAAACCTCTGTATGTACCATCTGAAATATCCAATAAATACCTATACCATGCACTCCCTGGATAAATTTGTGAGGCAGTCCAGAAATACCCATAACTTCCCATTTTTATAAATTCACCTGTTCTATATCTGAACCCACTAGCTAAAGCACAAAATCCACTTTTATTATTGCCATTACCATCGTTATTCCATCCTGAAGTGGATTTTAGCTTCTTTCCCACGTCTCCGGTATATCGTCTCTCATCATCTTTGTTAAAAGATGGATTTGTTTCAAGGTACAATTCTAATTCCTTCCATTCTTCATCTGAGGGCAGGTGCCATCCATCAGGACAGATTCCCTGATGTTCAATATTAGAAACATTCCATAATTCATTTCTGTACCTTTTTTCTATATTCATTGCGGCGGGCCAATTATAAAGACAGCCATATATCTGATAATTAGGTGTTTTTTTTGCTTCTTCCACATTATCTCCCTGGTATGCATAAACCCAAATCCCTTCTTCGGCTTTCACATCGTTTACATATGGAATATAGGCAAGATTTTCGGCCATCCAGATTTGTTCCCCAATTTGAACTGTTTTATATGTTTTCCCATCACGTGAATCAGTTAACATTCCGGTGGAAATATTATTACAAGCAATTAAAAAGATAAAAATCACCGTAACACAAATGAAAATTATTGAATAAATCTTTTTCTTATACATCTTCTTTTTAATTATTAAGATTATTTGAAGTTTTTAAAATAAAAATACTGTTTCCCTGCAATGTGATTTGATTTCCATTTGCTTTAAAAACCGAATGTGTAGAAAAAACCGTCTGAAATTGTGATATATTTTGAGGCGAATCAATTACCTGGTAATCATCTAACAAGTTGATAATTACAAATATATATTCATCTTCTATCATTCTATAAAAAGCAATTACATGTTTATTATCTGTATTATAGGAATATAAGTCTCCCTGACGAAGAGCTTTTGATTGATTTCTAACATGAATTAGTTTTTTATAATGCTCATACAATGAATTATCATAATCTTTTTGGTAATAAAGAGGTTTGACAGTTTCCGGTGAAGAGAATATAGGAGTTTCCCAGTGAGTTTGTCCTTTATTTCTTTTGTCAACATTCCATAAAAAGGGTTCTCTAATATGAGGGTCAGGTTTTTCACCAAACATTCCAATTTCTTCTCCGTAGTAAATAAAAGGATTACCCGGAAGTGTTAATAATAGTGCGGCAGCAATCTTTGCTTTATTGATATCCCCTTTTAATTCAGACATTATCCTGTTCATATCATGATTTGATAGAAATATTGCATCTTCAAAATCAGGATTATTATCACGGTAGAGGTTTGAAATTTTATTACATTCATCGATAACATTCAGGTTCTTTCCTTCTAATACACTCTTTCTGATAACTTCAGCCAATTTAAAATTAAAAGCAGCTGATATTCCATTGTCAAGAAAAGGGGCAATAATACTATCTTCTCCCCAAGCCTCACCAACAATAAATACATCCTTTTTGGTCTTTCTCATTGCTTTCCCAAATTTTTTCCACCATTGCAGGGTCTTATCTAACTGTTCATCAGAATATATATGTTGCATAGCATCAAGCCTGAATCCGTCAATGCCTATTTCTTTGAGCCAGTAATTTCCAATTTTAATAATTTCTTCTCTTACTTTATTATTATCAAAATTCAGATCCGGCATTTCATTCCCGAAAAACCCATAATATCGTTCACCTTCAAGTTTATTTCCATTCTTATCGCGAACTTGATGCCAATGAGATTTTTCTTGTGCCCAAACTATTGAATCGCTTTCCCAAATATAATAATCGCGATACTCGTTTTCCGAGCCTGAACCAGATTCTTTAAACCAAGGATGCAAAAAGGATGTATGATTTACAACTAAATCAAGAAGCACTTTTATATCTCTTTTATGAGCCTCGTTTACAAGAGTTCTATAATCATCAAGTGTACCATAATCAGGATGTACCCCGTAATAATCTGAAACATCATATTTATGGTAAGATGGGGAGGGATGGAAAGGCAATAACCAGAGGCCGCCAATTCCCAGATCTTTCAAATAATCAAGCTTTTGTATTAAGCCTGGAATATCACCAATTCCATCTTCATTGGAATCATAAAAAGATTGGACAAAAACCGAGTAATAAACCCGTGTATCACGATTTTTATTACTTCCGCTATTTATATCGCCGGGATGTTCAAAATTCTGAGAGAAACTAACTGAAAAACAACAAAACACTAATAAAAAAAACAGGAGGTTAACTCTTCGCATAATCTAATAATTAAAATAAAATTAAAGATGTGAAGGTAAAAAATAATTATTTACCTTAAAACAATGATCGCAGCCACACCAATTAATTACGTTTTTACCGTCAGGCAAAAACAAATTACGCGAGTGTTAACGAGCGAATGAATTACAATTGAATAGCAATTGAATAACATGAGCGCAGCGAATGAATTACAATTGAATAACAATTGAATAACACGAGCAAAGCGAGTGAATCACCCCTTAATAATAAATTTAAGTAACAATCCCAGCTTAGGCCTTTTTCCCTGTAACAATATTGCAGACCTGAAGATTCTTCCTCCTGCCCATACAGAGAATATTGCAAATATTAATACTCCAATCATACCAACTATTGGTTGCCATAGTGGAATAGCAACAGGAGATGCCATTCTGGCTACCATAAGCATTGGTGTAAAAGGTGGAAATAATGACAAGCCGGTTGCCAAACTACCCATAGGATTCTGAATAATGACTAATATTAACATCATCGGAATAAAAAGAGGCACCATAGCAGGAAATTGCATTGATTGTGCATCCTTGGCATCATTACAGGCAGATCCCAGAGCGGCCATAATTGATCCAACCATAATAATAGCAAGTACCATATATACAAAGAACCATGGAATAACCTCCAAAGGTATTTTGTCAAGAAAATTCAATTGACCAGCAGTAAAAACTATGCCAATAATATATATTGACGATGTAGTTAAGGATACTCCCACTCCGCCCATTATTTTCCCCATCATAAATTGAAAAGGAGTTACTGATCCAAGTAATACCTCCGCAATTCGTTCTCCTTTTTCTTCCATAACCGCACTAAGTAACGGAATTGCAGCCATCATTAACATCATAAACATAAGCAACATCATAAAATATGGTAAAAGAACAGATTCCAGCTCATTACTACTTTTTGCTTCATTAATATCACCTGTTTTTTCATCCATACTTATTAATCCCATCCCTTCAACACTATTATAATAAAACAGATCTTGTAAAATATTTTGATCCAGCTTAAGCTCTTCAACTCTTAATTGTTTAAGATGGTTATTGATCAATCTACTCACCCAACCTAAAAAACTATCCATAGAAGAGTTCTCTGAATAATAAAAAATTCTCGATTGTTTCCCTTCCCCCACTGGATGAACAACATCAGGAGATATATGCACAAAACCATGCAATTCTCTTTCTCTAACCCGGTTTGATAATTCCAGTTTTTGCTTATCCAGATCATTTTCAGCCTGAACAATTTCTATAAGATAAGCAGGTTTGTTTTTTTCTTTGGTTTTCTCGTCAAATATTTCATTCTTATTACGATAATCAGCTGCTTCCTGAACTTTTTTTGCTACTACTCCGGATTCATCAATTAAAACAACTTTTTTATCCTTTGTGTCTACTTTATCTTTTAATAAAGCATATGCCAAAAATCCACCTCCCATAAATATTGGAAGAACAATTAAAGCTATTAAAAAGCCTTTGGTTCGAACAGATGCGATATATTCCCTTTTTGCGAGTATCAGTATTTTTTTCATATTAATCTTCTTTTTGTGGTGAAGCAATTCTAATAAAAATATCATTCAGAGAGGGAGCAGAGAGCTCAAATTTCAACACTTTTGTCTTTTCCATTATTTCAGATAAAATTTCCTGAGAATCTACACCTTTTTTAATTCTTATTTCCTGAACCTGGCCAAAATCATTTATTTTATCAATACCCGAAATTGATTGTAATGCACTATTACCTTGCTCAGTATGAACCTGAATTGTATCCATTCCGTATTTTTCCTGAATGGATGTAAGAGTGCCATCCAGTACTTTTTTCCCCTTATATATCATAAAAATAAAATCGCACATTTTTTCAGCAACTGACATATCATGCGTACTGAATATTATTGTGGAACCTTGAGATTGTAATTCCAAAACAATTGATTTTATAATTTCAGCATTAACAGGATCAAGTCCGGAAAAAGGCTCGTCCAAAATAATTAATTTGGGCCTGTTAATTACAGTAATTATAAACTGTACCTTCTGACTCATCCCCTTACTGAGAGTCTGAACTTTTTTGTTTGCCCATGCTGTCAGGTCAAATTTCTCAAGCCAGTAATCAGCCTCCGCACCGGTATTTACAACTCCTTTTAATTCAGCATAAAATTTGATAAGTTCTTTAACCTTCATCTTTTTATACAGTCCCCTTTCTTCAGGGAGGTATCCTACCCCATCAAGTCGGCTACCAAGAAATTTTTTTCCAAACAATTGAATATCTCCACTGTCAGGATACAGGATATTCATTATCATTCTGATGGTCGTTGTTTTTCCAGATCCGTTAGGACCAATAAAACCATAAATACTGCCCTTTGGAACCTCAAGTGAAAGCTTGTCAACTGCAACATGCTTACCAAAAGTTTTGGTGATGTTTTCCAGCTCTATTATATTCATATTTTCCAATTATATTGGTAAAAAATAATTTTTATCCAGCAAAGATAATCTTTCTGTTCACTTCAATTTACAATTAAGCTCTAATATTACTATTAGTCTTTAATATTTATAAATTATTACATTTTTCGAAAAATATTTTTGGTTTTTTTCTCCAACAGGTAAATATTATTGATCTTATGTGCCCAAATTACAATGAATTACGGTTGAGCCGTAGGCGAAACCAAATTACACGAGTTTAGCAATTGAATAACGTGAGCGCAGCGAACAAATAACACGAGCGTAGCGAGTGAATTACACGAACGCAGTGAGTGAATAACACGAGCATAGCGAGTGAATAACACGAACGCAGTGAGTGAATAACACGAGCATAGCGAGTGAATAACACGAACGCAGTGAGTGAATAACACGAGCATAGCGAGTGAATAACACGAACGCAGTGAGTGAATAACACGAGCATAGCGAGTGAATAACACGAACGCAGTGAGTGAATTACGTGAACATAGCGATTTTTTATCAGGAATGTATTAAATTAGAAGCTTCTCATTTTAATATTAAGTGATATGAAGATAACCCGGACATTCGATCTTCTGGAAAAATATAAGGCTGAATTCAATAAAGAAGATGCTTTTGCTGTAAAACAAGATGGTTCCTGGATAAAATATAGTACTGATGAATATATTAATTATTCATATTGGTTTTGCTACGGGATACAAAAACTTGGTTTAAAAAAAGGTGATAAAATAGTTACTATTACTAATAACAGACCGGAATGGAACTTTGTTGATATGGGAATGGCTATGGCCGGAATTGTTCATGTTCCGGTTTTCTCTACTCTTAACCATAAAGAATATCATTATATTTTACAACATTCGGACACCAAACTGGTATTAGTTTCCGATAAAAAACTTTACGATTTAGTTAATCCTCTTTGTAATTCTATTAAATCGATTCAAAACATTTATTCTTTTAATGAGATAGATGGTGCTAAAAACTGGATGGAAATTATTGAAAGTGGCAGATCATCAGAAAAAGATTATAAAGAAGAAACAGAAATCATAAAGGAGAATATTTCCCCTGATGATCTGGCTACAATAATCTACACTTCAGGAACAACAGGACAGCCAAAAGGAGTAATGTTATCGCATAAAAATCTGGTTAGCAATTTTATATCTGCTGCCGGAGTATTCCAGCTTAAAACTACAGACCGGTATTTAAGTATTCTTCCTTTATGCCATGTAGGGGGACGATTAGGAAATTATCAAACTCAATATAGCGGATCAAGTATATATTATGCTGAAAATATGGGGACAATAGCAATCAATATGAAGGAGATTCAGCCACAAGGCTTTGATGCTGTTCCCAGAATTCTTGAAAAGATATACGATACCGTTATTGCAAAAGGAAAAAAACTAAAAGGATTTAAAAAATTTATGTTTTTCTGGGCAGTTAAAGTTGGCTCAAAATATAAAACTCCTGATGAAAGCAGCTGGCTTTATAGAAAAAAGTTAGCAATTGCCGACAAACTAATTTTTACTAAATGGAGGGAAGCACTTGGCGGGAATATTAAGCTTGTAGGATGTGGTGCAGCTTGTTTACTACCTCATCTTGAAAGAATCTTCTGGGCATGCAATATCAAAATAATAAACATGTACGGACTTTCTGAAACATCTCCTATAATTACAATTAACCGAACAAAAAAACCTGATCTCAAACTTGGTTCGGTTGGAGCATTGATTAAAGATGTAAAAGTAAAGATAGCCGATGATGGGGAAATTATGTGTAAAGGTCCGAATGTAATGTCTGGTTACTACAAAGACCCTGAACTTACTAAATCAGTATTTGATAAGGACGGATGGTTTCATACTGGTGACATAGGATTTCTCGAAGATAATAAGTTTCTTAATGTGACAGATAGAAAAAAGGAAATCTTTAAACTGTCAACAGGGAAGTTTATTGCACCACAATTAATTGAAAATACTTTTAAACAATCAATATTCATCGACCAGATCATGATTATAGGAGAGCATCAAAAATTTGCCAGTGCTCTGATTTCTCCAAATTTCTCCTACTTTAAAGACTGGTGCAAAAATGAAAATCTTCAATATTCCAGCAATGAGGAATTAATTAATCTCCCCCAGGTAATAAATCTTTTTAATGATGTGATAAAAAAAACAAATAAAACACTTAATAATCATGAAATAATTAAACGTTTTAAGCTTGTTGCCAGCGAATGGTCACCAGGAGGCGGGGAACTATCGCCTACCTTAAAACTCAAACGTAGAAATATTGAAAATAAATATAAAATTTTGCTGGATCAGATATATCCTCCAAAAACAGACTATTGATAATCCAGATAATCCTTTAACTTAATGCAAATAACCAGAGTATCTGATAAAAAACTAAGACAAGAATTCACTGATGTAGCCAAAATAATTTACAAAAATGATTCTGTATGGGTATGTCCTCTCGACATGCAGATAAATGAAATTTTCGATCCGGCACAAAATACATATTACACACACGGTATTGCAGAACGATGGGTACTGAAAAATGATAAAAATGATTTAATTGGCAGAATAGCGGCATTTATCGACTTCAATGTTGCAAAATCACATGACCAGGCTACCGGAGGAATTGGATTTTTCGAATGTATTGACAATCAAGATGCTGCATGTCTGCTTTTCAATAGAGCAAAAGAATGGCTGATAAATAATGGAATGGAAGCAATGGATGGCCCCATAAATTTCGGTGAAACGGATAAGTTCTGGGGACTTCTGGTTGATGGTTTTACTCATCCTTCCTATGAAATTGCATATAATCACAAATATTACCAGAATTTATTTGAATCTTACGGATTTAAGACCTATTACAAACAAGAAGGTTTTCATTTTGATCTTAAAAAAGATATTCCTGCCCGTATTTTGAAAATTGCCGAATGGGTTGTAAACAAACCAGAATATGAATTCAAACATTTTACATGGAAAAGACAGGATAAATTCATTTTGGATTTTGTTGAGGTTTATAATATTGCCTGGAAATCTTTCAAGGAAAATTTCGAGCCTATAAAACTTGAATACATAAAAAAAACACTTAAAAAAGCTAAACCAATTATTGATGAAGAATTTATCTGGATTGCATATAAAGATGGAGACCCTATTGCAATTTTTTTAATGTATCCTGATGTTAATCTTATACTTAAACATTTGAATGGCAAGCTTCATTTGTTTAATAAACTTAAATTTCTTTATCTAAAAAGAAAAAAGACCATAACCAGAGTTAGAGGAGTTTTGATGGGGGTAATACCTAAGTATCAGAATCTTGGTATTGAATCAGCTATAATATGGCATTTACATCAGGTATTTAAAAGAAAAACACAATACGAAGAAATAGAATTCTCCTGGGTTGGTGATTTTAATCCCAAAATGAGAAGAATCTTTACATCTGTCGGAAGTAAATCAGTTAAACACTATATAACCTACAGATATTTGTTCGACCGGAATAAAGAATACAAACGCCTTCCAATACCCGACATAAAATAATAATTTGTAAAATAATATGCCCCAGTGCATATTTTTCCATAAATCATTTTTTCATGCATATTAAAACAATAGACAATATTGTTGCCTGAGAAATGAACAAATTACCTAAATATAATCGTAGATCAATTCGCATAAAAAATTACAATTATGCAAATCCGGGATATTATTTCATAACCATTTGTACATATAATAGAGAAAATTTATTTGGTAAAATTGTAAATGGAAAAATGATATTAAATTCAAATGGAAATATTGTAAAAAACGAATGGTACAAAACGTTTAAAATCCGAAATAATATTATTTTGGATGCATTTGTTATAATGCCCAACCATTTCCATACCATAATCAATTGTTGTGGCAACAATGGCCATTATTATTATAATGGTGATATTTATAAAAATCCGAAACATCCCTATAGGGTCACGGCGCATTGTAAAAATATCGTTACGGGAAATCATAAATATAGGGACACGGCGCATTGTAAAAATATCGTTACGGGAAATCATAAATATAGGGACACGGCGCATTGTAAAAATATCGTTACGGGAAATCATAAATATAGGGACACGGCGCATTGTAAAAATATCGTTACGGGAAATCATAAATATAGGGACACGGCGCATTGTAAAAATATCGTTACGGGAAATCATAAATATAGGGACACGGCGCATTGTAAAAATATCGTTACGGGAAATCATAAATATAGGGACACGGCGCGCCGTGTCCCTATATTAAATGCGCGCCGTGTCCCTATATTAAATGCGCGCCGTGACCCAATATTAAAACACGCACAAAAACAATATACGGCGGACCGTGACCCCACAACGGAACAATTTGGAAAACCAACATCGGGATCAATCCCAACAATTATCAGGTCATTTAAATCTGCGGTAACAAAACGAATTAATGTTGATAATAAAACACCTGGGGGAAAAATATGGCAAAATGGTTATTATGTGCATATTTTTCGATCAAAAAATAAATTGGATATTATTCGAAAATATATTATTAATAATCCAAAAAATATGAAATAAGGTCACGGCGCGCCGTGTGACTATATTAAAACATACAATAAATCAACATAATACGTGCCGTGACCCTGTATCAAAACATACAATAAATCAATATCATACAGGCCGTGACCCTATATAAGCAACACAAATGAAACATAAAATTCAACAGTCACTGGTCACTGTTTCAAATATGCAACACAAATGAAACATAAAATTCAACAGCAGTAAGCAGATCCTTTATTCTCACCTGATCGGTAGGAGTATGAGCATGTATTTCTTCGCCGGGGCCAAAACCTATTGATGGAATATCATATAATCCTTTTGTTGCTACACCATTGGTAGAAAATACCCATACACCTGTTCCTGTTTCTTTACCAAACTGATCAGTATATGCTACTTTTGCTTTTTGCACCAGCTTGTGATTTTCATCCATTAACCACATCGGGTAATATGCCTTAACAGGATATTCCAATCCTGTATAACATTCAGCTTTATAATCAGGTATAATTACTTTTGCAGCTGTGGCTTTTACAGAAGGTAAATTTTCTATTTCGGCAATTGATGTTTCAATTGTTTCTCCTTCGCTTAATCGCCTGTCGAGATGAATAGTACAACTATCAGAAACTGCACAAAGAGAAGGTGTATCGGAGCAAATATCTGTAACAGTAACAGTTCCTTTTCCGAGAATAGATTGGCTCTTCAAATCATTATTTAGTTTTTCAACATCCTGTAAAATGGAAGCCATTTTATAAATAGCATTCTCCCCTCTCTCAGGTGCTGAACCGTGACATGATACTCCATCAGTTTTTATCTTCATTTCCATACGGCCTCTTTGCCCTATATTTATTGCCAGATTTGTAGGTTCGGTTAAAAGAACTGCTTCAGGACGAATTTTTTCCTCATTTATCAGATATTGCCAGGAGGCCCCTTCAAGAGTTTCTTCAAGTACCGAAGCAACTACTACAACCGCTATATCAGCTGGCAACACCATGTCTTTCAATATTTTTCCTGCATATACTGCTGCAGCCAATCCGCCTTTCTGATCGGAGGCTCCTCTTCCATAAATAACACCATTCTTCAAATCACCTTTGAAGGGATCTACCTTCCATGTATCCAGGTTGCCAACATTCACAACATCACAATGGCCATCAATTGCTATGATACGGTTCCCAACTCCAATCCTGCCAATCAGGTTACCCATAGGATCGATCCATACTTTATCGTATCCAAGTTTTTCCATTTCCTGCTTTATCCTTTCAACAACCTCTTTTTCTTTACCGCTGGTTGAAGGAATAGCAATAATTTCCCTTAAAAAATTTACCATGTCCAGCTGTAAAAATTCAGCACGATTTTTAATCTTTTCTCTAATCGTCATTTTAATTATTTATTTGTTCATCTATTTATTCATTCTATAAAATCAACTTTTAAATGTCTAACAAATCTTAAATCAAATATCTAAAATCTCTATTCCTAAATCCATAATAATTGATTACAATTATTATGGCAGGTATCTCCAACTTGTGAGATCCGATCCTTCAGGTGCTGATGTGAGAATACGTTTAAGAATTTTAGGCGCAAACATTTGATGATATCTAAGCCGTGATAAGGCATTTGGCCTGGTTTGATCTCCATTCCAACAATGTTCTGCTCTGTCGCCGTAATCAACCTCTCCATTATAATAAGGATATTTTGTGCTTTCCAGAAATTCTTCAACCAGATAAACTGCATTATTAAGATAATAATTATCCATATCCCCACAGTAAATATGTAATTTTCCTTCCAGCTTAGGCCCTATTATTTCCCAATCGCGTTTTAATATATATCCGATATCATAATTCTCCTTCCAATATTGAGCTACTTCATGATCAATTTTTCCGGTTATTTTATCCCATATTCTTTTTGGATATCCATTCTCTCCTACAGGGCTATAAACAGCCTCCCAAATATCCCACTGATCGCCAGAACGACTGTTAGTTCCAAGAACTAGCTCCCGGTAATTTGCTGATTTTAAACTTGTACTGATATGTCCCAGATAGTTTCTTTGTCCCGGCCTTAATGTTTTTTTAAAGTGCCCCTGAGAATAATATGCATTTTCATCTTTATAAATATCAACTACAGTATATGCTCTGAAGTCGATGGGATCGGGACAGGCAGCATAACAACCATTATATTCATCAGGATATAAAACCTGCACAGCAAGGGCTTCCCAACCACCTGTTGAGCCACCATACAGAAACCTTGACCAGCCTTTCCCGATACCTCGGAATTTCTTTTCAATATATGGTATCAGTTCATATGTTATTGCATCTCCATAGGGGCCGAGGTTCTCAGAATTCACTGCATATGAATCATCATAATATGGATTTGCATGCTGAATTTCAATTATCAGCATTCTAGGAAAATCCGGACCTGTCCATTCCTTATAAAACAAATGAGCATATTCCTGTTGTAAGCGGTTATATCCTTTCATATCGAACCTACTGCTATAATCCGGTTCAAGATCAGGATCAGGAGGAGTTTCTCTAAAACCACTAAAATCATGTGGAAAATGGCCATGATTGATCACAAGTGGATAATGTGCTTGAGGATGTTCATCAAAACCTTCAGGTAATAATATATGTGCACCAAGATACATGGGTCTGCCCCAAAATTCGCTAAGCAGTTTACTTTGGATTTTCACATGTTTAATATATTTTGTTTCCGGAGGATCTTCGATTGGCGGTATTTCATTATCCATTACTATTTGAAGCTTTTTTCTTTTATCCGGATAAATACTAAATTTTACAGGAGTACTATAAAAATTACCCGGCGAGCGATTCCATTTTTGTCCTTCTCCCTGATCCATAGGCAGTTTCACAATATAGCCATCAGACCTTGTAAATGTTTCATATTTATGCAAAAGAGCCTGAACATAATATTCTCCCGGAGGAATTTCTGAAAGATCTTCAACCGGAAATCCCAATACACCACCTCCAATAATTATTTTCTCACCGGCTTTAAATCCTTCAACATTAACACCGAAAATTTGCTGAGTATTTTGCCCGTCACTAATCTGAAAACGAGGTTCATTATCATTATTATTCGATATCATTAAAAGCAGACGCCCATCAAAAGCCTCCTCAGAAAGATCATTGTTAAAAGAAATTTCAAATTTCAATTTTGATTTTTTTACCGAATTTTGATTCATACAGGATACTACCATCATTATTATCACAACTGGCAGAAAATAGAATAAATACTTAATTTTTTTCATCAGGTTTTCCTCCATATTATATGTAAATGATTATTAATCTTTAATCCACCATGGACTTCACCCACGCCCATAAATTTACCTACTTTCGTTGCTTTTCAACAACTCACAATTCACCATTTGTATATTGTCTCTTCGCTAACATCAACCACGCATAACAATGTATGGTTACTCATTACCGCATAACACATTAACTCATACCGCATATCTCCTCGCCTTACTTGTTGACACTCCATATTTTACAAGGCCGTAAGCAATTATCAATGCACAAATTACGCCATCAAGCACAGGAACTCCAAGTTTATTCTGAATCTTTTTATCTAATCCTGCCATGCCTGCACATCCCAGAACTATCACTTCAGCCATATCATCTTTGATGCTTTCTTCTGCAAGCTGAATATATAAATCATCCTTATTGCCACTAAATCTTTCATCGGCAGGAGCTTTTACAGAGGCACATAAATCCTGAAGATGATATTTCCTTATTAAAGCTTCCTTATTAGGAACAGAATGTTTTGAGGCTGAAATAACAGAAAAACTATGTCCAAGCATTGCTGCCATTCTCATTGATGCCTCTCCGATTCCAACAACAGGCTTGTTTGTAATTTCCTTAATCACATCCATATTTGGATCACAATGACAGGCAATAATAAATGCATCAAACTTCTCTTCATTCTCTTTTACTAATTTGATCATTCCCGGAGCAGTTATTGTCTTATCCATGTAATTATCAATAAATTCCGGAGCATCTCTAACAGGTTTGCATATTACTTCAAAATCTCCATTTGCATATTCTGTTGCAGCCTTATGTATGCTTTCAGTCATTTTAAGGCTGCTGTTAGGATTAATTATTAATATCCTCATACCATACAATTTTCAATTTATAATTTTCAATTTTCAATTAAATAGGGTGATTCCGGCTTAATTCTGTTCAAGATATTGTTTATTTTCTCTTCCGGATAACTTAATAATCTCATAAAATTAGCTGATAATTCTTGTCTTTCTTTTTTATCATATTTCCCGGAATCGATCAATAATTTTTGTTTCTTTTTTAATTCAAAATAATTTTCCAGTACTTCATGATCATCATAATATATTATTGACCACTTTCCTCGGGTAAAATCTTCAGATTGAAGATCAGTGATTATTAATGATTCCTCAAGATAAGAATTAATCCCAAAACCATTAACTATTTTCTCGGACAGAACGGAAATAACTTCATAATCTTCAGGTGATACCGGAGGACTCAACGCCAGCTTTTTAACTCCACAAGCTACCATTTCAACAAAACAATTTATCATTCCTATCTTATAGGAGATCCTGTCGATTTTATAATCTTCTGAATTAGTATTCATTATTCATTTTATTAAAAAATTTTCAAAATAAAGAAAATAAGCTTTTGTTAATCATTTCTTTTTAGGTATAATAACATAATCTCCTGTCTCATCAGTTTTTTTTGTAGAATACTTAAAAGCCCCTGATAAATAATCATTCATTAATTTAAAAAATCCTTTTCTAAGAGCCAATACACCAATTAAGTTAGGTACAGCACAGGCAACCACGGCTATATTTGCGAATGTCCATAATTTATCAACATCAGCAACACCAGCAAAAACTATTGCAGGTATAAAATAAAACCATTTAAGATATCTCATAGAACCTTTTCCGAATACATTTATTACTGAAGTTTCATAATAAATGAAAAATCCTATTTGTGTTGACAAACAAAATGTAAGTATAGAAAATGATATTATTATTTCAGCAATATTTTTTGGAAATACAGACGAGAAGGCCTGTAATACCAGTTCAACACCCGATTCTCCACCCGATAATACACCGGTTGAAAGTACTGCAAATGATGTTATAGTACATATTACAAATGTCACAAAAAACACTTCAAAGGCTCCCCACATACCCTGCTGATAAGGATGTTTAGCATTTGAGGTAGCATGAACCATTGGTGCAGTACCTATACCAGCTTCATTCCCAAGCATACCTTTATTCATACCTATCTGAATAGATTTTAATACTGCAGTTCCTGCAACACCACCAATAGCAGGCATGGGAGAAAATGCATATTTAAATATCTGTCCAAAAACTTCAGGAATATTTGAGAAATTAACAATAAATACTATCAGGCCAGCTAACACATAAACAAGCGACATTAATGGAACAAGTTTCTCACAAACTTTCCCAATTCTTTTAATACCACCAATAACTACAATGGCCGTAATTATTGCCATTACAGCGGTAACAACATAAGGACTAATGCCATAACTCTCTAAAAATGACCTTCCTACAGTATGTGATTGTAAGAGGGAAGCACAAAAAACAGCATTAATAAAAATTCCGGCACTGAATACTTTCGCCAGAGTTTTCCATCCAAGGCCTTTTTTAATATAATACATTGGGCCACCATGTATATTTCCGTCTTTATCAATATCACGATAGTGAACCGCAAGTGTAATTTCTGCTGCCTTGGTCATCATTCCAAAAAGTGCCAGCATCCACATCCAGAATATTGCACCAGGCCCGCCAACTGATAATGCTACGGCAACACCTGCAATACTTCCCATTCCAACTGTACTGGCAAGTGCTGTTGATGTAGCCTGAAATGGAGTCATTCCTGCATTATTCTTATCACCCTTCTCAAACATTTTCCCAATGGTGTTTTTCATTATCATACCAAAACTTCTCACCTGGAAAAATCCTGAACGGATGGTAAAATATAAATATACCCCGGCTATAAACACTAATGTCCATATACCCCAGAGTATTTTAGTATCTATGTCGTTTAAGAAATCAAGAATCTTATCCATTATACATTGAATTTTTTTGCCAATAAAAATAAATCACTAAATGTATTCTTTATAGCATCAAAAGTTACAGATGGAGATATTGCTACTATCCTCAGTACCATATTGTTATCAATTTCAGAAATTGCGATTGATCTTTCACCTCGTTTCATAATCTCATCAAAAAGGAATTTCTGTAATTTATCCAGATCATTTTTGTGTATAAAATCAGGAATTATTCTAAAACACAAAATTCCGGTATCAGGCTGATGAATCAATTCCATTTCATCCTCGTTTTTAATAAATTCCGCCGCTGATTTAATTGCCTCCAGAGGAACTCTAAGCCTTTCAATTACTTTTTTCATTCCCTGAAACCTTAAAGAGCAGACCAATGGTAAAGCTGAAAACGGACGTGTAGATGGGGGAGATTTAACACCTGGATTTGGCTCTGTATCAGTTTCACGGTTAAAATATGCAGAATGCAGGGCAACTCTTAGAAAATCATCACTATTTTTAACAAATAACACTGAATTAGGAATTGGTATACCAAGCTGTTTATGAGGATCCCATGATATTGAATCGGCAATATCAATACCTTTAAACAAAGGTTTCCATTCTGGTACGAGACTATATGCCAATCCATAAGCACCATCAACATGAAGCCATATATTTTTCCCGGAGCAAATATTTGCAATTTCAAAAACCGGATCAACCGAACCTGTTGATGTAGTTCCTGTTGTGGCCATAACACAGAATATATCAAACTGATTAGCTGTGTTGCTTACAACTTTCTGCAGGCTGTTTATGTTCATTCTTCTGTTTCTATCAACATCAATAAATAACAAGCTTTCTTCACCAAGTCCAAGAATTCTTACGGCATGTTTAATAGAAAAATGAGCTTCTTTTGTACATATTACTTTAAGTTTTTCAGGATTCTTAAAACCTTTAATTCCCTTTTTTGTAAAATCAAAGCCTTCCTGTTCAGCTTTTTTATGTAAGGCAAGATATAATGCCTGCTGGTTTGCATAGGTCCCGCAATACATAAAAGTGGCATCAGCTTTTTTATTCAGGCCGAATAATTTACAAAGAGATTTAACACATAATTCTTCGAGCATAGCACCGCCAGGTGAAACCTGCCAGTTTGTTACACCCTGATTATATTTAAGTGCTACTTCAGCACCTAATCTGGCTCCTTCTTCCGGAAATGCATTAAACATCGATTGAAAACCGGATAAGTCATAATGCATTAAATGAGGTATCAGTTTTTCCCGGATTAATTCCTCTAATTTTTTCCGGCCAATGCTTAGTTCCTGAAAATCAACAAAACTCTTCAAATCTTTTGCTACCTCAGAAGGGGATGCACCGGAATAAACTGAATTATCAGATCTTTTATATTTCATTCCCTATAATTTTAATTTTCGATGTAAATATTTCCCCCTCCCCTTTTTAGCCAAACAAATTTCTCCATCAATAATTAATTCACCTCTGGAAAATACTTTTTTAATTTTTCCTGTTATCGCAATATTTTCATATGCTGACCAATCGGTATTCATATGCAGGCTCTTTTTATCCATAATCCACTTCTCATTGGGATTGAATAAAACAATATCTGCATCGGCACCCGGAAGCAAACTGCCTTTTTGTGGTGCCATACCAAAAATTCTTGCCGGTTCACTTGAAACCAACTCAACAAATCGTGATAATGAAATTCTATTTTTAACAACACCTTCGGAATATAAAATACTAAATCTGGTTTCAACCCCCGGTATTCCGTTAGGACATTTATCAAATCTGTCTTTCCCAAAAAGTTTAGCTTCCCACGAAAAAGCAGCATCATCGGAGCTAACCATTTTAATGTTGGAATTATTAATTTTCTCCCATAAAAGGGCCTGGTTTGAGGAATTTCTTAAAGGTGGTGAACATATCCATTTGATACCATCTTCCCTTTCAAGATATTTTTCATCGAATACCAAATAATGAGTACAAGTCTCTGCCAATATGTTAATATTTTTTTCTACAGCTTTATGAATCATTTCTGCACCTTCAGCGACCGACATGTGTACTATAAAAACTTTTGAACCACTTTCTTCAGCTATACGAATTGCCTGCTCTATTGCTATAAGTTCAGCTTGAACAGGCCTGCTTTTTGCGTGATAAACCGATTTAAATAATCCGGCATTTAAAGTTTTTTTAATTTCATCTTCAAGAATTCTATTATCTTCAGCATGAAGCATAAGCATACCTCCTGCTTTTTTAAGCTGTTTAGCTATTCTTCTCAGATCTCTATTATTAATCAATAGTCCCTCATCACGGTATGTCATATAACACTTTATTGTTGGTGCACCCTCACTAACAACTAATGCTATTTCATCCAGAGTTTGTTGGTCGGGCCGTGTTATTACCGGATGTACACCCCAGTCGATCAATGCTTTGCCTTTGGCTTCTTCTTTTTTCTGCTTAATTGTACTTACAAGAGATTTGCCCTTTACCTGATTGGAAAAATCAATAATACTTGTCACACCTCCATAGGCTGCAGCCAGAGTTCCGGTATAATAATCATGTACACTGATGGTATTCATGAACACATCATTAAAATGCACATGTGTATCAACAGCACCTGGCATAACAAATAAACCTTCAGCATCAATATACTTATCAGCCTTAACATCCGACAAATCACCAATCAAACAAATCAATCCATTTCTTATGAGGATGTCTTGTATTTTTACATCCTCAGGAGTAACAACAGTTCCTCCCTTTATAATTGTTGATTCAGAGTTTTGTTGATTTATGTATTCCATAATTATGAATTCATTATATATATAAGCCTGAAAACTTATTATATAATTATCATTATTTCAATAATTATCTGTTAGCAATTTTAATTGAGCGTTTAATATCCTCTATCAGGTCATTTGCATCCTCAATTCCTGTTGAATATCTCACAAGACCCTCATCAATACCGAGTTGCTTTCTTTCTTCTACTGTACATTCAACATGACTTGAAGTCATAGGAAGGGAAACAAGGCTTTCCACATGCCCCAGACTGGCAGCATTATGAGCAAATTGAAGGTTCTCGCAAAACTTCTTAGCAGCATTAAAATCTTTAAGGTTGAAAGAAACCATTCCTCCATATCCCCTCATTTGTTTTTTCGCTACTTCATGATTAAAATGAGAAGCCAGGCCCGGATAAAAAACCTTTTCAACTAATGGATCTGTTAAAATATATTCCGCTATCTTTTGCCCGTTTTCATTATGCTTTTTCATTCTCATATCCAGCGTTTTGATACCACGCATAATTAAATAGGCTGTCATAGGATCCATAGTGGTACCATGAATCTCCCGGTATTCATAAACCTTTTTCACCAGGTCTTTCGGCCCCAGAACAACTCCGCCGGTAACATCACTATGTCCGTTCAAATATTTTGTACAACTGTGAAGAACCAGGTCAGCACCAAGTTCGAATGGAGACATATTAACAGGACTGTTAAAAGTATTATCAACAATTACAATGGCTCCCACATCATGGCCGGCTTTTGCTAACTTCCTGATATCATTAATTTTAAGAGTGGGATTGGTTGGCGATTCCAGGTATAACACTTTACAGCCCCTGGATATCTCTTCTAATATTTCTTCCTCATTTGAAGTATCACACAATTTACATTCGATTCCAAGTTTGGGCAGATGGTTAAGATACATAACAGCAGTACCTCCATATGTATCGGTAATAGAAACCAACCTGTCACCCGGTTTTAACAATGCAAGAAGTGTATTGGAAATAGCCCCCATACCAGTTGGAAATGCATTACATGCTTCAGCTCCATTTTCAAGTATTATCATTTTCTCTTCAAGTACCGAAACTGTAGGATTTGAATTACGGCCATATATATGTCCCGGTTTTTTTTTGTTAACGACATCCATTAATTCATCAACAGTGTCATAACGATACGAAACACTGAATGCTACAGGTACCTGCGCAGATCTCTCCCAGAATTGTTTTCCTTCGCCGGCCCATACAGCTTTAGTTGCTATAGAGGCATTTTTAAGTTTTTCTTTCATTTTAATATTGAATTTACATAATTATTGGTCTTATCAATAGTAGTTAGTGAAATACATTATAACTATTGTTTTCTAAAGTAATAATAAATTCTTTAAGCGGAAAACAGAACTGCCTATGCAACCTCTACAGAATTGATTGTTCCGCAGACATTTATTTTTCTGCAAATATTAATCCTCTATGAGGAAATCGCTTGTTTGTATTGTTTCAATTATCCTATAATTAACTTTATTTTTTTCCACGTAGTGGATAAATTTATATAGCACTAAATTGAATAAAAAGAGTTTCAACCCTGTAGGGGTTGCATATTTTTGTTCCGTGTTCCGCAAAGATTGATTTGATGTCTATTTCTCTTACGCAAAGCATTTCGTGGCTATATCTTTTTAACAATAATTTATTGTAGAAATGCATGTTAAAAAACAGAATAATATCTATATTTAAAACTTCTTTTAAAACTTAAAACTTATATACGGAGGATAATAAATGAGCAATAAAGGATTAAAATATTATACTGATGCTGCGGCCAGATCTGCGAAATGGCATAAGGAAAATATAGCAAAAATGAGAAAATGCCGTTTCGACACTATTGCTGTTCACGGTATATATTCCATGCAGGAGGCTTTGGATTTTAACCAGGGGTCAATTATTGAACCTATTTACATGTCAAGTTCACAGGCATATCGTGATTCTGATGAAATGGAAGCTGCTCTGGGTTACGAAGTTCCTACATGGTGTTATTCAAGAATAGCTAACCCAAGTATGTACTATTATGAAGGAGTATTGGCACTGCTTGATGGTTATGGTTCAGATGTTGAAACATCGTGTATTGGTACAGCATCAGGTATGGCTGCCATTCAAAGTGCTGTTGATCAGTTTTTGTTACCAGATCCTGACAAACCCGAAAAACCAATAAACTTTGTTGCAACATGCCAGGTTTATGGTGGCACATTTCAACAATTTTCGATCAGAAAAAGCGAGGAAAGAAAAATTGAATGGAGAAAAGTGATCAACTCAAATGATTTGGATGAATGGGAGAAGTTGATAGATGAAAACACAAGATTTTTATATGGAGAATTGCCAAGTAATCCATCCCAATCATTTTTCGATCTTAAGAAAGTATGTGACCTGGCTCATAGTCATAATATCCCCGTAATAATTGATGCAACAGTTGCTACTCCGGCATTAATGCGCCCAATAGAACATGGTGCAGATATTGTAATTCAATCTGTGACCAAATCTCTGACTACTAGTGGCTTTGGCATTGCAGGTGCTATTATTGCAAGAAAAAACTTAATATCCAATGTGAAAAATGATGCCATGAAGGCTGACTTTTGTGGATATTTGAAACAATTGCCTAACAGGGATAATGGTCCTAATATTTCTCCAATGAATTGTATTATGTCGCTGAATGATATCCGTACTCTACGGTCGAAAATGGATTTGCTAAGTAGAAATACCATGAAAGTTGCAGAATTTCTTAATGATCACAAAAATATTGAACAGGTCGATTATCTGGGATTAAAATCTCATCCTCTTCACGAACTTGCTTCAAAATATATGTTCCTTGTTGATTCAGAACATGATGAATTATATAATAAGAAAGTCAACCGATATGGACACCTTATGTCTCTCAGAGTTAAAGGTGGAGCGCAGTCTACAAGAGATGTATTCGATGCATTTGAAAGAATCTGGAGAGCTACTGATCTTGGCAGAATAAAATCTGTCGCAACTATACCTGCTATTTCTACACATTCACAACAGGGTGAAGAAGCCAGAGCATTAGCTGATGTTCCTCAGAACCTTATCAGGCTTTGTGTTGGTGCTGAACATCCCGATGATGTAATTGCTGATCTTGATCAGGCACTTTCTGTACTCGATGGAAAAAAAGTACATTTTACATCACCTGAATATTCTGCCGGAGGTGCTTCTTCTGCAACGCTAAAATAGATACATATTTAACCTTTTGAATACAGGCTTTTGTTATGGGCTCACCATTATTTTATTCAACAAATCTTAAATCTGAAAAATTAACATTCAGCAAAGCTTTGCTTAAGGGTATAGCTCCCGATAAAGGCTTGTTTATGCCTGTTGAAATACCGGTATTGTCAAAGTCAACAATTGATAGTTTTTCAAATAAGAAATATTATGAAATTGCTTTTGAAATTGCAAGAACATATATGACCGGCGAAATTTCTGATGATGACCTTTTTGCTATTGTTAAGGATGCATACAATTATGAGGTGCCACTTGAAAATGTTTATGAGAATAAATATGTAATGAGACTGGATCAGGGGCCAACTGCATCTTTTAAAGATTTTGCTGCAAGAATGATGGCAAGGTTAATTCAGTATTTTTTAAAACTGGAAAACAGAAGTTTACGCATTTTAACCGCTACTTCAGGAGATACAGGAAGTGCAATTGCAAATGCTTTTTACGAATTGGATAATATTGAAGTTGTTGTTCTCTTCCCCGAAACTGAGGTAACTGCCCGACAAAGAAAACAGATGACCACCCTGGGAAAAAATGTTGAAATTATTTCAATAAATGCTAAATTTGATGACTGTCAGGCATTGGTTAAACAAGCATTTGCCGATAGCGATCTGGATAAATTAAATCTTTCTTCTGCCAACTCAATAAATATTGGCCGCCTTGTTCCTCAAATAGTATATTATTTTTATTCTTTTGCTAAGCTGCGTAAGGGAAATTCTGACGATTCAGTATATTTTTCTGTCCCATCAGGAAATTTTGGTAATATGATGGGTGGAATGCTTGCAAAAAGAATGGGTTTACCTGTTTCAAAATTTATTATTTCAACCAATCGAAATGATGAATTCCCTCTTTATGTTGAATCCGGTGATTACAATAAAATTGAACCTTCAATTAATTGTATCTCCAGTGCAATGAATGTTGGCCATCCGAGTAATCTTTCCAGGCTGGTAGCATTATTTACCGGGATAATGGACGAACAGGGCAATATCAGCAAACAGGCAAATCTGGAAGATTTACGCAACAATATTTTTGCTATAAGTATTAACGACCAAAAGACCAGAGAAACAATTTCTGAAGCTTATCAAAAATACAGATTACTTCTAGAGCCCCATGGCGCTGTTGGATGGGCAGGATTAGAACATTTTCTGAATTTAAACAAAGAAATAGATAAGCCTGAACAGCTTTTTATAAGTCTTGAAACAGCTCATCCCGCAAAATTCCCTGAAGAAATAAATAAAATTCTTGGAATTGATCCTGAATTACCTCCGAGCCTTCAGAATATTGAGGAAAAAGAAGAATCATATTTAAATATGGATAATAATTATATTGATTTTAAAAATTATCTTTTATCAAAATAATTCAATAACACTGAATAACTGCCAATTACTAATAACAATAAAATGAAGCACATCATAATTCTTGGAGATGGAATGGCTGATTATCCAATAAAAAAGCTTGGAAATAAAACAGCTTTAATGGCAGCAAATACACCAAATATCGATGCCCTATGCTCTAAATCAAGATGTGGCAGATTGGTGACTGTACCAGAAGGTATGCCTCCCGGAAGTGAGATTGCTAATATGGGTGTACTTGGTTATGATGTTAAAAAAGTATATCAGGGACGTGGAGTTCTTGAGGCTGCCAGCATGGGTGTTGAACTGGAAAAAACTGATCTTGCAATGAGATGCAATCTGATTTGTATTGATAACTCAGGAAAAATAAAAAATCATTCTGCCGGACATATCAGCACAGAAGAATCGCATATATTAATTGATTGTCTGAATGAAAAATTAGGCAGTAAGAATTTTAAATTTCATCCAGGAGTAAGTTACAGGCATCTTTTTGTATTAAAAAACGGAAAAAACAATATTAGTTGTACTCCTCCTCATGATGTTCCGGGAACAGCATTTAAGAATGTTCTTATAAAAACAGTTCATGAAGATGAAACTGAAACTGCTGAGCTATTAAATAGTCTTATTATAAAATCTCAGGAGATATTGTCAAATCATCCTGTAAATATCGAAAGAATTAAGAATGGTAAAGACCCTGCAAATTCTGTTTGGTTCTGGTCGCCCGGCAACAAGCCTGAAATGAAATCTTTTCAGGAACAATATGGAATAACCGGAGCTGTAATCTCAGCTGTTGACCTTATTTATGGGATTGGATATTATGCTGGTTTTAAAGGTATAAAGGTTGAAGGATCAACCGGCTTATATGATACAAATTATGAAGGCAAAGCTAAAGCTGCAGTTGATGCATTAAAATATACTGATCTTGTATTTTTACATATTGAAGCCAGTGATGAGGCCGGCCATGAAGGTAATGTTGACTTGAAAATCAAAACAATAGAATATCTCGATCAAAGAGTAGTAAAATATATTGTTGAAGAAACATCAAAAATGCAGGAAAATGTAGCAATAGCAATATTGCCCGATCATTTTACACCCTGCGATTTACGTACCCATACTTCAGAACCTGTCCCCTTCCTTATATATCGTCCTGATAAGGAGCCTGATAAAGTAAGAGAATATAATGAAGAAAGTGTTAAACACGGGCATTTCGGACTATTAAAAGGAGATCAGTTCATCAAAGCACTTCTGGATTATAATAATTAGAAATTTCTTTACGGAAAATAATTTCTATTGTTTATTATTTTCTATTTCAAATATTTAATAGGATATATATTATCAATATATTTAAATTATTCAAAACTTGTATTATTTCAATTAAGTACTTATTTTTGTACTTAATTAATAACCTTTAATAAATTTATAATGATTGCAGCCAATTTTACAGAATTTAGGACTGAATTAAAAAAGTATCTTGATAATGTGGAGAATAATAATGAAACCTTAATAATTAAAAGGAAATCTGGTAAGGGTACAGTTATGATCTCTTTGGATGAATATAATTCAATAATGGAAACTGTTCACTTATTGAGTTCAAAAGTTAATGCTGACAGACTTTACGAGTCAATTCAACAAATGAGAGATGGAAAAGTGATACAATCTGAATTAATAGAAGAATAATGCGAATTACTTTTTCAAAAAACTCATGGGATGATTATGTTTCCTGGCAAAAGAATGACAAAAAAGTATTAAAAAAGATTAATCAATTAATAAAGGATATTCAAAGATCACCCTTCGAAGGAATGGGAAATCCGGAGCCATTAAAATATGATTTATCAGGTTTTTGGTCGAGAAAGATATATTTAGAACACAGGATTGTTTACCAGGCATTTAACAAGGAAATATTAATATACAGCTGTAAATACCATTATGACAGATAAAGAAAAAACATAAATCTATTCAAAGTACTAATAAATATATTGGAGAGCTTTTGCAAATTCAGGCTTGATTTATAAGTGATTATAAAATATAGTTGTGAGCAGTCAGCTGTCAGCCCTGAGCTGTCTTTATTATTATAGCTATCTATTAATGCGACCCCATTTTTATGTCTTGTAACATCTTTATTTTTTTCAGTATTTTCAATAATATTGTAATATTGATCAATCCCTGAATTTTTTTAATTAATTTTCAGGAATCAGTCTATATGAAATTTATTAACCCACTAATAAAACCGGAGGATATTATGACCTTTTTTAAACCTTTTAAGACAGTTATTTTCCTTGCAACAATTTTATTTATTTTTTCAGGAAGGCCATGCAGCAGTCAGGTTACAGCACCTGAAGATTATCTGGGATTTAAGCCGGGAGCTGATTTTCATCTTGCTAACTATGAACAGGCAATCGGATATTTTGAAAAAATTGCGGGCCAGTCAGACCGAATGGTAATGCGTGATATGGGGCCTACTTCTGAAGGAAGAAGAATGAAATATGCAATTATTTCTTCAGAAGAAAATATTTCAAAGCTTGATCATTATAAAGAAATAAATAAAAAACTCACTTTATTCAGAGGTGTTTCAAAGGAGGATGCTGAAAAACTAGCCGAAGAAGGAAAAGTTGTTGTCTGGATCGATTGTGGCTTGCATGCATCAGAAGCCTCACCAGCACAGCACGCAATACAACTGGCATACGATATTGTTACAGATAATGACAGAAGAACCAAACTGATAAGAGAGAATGTAATTTTTCTTCTTGTTTTCGCTAACCCTGATGGATTGACAATGGTTTCCGACTGGTATAAAAAAAATGTTGGAACAAAATTTGAAACCAGCAGGATGCCGGTACTATATCAGAAATATGCCGGCCATGATAATAACAGAGACTCATTTATTGCCAATCTTCAGGAAATACAAAATATGAACCGTGTTACATGCCGTGAATGGTTTCCGGAGGTGCTTTACAACCTTCATGAAACAGCACCATTCCCAAGCAGAATATGGTTACCGCCTGAATCAGAACCAATGAACCCAAACCTGCATCCTATAATTGTAAGGTGGAAAAACCTTATTGGATCAGCAATGGGAAAAGCTTTTGAAGAGGCAAACCAGCCCGGGGCAATTTCCAGAATTAGTTTTGACAGTTGGTATCCGGGCTATGTAACACAATTTGTTGATGGACATAATATACCTTCTATTTTGACTGAAACTGCCAATTTTGGCTATGCTACTCCACATTATTATACAATTAACGATTTTCCGGAACGATACAGAGATTTAACAAAAGGTGTTTTTTACCCAAATCCCTGGGAAGGTGGCTGGTGGCGTCTTGGAGATGCTGTTGCATATAATCTTACTGCTTCAAAATCAGTACTTGAAGTAGCTGCTAAATTCAAATATGAATTTTTATATAATAAATGGGAAATTGCCGGAGATATTATTGAAAAATATAATAATGAACCTCCATATGGTTGGATTATCCCTGTTGAACAAAAGGATGAACACACTACGAATCTTATGATTGACAGGTGTATATTAAATGGGATTGAGGTATACACTGCAGATAAAGATTTCGAACATAACGGGATAAATTATTCCGAAGGATCATTTATTATTCCAACCTCTCAGCCTTTTGGACTGTATACAAGAAATATGATGGAAATACAAAAATATCCTGATCTTAAAAAATATTCTCACCTATGGCAGGGTATTGTAGGTACTGCACAACTTGGGAAACAACCAATTAGAGCATATGATGGTGCAGGTTGGACATTACCAATTCAAATGGGGGTGAAATATTATGAAATGAGCAAACCACTGGATGTTGGAAAAACATTAATAGAAAAAGTCGAACCTGCAGTTGGTAAGCTTATTGGAAATGGATCGGTATATGTTTTCTCACATTCAGATAATGGAAATTTTATTGCATTAAATCACATTCTTAAAAATAAAGGAAAAGTAAGCTGTGCATTAGAGGAATTTACTATGTCAGGAAAAAAATATCCTGCAGGAAGCTTTTTAGTCGACTCTAAAAGTATAAATAAGGATAAACTTAATGAAATTGTTTCTGCAACAGGTGTTAAAATGGTTGGTGGAAAAACAAATGTTAAAACAAAAGCAGTAAAGAAAAACAGAATTGCATTATACAGATCATGGACAGCCAGCATGGACGCCGGATGGATTTCATACGTTCTCGACTCATATGAATTCCCATATCATCCACTTACTGATGCTGAGATCAGAGCAGGAAGTCTGCATAAAAGATTTGATGTGATAATTTTACCCGATCAGGGTGCATCATCTATTATTAATGGTAACTCCAAAGGCAGTATTCACCCCGACTATGTAGGTGGTATTACAGAAAAAGGAGTCGAAAACCTTATAGAATTTGTTAATAATGGAGGACGACTGGTTTGTAATAGAAGTTCATGCGACCTGGCTATAAAAGAATTTAGACTTCCATTTAGAAATATTCTTGAGAAGGTGAAATCAGATACTTTTAATTGTCCGGGTTCATTGCTTAAATTAGAATATAAAACAGATCTACCTCTTGCATTTGGCTTACCAAAAGACGGAATGGTATATTTTTCCAGTTCTAAAGTATTTGAATACGGCAGAGATACAGTAACACAAAAACCAAGAGTTGCAAGGGGAAGACCCGAAATAGTTCAGGAAAATCCAAAAACAACCCAGGCGAAAAAAGCAGTTGTTCCGGAAAAGAAATATGTACAAGAACTTGCTAAAGTAGAATATAAAGTAGTAGCTGCTTTTCCTGACGAATCACTTTTGATAAGTGGTTTTATTACAGGCGATCAGTTGATAAGAAAAAAAGCTGCTGTTCTGGATATTGATTATGGAAAAGGAAATGTTGTACTGTTTGGATTTAATGTCCACAACAGAGCCCAATCCTATTTATCGTTTAAATTATTGTTCAACTCAATGATAAACTAAAAAACCATGAAGCCATTTAAAACATATATCTTAACAATAATACTTGCTGCTGGTTTTCTTTTTGTATCAAATCCATGCATCAGCCAGGTAACTCATCCAACTGATTTTCTCGGATACAAACCCGGAGCAGATTTTCATCTTTCAACATTTGAGGAGCTAATAGCTTACTTTGAACTTATTGAAACTGAGAGCAATAAAATTAAAGTTTTCGATATGGGGCCTACCAGTGAGGGAAGAAGGATGAAATATGCAATTATTTCATCTTCTGAAAATATGGCCAGACTTGATGAGTATAAAGAAATTACAAGAAAATTAAGTTTATCAAAAGGTATTTCTGAAGAAGAAGCAGTAAAACTTGCACAAAAAGGAAAGGCTATAGTATGGATAGATTCGGGAATACATGCATCAGAAACTTCAGGGCCTATGCATCAATTTCAACTGGTTTATGATCTGATTACAAAGGATGATGATAAAACAAATTTTATTCTCGATAATGTAATACTATTGCTTGTTTGTGCAAATCCTGATGGTATGACATTGGTTGCTGACTGGTACCTCAATAATGTAGGAACAAAATATGAAACAAGCCGCTTACCTGTATTATATCAAAAATATGCCGGACATGATAATAACAGAGATTCATTTATGGCTAATCTTCTTGAAACACAAAATATGAATCGTGTAATTGGTTGTGAATGGTATCCTGAGATTGTTTATTGTCAGCATGAATCAGCTCCATTTCCTGCAAGAATATGGATGCCTCCTAATCCTGAACCTGTAAATCCTAATCTCCACCCGATTATTACACGATGGAAAAATCTTATCGGTGCGGCTATGGGACAGGGATTTGATGCAGCCGACCAGCCTGGTGCCCTTTCTCGCACAGCTTTTGATTTATGGTATCCCGGTTATTGTGATGGTCCGAGTGTAGAAGGGCATAATATCCCTTCAATTCTTACTGAAACTGCAAATTACAGATATGCCACACCAAATTATTATACAATAAGAGATTTCCCTGAAGCATACAGAGATCTCACTAAGGGAACATTTTATCCCAGTCCGTGGGAAGGTGGATGGTGGCGAATAGGTGATGCTATTGATTATAATATTACTGCATCAATTTCTGTACTTGACGTTGCAGCAAAATATCGTTATGAATTTTTGTATTGTAAATATAAAATGGCCAAAGATGTTATTACTCAATACAAAAATGAAGCTCCCTATGGTTGGATAATTTCACCTGATCAAAAGGACAAACATTCTTTAGCTGTAATGATAAACAGATTAACCGGATTTGGTGTTGAGGTTAATAAATCGGAGGAAGCATTCGAACATAATGGAATAAAATATCCTGAAGGTTCGTATATATTCCCTGTTAGTCAGCCTTTTGGATTATACCTAAAAAATCTGTTTGAAAAACAAAATTATCCTGATCTGAGAAAATACGGACATTTATGGCAGGGCATTTCCGGAGTAAAAAAATTTGATGGCCCCCCTCTGGCACCTTACGATGGTTGTGGATGGACATTACCAACCCAAATGGGACTCGACTTTCAGGAAATGAGCGAACCATTATCGGTTAATCAAAGCCTGGTGAAAGAAATCAAATTAGCTGATGGTTCAATTACAGGCAATGGAAAATATTATATTTTCCCATATTCAGATAATGGTAGTTTTATTGCCGCAAATCAGATTTTAAAAGAGGGTGGTAAAATAGGACGTGCTTTGAAGGATTTCACCGTAAACGATAAAAAATACTCTAAAGGCACATTTATTCTCGAATCAAACAGTATTAATAAAAATACTCTGCAGAATATTGCCAAAGAAACTAATATATCATTTGCAGGAGTAAACACAAACATAGAAACTAAGAAGCTGAAAAAAAACAGGATAGCATTATATAAATCATGGACAGCCAGCATGGATGCCGGTTGGATATCGCTGATACTCGACAGGTACGATTTTCCATATCATTTTCTTACTGATGCTGAAGTAAGAACCGGAAATCTTAGCGAACATTATGATATTATTATTCTTCCTGATCAGGGAGCCTCATCTATTATTAATGGCAATTCCAAAGGCAGTATTCACCCCGATTATGTTGGCGGAATAACAACAAAGGGAGTTGAAAATATAAAAGAATTTGTGAAACATGGCGGATTATTGATTTGTAACGAAAACTCATGTGATTTTGCTATAACAGAATTTAAACTTCCTGTAAAAAATGTTCTTGCGAAAGTAAAATCAGATAAATTCAATTGTCCGGGTTCTATTGTCAAAATAAATTATGATGATAACAATCCTTTTGCATTCGGTTTAAGCAATAATGGATCAGGTTATTTTTCCAGAAGTATGGCTTTTGAAATTATTCAGGATAGTGTAAAAACTAAAAAGAAAACTAAAGAAAGCAAATCGGAAAAACCAGTTGAGAAGGAAAAAGTTGAGAAAATCAAAAAAACTGAGAAAGCAAATATAATAGCTTTTTATCCTGATGAATCATTATTAATTAGTGGATGGATGATTGGCGATGAACTTATTCGCAGAAAAAGTGCTATTCTTGATGTTCCTGTTGAAAAGGGAAATATTCTCCTTTATGGTTTTAACTTTCACAATAGAGTTCAGTCATATTCAACCTTTAAATTATTATTTAATGCACTCTTATATTAAAAGTCAGATATATTTATTATTAGTCGCGACCTTGTTTTTAGCTGCTTGTGGCAGTGAGGAAAATAAAGAAAGAAAAGGACTGAAATTTAAAATATCCTTTTCTGAAGATGCTCATCCTGAGAAAATTACAGGAAGAATATATGCTATCATTACAAAAAGTGATGATAAGGAACCAAGGTTCCAGACCGGCTTTACCGGAGTCCCAATTTGGGGAAAAAATATTATTGAACTGGAGCCTGGTAATAAAGCTGTTATTGATAATGAGGTATTCGGATATCCTCTGGAAAGTATTATGGATATTCCGCCCGGAGATTATTTTGTACAGGCTTTTGTAAATATTTATACAGAGTTTAAACGGTCTGACGGCCATACCATTTGGCTGCATAATGATCAGTGGGAAGGCCAGCGCTGGAATGTTTCTCCTGGAAACTTATACAGTGAAGTAAAAAAGGTGCATATTGATCCTTCAAAATCAAAAACAATAAAAATTGTATGCGACCAGGTAATTCCTCCTGTTGAAATTCCGCCTGACACAAAATATGTTAAACGTATCAAATTCCCCAGTAAAATACTCACAGAATTCTGGGGACAGCCAATTTATCTGGGAGCAACAATATTATTACCAAAGGGATACGACAAAAATCCTAATAAATATTATCCGGTAAATTATGCTCAGGGGCATTTCTCATTAAGGGCTCCTCATGGCTTCCGTGAGGGAGATCCAAATTCGGAAAATGAAAGATCAAGAAAAAATTCATCTTTTTATGATTATTGGATGTCTGATGAAGCTCCTGGAATGTTTGCCATAACATTTCAGCATCCATGTCCTTATTATGACGATTCGTATGCTGTAAATACTCCAAATGTGGGACCATATGGCGATGCAATTATGCAGGAGCTGATACCCTATCTTGAAGAAAATTTCAGAATAATCAATAAACCATACGCCAGATTATTATCAGGTGGTTCAACCGGTGGATGGGAATCGCTGGCCCTGCAGGTTTTTCATCCTGATTTTTTTGGAGGCACCTGGGTGGGATGCCCCGATCCCGTTGATTTTCGCAGGTTTCAGTTGCAGAATGTTTATGAAGATGAAAACATGTATTACACTGAATATGAATGGATGAAAGTGGATATTCCGGAAACAAGATCCACAACCGGGGATATAAAATTTACAATGAAAAACAGATTACATTATGAACTTGTTATAGGCGATAAAAACCGTTCAGGTATGCAATGGGCCATATGGGAAGCTCTTTATACATCTGTTGGAGATGATGGATATCCAGAGCATACATGGGATTGGAAAACCGGCAAGCTGGATCATGAGGTAGCCGAACACTGGAAAAAATATGACCTGAGTTATATATTAAGAAATAACTGGGCATCACTGGGTCCCAAACTGGCCGGAAAAATCCATCTATATGCAGGCGATATGGATAATGCATACCTTAATGTGGCTGTTGAACTGCTTGAAGAATTTCTCCAGAGTACAAAATTTCCTTATTATGGAGGAGAAATAAAATATGGCAGAAAAGAAGGCCACTGCTGGATGCCCAGAGGAAAAGAATTGTTCGGGCTCTTTAAAAAACATATCGACAAGTATGCGCCGGCAGGTGAAAAACCTTGGTAATAATGTGGCACTGCAAGTAGATGTATAACAACTAAACTAATACCAAATTATGAAAACACTCATCCAGACCAGCAGATATTTAGCTATCACAGTTTTAATAGCCTGCTTTTTTAGCACAAGTCTTTTCAGCCAGGGAGAAAAAAAATCCGACTTGAAATTTAAGGTTTCATTTACAAATGAAGCCCATCAAGATAATATCACCGGAAGAATTTATGTTATGATCTCTAAAAACAATAATAGAGAACCCAGATCACAGATTGGACTAACAGGTGTGCCTTTTTGGGGGAAAAATATATTCTCATTAAAACCTGGTGAAAGTGGAGTAATTGATGATGAGGTTTTTGGATATCCTCTGGAAAGCATAGCAGACATACCGGCCGGTGAATATTATGTACAGGCTTTTATTAATCTCTATACCGAGTTTAAACGTTCAGACGGGCACACCCTATGGATGCACAACGACCAGGGTGAAGGCCAAAGCTGGAGAAGATCGCCCGGAAATATGTATAGTGATGTTAAAAAGGTAAATATAGATCCTTCAAAAGCTCAAACAATTGAATTAAGCTGTTCAACTGTTATTCCACCCATACCTCCAAAAGCTGATACAAAATGGGTTAAAAGAATAAAAATAAAAAGTAAATTATTATCTGATTTTTGGGGACAACCAATTTATATTGGAGCAACAATTCTTCTACCTAAGAATTATGATAGAAATACTAATAAACACTATCCGGTAAATTATATTCAGGGACATTTTTCTTCAGGGGCACCATACGGTTTCAGAGATAATAATGATCAGGGAAACAGCAGAGGAAGGAGCAATATTTCCGAATACTGGAAATCTGATGAATGCCCTGAAATGTTAGCAATTACTTTATTACATCCATGTCCGTATTATGATGACTCATACGTTGTTAATTCACCAAATGTAGGGCCATATGATGATGCAATAATGAAAGAACTTATTCCACATTTAGAAGAACAATTCCGCATTATAAAAGAACCTTATGCACGTATATTATCAGGAGGCTCAACCGGCGGATGGATATCACTGGCTATGCAGGTATTCCACCCTGATTTTTTCGGTGGAACATTTTCTTTATGTCCCGATCCTGTTGATTTTCATTATCACCAGATAGTAAACATTTATGAAGATAAAAATGCATATTTCAAAGAATATGAGTGGATGAAAGTTGAAAGGCCAAATACCAGGGGAACTGATGGAAATATCAGGACTACTATGGAAAATGAGAACCTATATGAACTTGTTGTTGGTGATAAAAGTCGTTCAGGAGGACAATGGGATATATGGGAAGCGGCATACAGCCCAATAGGAGAAGATGGTTATCCTAAACGAATCTGGAATAAACGAACCGGAGAAATTGACAATGAGGTGGCCAAAGAATGGGAAAAATTTGATATTCATCATTATTTAAAGGAAAACTGGAGCACTATTGGCCCCAAATTAGAAGGAAAACTATTTATCTATACAGGAAGTATGGATTCTTACTATTTAAATAATGCTGTGGTATTATTGGAAGATTATCTGAATAAAACAAAATACCCCTATTACGACGGCAAGATTGAATACGGTTTAAGAAAACCACATTGCTGGGGACCAAGAGGAAAAGACCTGATCAAATTAATGGGCGATCAGGTTGCAAAGAATGCACCATCAGGCACAGGTATAAATTGAAAATTGAAAATTGAAAATTGAAAATTGAAAATTGAAAATTGAAAATTCTAAAATCTTAATTTGAATCGTATACATGGATAAATATTTTTTTTCTCTAAATATTATAATACAAGCCGGCACCGGGGCCTAGTGGCAAACCAATTAAAATCCATAAGATCAACAATACAGTCCAGAATAAGAGGAATACAATTGAGTACGGGATCATAGTTGAAATCACCGTTCCTATTCCGGCTTTGGAATCGTACTTCTGGAAGAATGCAATTATCAATGCAAAGAAACTCATCATCGGACTAATAACATTGGTAACACTATCACCTATCCGGAAAACTACTTGTGAAAGCTCGGGAGAATAACCCATTAGCATAAACATTGGTATCAGCACCGGCCCCATAATAGCCCATTTTGCTGATGCTGAGCCCATTAACATATTCATGCTTGCGGCAAAACCAATAAATAAAAGCATTAATGGGATTACACCGAGATTTGCAGCCATCAGAGTATTTGCACCTTTAATGGCGAATATTATTCCAAGATTACTCCATTTAAAATAGGCTACAAACTGAGCTGCAAAAAATACCAGTACAATATATAAAGCCATGGTTTTCATGCTTTCGCCCATGCCTTTTACAATATCACCATCATTTTTGAATTTTCCGGTTGTTAGTCCATATGCAATCCCCATTCCACCAAACCCGAGAAATAGGAGGGAAACAACACCCTTTATTAACGGAGAGCTTAATAAACCACCATCAGTGCCTCTGAATATTCCATTCTCAGGAAGAAGACCAGCCAATGTTATTACAATCAATCCTAATAAAACCAAGCCTGCATTTCTTAAACCTTTTTTTTCTCTCTTTGAAAGACGCTCTATTTTTTCCGCCTTTACATTACCCTTATATTCAGGGAATCGGGGAGCTATTATCTTTTCAGTAACCCATGTGCCTGCAAATGCAATTATAAATGTTGAAACAACCATAAAATAATAATTTGCAGTTGGATTAACAGTATATTCAGGATCGATTATACGGGCAGCTTCTTCTGAAAGTCCGGCTAACAAAGGATCAATGGTTCCAAGCACAAGATTAGCACTAAAGCCTCCTGAAACGCCTGCAAAAGCAGCCGCCATACCAATTATTGGATGCCTGCCAACAGCAGAGAAAATTACTCCGCCAAGCGGTATTAATAGCACATAACCAACATCACTGGCCAGATTTGAAAGTATACCGGCTAAAACCAGAACAAAAGTAAGAAGTCGTTTGGGAGCGGAAAGAACCAATGATCTTATTCCTGCTGCAATCAATCCACTACTTTCTCCTATTCCTATCCCAAGCATGGCAACCAAAACAATTCCCAGAGGAGCAAAGCTTGTGAAATTGGTTACCATTTCGAGTAAAATCTGATGCAGACCATCTTTCGATAATAGATTTACAGGTTCTATAACTTCTTTGGTGCCGGGATGAACAGCTTCCCAGTTAAGAGTAGCACCAATCCACGACAATAATAATGCTGCAAGTGCAAACAAAAGAAATAACGTTGCAGGATGAGGAAGAGCATTACCTGCCCTTTCTGTTATATTCAAAAATCTGGTAACAAAAGATTTTTTTTCGGCAGATTTATTTTTGGCCATATTTCATTAAATAATTTTATTGTAAAACACTTATTTTCAGTTGTGTTTCAAGATCTAATATTTCACCTTGATAGGCACCGTTTTGGTTATATAATTTACAATTAATAATCATCTTGACTCTGAAATCCCGATATTCAGAACCGGGTTCTGTAATTTCTTCTCTTTCCAGTACTTGTAATGTTGATCCTGATTGATCTCCATAAATAGTAAAATAATGGGTCAGAGCAGGAATATTTGTCATAACAGAGGTTATCATTGTATATTCAAAGTCAAATTTCTTGTTTGACAATGTTGAGGGGTCAGTAAAAAACTTTATGCCAGGTTCAAATATTTCCCACAAATATGTAAAATTTGTTTTATAAACTTCAGGAGTGACAAATGATATCCACCTGTCAAATCTTAATACTGGCTCAGTATCCAAACCAAACCGGTATGTCCCTCTATCCGGGTCTCCAACTGCATTAGGATAAAACCCACAGTTTATTCCAACACCGTCGTGTCCATCATTCAAACATATTTCTTCACTAAATACAAGGCCTGTAAAATAATAATCAGACTTTATCTCACAAGGCCCGTCTTCCCGCCCTTCACAAGAAAAGAATAAACAAATTATACTTATTAATACAATTATTACAGAGAAATTAATTTTCCTATTCATAACATATTTTATCTAATTATTATTGTTTTTTTCTATTCTTGAAATCCATAACCTGTCATATAAGAACAGTCCTGTAACAGAAATCATACCTATACCAAGCATAACATACCACATTCTTGAAGGATTATAATTTTCCCATAAAAAGCTTGTCAATGTAGATTGGTCCATTCCCAGCAGTTCTTCCGCTCTCTTAAAATAATCGTTCTGAGTAAAACTATCTGAAATTTCCTGAATACTTAATCCCCGTGATGCAATTTCTTGTTGAAGCAAATATAATTTATCTGATAACCTCTCATAAACACTGCCAGAAATTAATCCTCCAAAAAGGTGCCCGCCTGCCAGAGGAAGAAAAGAACATCCAATATATAATGCCACTTTATCTTTTGGGGCAATTCTGGCCATATATTCAGTTATTTTAGGCGAACTTGCCATTTCACCAAGTGCAAATATAAAAATTGCTAGTATGAGAAACCACCCATTTTGTGTAAGAAAAAACAATGTAGCTCCAATTGTAACAATAAAAATACCTGTCATCATTGCCCTTAATGGCTTCATCTTCATAACAAGTGCTGAAACAAATATCTGGAAAATCACAATAAACATCGCTCCCATATTAATAAGCATTTCAGGAGCAACTGTTGCATTATTCTGAGTATCTACGGCATTAGCCAATCCTTGTGAAAAAGAGGCAAATGAATTATATAAACCGTTAATATCTACCCACTGCTCAATAAAAACTGGTAAAGAATAAAACAATTGATTATAAACTGTCCAAAAACCAATAATAATAATCAGAAATACTGCCAGTTTAATATCACTTACGGAAGTCCAGATATTTCTTAAAACTGTAAGAATTGATTTACCCAGCGATTCTGTATTTTTCTTCCTCTCCGGCTCTTTGAAAATAAAAATTACAATAAATATGTTAACAATAATCCATGCGGAAGACATTAAAAAAGCATATGACCAGTCAAGAGCCCGTAAAGAAGAAGCTATATATGGACCAACAAATCCTCCAATATTAACTACCTGATAAAATATCCCAAATCCAATAGAGGAAGTTTTATTATTTGTTGTTTTTCCAATTGTTGCCGATATCACCGGTTTAAACAATCCTGCCCCTATTGCAATCCACATAAAAACAGCGAAAATTGCTGCATATGATGTTACCTGGCCCATTAAAAAATAACCTGAGGCCATTATTATATATGCAATAATAAGTACTTTTTTATAGCCGAATTTATCGGCAATGGCACCGGTAATTACCGGCAGAAAATATAATATCGAGACAACTGTTGCAACCAGTGCGCCTTTTTCTGCCTGTGAAAAACCAAGCGCTCCGGTATCGGTAGACCCTGTAAGATACAATGCTAATGGGGTAAAAATACCATACCATGCAAGACGCTCAAATAATTCCATACTATTGGCCGACCAAAAAGTGCCGGGGAATTGCTTAATAGTTTTAATAATTGTACTCATTTTTAGATAAAATTTTTAGGATTCTTATTTGTTTATTCTTATTTATTTCTTTTCAAGTAATACAACATTTTCAACATGATCAGTATGTGGAAACATATCAACAGGCTGAACTTCTGTCACTTTGTACACATTACCAAGCAACTCAATATCTCTTGCCTGAGTTGCCGGATTACAACTGACATAAACTATTCTTTGAGGCTCTGCAAAAAGAATTGCATTAACAACATTAATATGCATACCTGCCCGTGGCGGATCCAGAATAATTACTTCGGGGCGATCCCATTGAGTAATAAAATCTTCATTTAAAACATTCTTAATATCTCCGGCAAAAAATTCAGTATTATTTATACCATTCAATCTGGAATTTAATTTTGCATCTTCTATTGCCTCAGGTACTGATTCTATTCCTATAACTAGCTTGCATTTTTTGGCAATAAAATTGGCAATAGTTCCTGTTCCAGTATAAAGATCATATACAACCTCATCGCCTTTTAATGCTGCATAGTTTTTTACAATATTATATAGATTACAGGCCTGAACCGTATTTGTTTGAAAGAATGATTTAGGGCCAATGCGAAAATTCAGGTCTTCCATTTTTTCAATTATATGATCTTCCCCATTAAATACCTTAACATCCAGATCGTATATTGTACTGTTTCCTTTTGGATTAATTATATATAATAATGAAGTAATATCCGGAAACATTTCCCTGATATGCTCTAATAATCCTATTCTTTTTTCTTCATCCTCATGATAAAAAATAACAATAAGCATTGTATCTCCCGATTGAGAAGTACGGATTATTATATTCCTTAGAAACCCGTTTTGGTGCCTGAGATCAAAGAAACTAATGCCATTCTTTATGCCATAATCTCTTATTGCCAGTCGAATAGCATTTGAAGGATCTGCCTGAAGATAACAATGTTCTATATTTACTATTTTATCAAATCTTTGCGATACATGAAATCCCAATGCTTTTAACTGCTTTTTTTCATCAACCTGATCAAGTTCTTCTTTCTCCAGCCATCTGGCATTGCTAAATGTATACTCAAGCTTATTTCTGTAATATTCTGTTTCCTCTGACGGAAGTATAGGTTTTATTTCGGGGATTTCCACTTTCCCTATTCTCTGAAGATTTTCAACAACTTGTTTTTGTTTATAAAACAATTGATCCTTATACGACATATTTTGCCATTTACATCCTCCACAACTCCCAAAATGCTTACATAAAGGTTCTATGCGTTTATCTGAATATTTATGGAATTTTTCAGGATATCCTTCCCAGAACTTCTTTTTTTTTCCGATTATCTGAACATCAACAATATCGCCCGGAACAGTTTTTTGTACAAATATCACTCTGTCTTCATATCTTGCAACAGATTTTCCTCCAGTCCCTGCATCAACAATTTCCAGACTTTCCAGCAAAGGGTAGCTTCCTCTCTTTGACAAACCAATTATATTAATTAATAAGCTTCAAATATATAAAGTATGTGTAAAATATCATGAGAGATTATGAATAAACCTGAACTTCATTTAATAAATAATAATTAATAATATTCAATGTTCAAAAATAATTAATGATATTTGCGTTCGAAAAATATTGGTTTATGGCAAGAATCGGCAGACAAGTTCTACATTTTGAACATGTTAATACAGATAGTATAAAAGCGAGATTTTCAGATACTAAATCTCATAGATATACTCTTGAAATTACTTTTTTTGAAGATTTTTATTCAAAAAAAAGAGAGAAAAGTATTGTTGTCATTTTAAAAAACCCCAGTTCAGCAGATGAAAAAATGGCTGATTCTACTATCAGAAAAGTTGAAACCTATGTTTATCTTAAATTCCCCGATGTGAAATATTTAAGAATACTGAATATTTTTGCCATTCGTGGAACAGATCCTGAAGATGTTAATTCGCTACTGAATGAAAAAGGATTTGATTATATAGTCGGACCTGAGAATAATGATCATTTTGAAGAAATAATTGGAAAGAGCGATTATGTAATATGCGCATGGGGAGGAAATAGTGGTATAAACAAGGAAAATTATAATCGCAGAATATCAGAAGTCAAACAGATAATAAATAAGGTAAATAAAAATACCGCATATCAGGTTTGTGGAAAACAAAATACTTTACAACCCCTGCATGGTTTAATGTGGGGTTATGATTATATTTTAAAGAAAATTAATATTCTGTAAATCCGGATTTAATAATATGATTTCAATTGATAATTTAAGTTTATCCTTTAGCGGAGAATATTTATTAAAAGATATATCTCTGGTTATCAATCCAAAGGATAAAATCGGACTTGCAGGGAAAAACGGAGCAGGAAAAACTACTTTGTTGAAAATTATTGTTGGGTTTCAACAAACTGACAAAGGGAAAGTTGTAATACCACCGGAAATAACAATCGGTTATCTTCCACAACAGATGACTCATAAAGACACAAGATCTGTAATTGATGAGACAAGTACAGCTTTTAGTGAGGTAATGGCCATTCAGAAAAGTATAGATGATATAAATACTGAGCTTGAGTGCATAACCGACTTTGAGTCTGACAATTATGAAAAACTACTGAATAAGCTTACTGAATATTCTGAAAGATATAATTTACTGGGTGGTAATTCAATGATGGCTGATTTGGAACAAACCTTGATGGGTTTGGGATTTACCAGATCAGATTTCAACAGGCAAACTTCAGAGTTTAGTGGTGGCTGGAGAATGAGAATAGAATTAGCAAAAATATTATTACAAAAGCCCAAAGTGCTTCTTCTTGATGAGCCTACTAATCATTTGGATATTGAGTCTATTCAATGGTTTGAAGAATATTTGAAGAATTTCCCGGGGGCTGTTATGCTGGTTTCTCACGACAGGGATTTTCTCGATAATATTACAAAAAGAACTATTGAAATATCACTTTGTAAAATTTATGATTACAAAGTGTCTTACACACAATACCTTACCTTAAGAAAAGAAAGGAGGGAGCAGCAAATTGCCTCCTATCTGAATCAAAAGAAAATGATTGATGATACGGAGAGATTTATTGAAAGATTCAGATATAAAGCCACAAAAGCTGTTCAGGTACAATCGAGAATAAAACAACTTGCAAAAGTTGAACGAATTGAGGTTGATGAAGAGGATACTTCTTCAATAAAGATTAAGTTTCCTCCAGCTCCACATTCCGGGAAAATTGTTGTTGAATGTCAGAATATTAAAAAAAATTATGGGAACAATCTGGTACTTGACGATATTGACCTTACAATAGAGAAGGGAGAAACTATTGCTTTTGTTGGCAAGAATGGTGAGGGGAAATCTACTCTTTCAAAAATAATTATGCAGGAAATTGACTATAATGGTATATGTAAAATCGGACATAAAGTTAATATAGGATATTTCGCACAGAACCAGGCACAGCTTCTTGATAACAACAAAACTGTTTATCAAACTCTTGATGATGTTGCTGTTGGCGATATTCGTACAAAAATCAGAGATATATTGGGTGCTTTTCTTTTTAGCGGAGATCAAATTGATAAAAAGGTTAAAGTTCTTTCAGGTGGTGAACGATCGCGCCTGGCAATCGCAGAATTGTTACTTCAGCCCTATAATCTTCTTGTTCTTGATGAGCCTACCAACCATCTTGATATAAGGTCAAAAGGTATACTCAAACAGGCACTTCTTCAATATGATGGGACATTAATTCTCACCTCTCACGACAGGCATTTTCTTGATGGCCTGGTTGATAAAGTATACGAATTTGGTAATAAAAAAATTAAAGAGCATTTAGGTGGCATTTATGATTATCTGGAGAAAAAACGCATTATTGATCTCGAAGAAATTGAAAAGTCCTCAAAACAAAATACAAAATCAAAATCATCTGATTCTTCAGACAACAAAATTAAATTTGAAGAAAAAAAGGAATACGAGAAAAAAATAAGAAAAATCAATACCCAGATCTCCGCTTCTGAGAAAAAAATCTCCATTCTTGAGGAAGAAATCAATAAAGTTGAACTTCTGTTATCTAAGCCTGAAACTATAAGCAGCTCTTCTGATAAAAATGCCCCATATATAAAATATCAAAAGCTTAAAGATGAACTGGCCAGGGAAATGAAGAAATGGGAAAATTTTATTAATACCCTTTCAGCTTCCACTTCGGATACGTATATTTACGATAAATAGCCATTTCATGAAAACAAGCTACTCTCCTATTGATGCAAAAGAAAGAATTGTTTCACTGGATGTATTACGGGGTTTTGCAGTTCTGGGAATTCTGATTATGAATATTCAATCATTTTCAATGATTTTTGCTGCATACCAGAACCCTTTGGCATATGGCGATTTATCAGGTATTAATCTGTTAATATGGAAACTAAGTCATGTTTTTGCTGATCAAAAATTCATGACTATCTTTTCCATCCTGTTTGGTGCAGGAATATTGTTAATGACTCAGAAAATTGAGAAACAGGGATTAAGTTCTAAAGGCTTGCATTTTAGACGAATGATGTGGTTAATAATAATCGGGCTTTTACATGCTTATTTTCTCTGGCATGGAGATATACTGGTGAATTATGGCACTATAGCCCTGCTGGTTTATTTTTTTCGTAAAAAAAACTCCCGAACCTTAACTGTAGTTGGCATTGCTTTTATTATTATACCGTCGATGTTATATTGGATGTCAGGGTGGTCTATGCAATATTGGTCTACTGAACAAATAACTGAATTAGCGAATCAATGGTTGCCGGGACAGGAAATTATTGATAAAGAAATAGCTGCATTTCAGGGTTCCTGGTGGTCAGGTGTTAGTCACCGGTCTTCTATTGTCCTTATGTTGGAAACTTCCTTAGTATTTTTATTCGGATGGAGAATTCTTGGACAAATGTTAATTGGTATGGCACTTTACAAATCGGGGTTTCTATCGGCAAAATTATCTTATAAAAAATATCTTCTTACACTAATTATTTGTTTTTCAATTGGATTTACACTAATAATAACCGGAATGAACAAGAATTTCAACTCAGGCTGGGATGGTGAATATTCACGGTTTAATGGTATTCAGTATAATTACTGGGGTAGTATTTTGGTAAGTATAGGATATATTTCAATAATAATGATTATTGTAAAAACAAAAATTCTCTCCGGCCTGAAAAATATACTTGCTCCGGTTGGAAGAATGGCATTCACAAATTACCTTTTGCAAACAATTATATGTACTATCATTTTTTATGGTTTTGGTTTTGGGTATTTTGGAAAACTTACCAGAGCTGAGCAAATAATAATTGTTTTATGTATATGGACATTTGAAATAATACTTTCCCGAATATGGTTAAGATATTTTAAATACGGGCCATTTGAATGGTTGTGGCGATCGCTGAGTTATAGAAAATTGTTTAAATTAAGAAGAGAAATATCCTAAATAAATATGGTATATCGCATTTTTAACAGACTTATAATATTTATATTAATATCCACGATGATTTCTTGTGGAGTTAATAAACAAATAACCAGTAATCCTGTTGCACAAAATCCTCAATTCCGGTCAAATTCATCATTATTATCTAATACTGGTAGTTCAGTTTTACATCCTGATTTTTCCATCTACCATAACTCCTCGGAAACAAGCCAATTGAATTTTCGTATTTATTTCCGTGAACTAAGATTTAATACTGCGAATAAGCAAAATGTTAATCAGTCCAGAATAAAATTGCATTACCAATTATATCCATCCTATGAAGACCTGAATATCATTGATAGCGCAAGTCATATAATTGATGTTATACCTCAGGAAGGTGCAAAATTTTTTATAGGCACCTTAAATATTCCAACCGAAAAGGGCCAGGATTATCTTCTGAAAGTTGCTGTTCAGGATATTCTAAGTGGAAGTTCCGGACTTGCATACATTTATGTAGACAAAAGGTCAGATCTTAATTCTCAGAATTTTAAAATATATTCTTCAGATGAAATGACACAGTTATTTAACTCTGATTTACATAGGTATCAAAATCTCAATATTCAATATAACAAAATGCCAGAAAACAAAATCACTGTAGATCAATATATTACTCCCATTCCTATCCCAAAACCACCATATTATACTGATACAATTCCCAACTTTCAATTTACACCTGATTATTCTTATTCAATTTCCTTTAGAGAACTCCAGAATTTTAAGTGCGAGGAGGGTGAATTATATTTTTTCAGGATTGATAGTACTGGTAGTGATGGAATACTAACAGGCTTCTTTGGACAAAAATATCCCGAAATCAATACCCTAAAACAAATGATTGGCCCGATTAAATATATAGGCACTGAAGAGGATTATTTGAAAATATTAAATGCAACAAATAAGAAACTTGCAATTGATAACTTCTGGTTAAAGATTTCCGGCAGTACAGATATGGCCAGAGAACTTATCAGAATTTATTATAACCGCTGTCTTTTTGCAAATTATTATTTTACTGATATTTCTGAAGGATGGAAATCAGACCGTGGTATGATATATATGATATTCGGCAATCCTGAGAAAATAACAAGAATGAATTCAGAAGAAATCTGGAGTTATAAAAAGACACCGGAATCAGAAAATCCAGTTTTTCATTTTAATAAAACTGAGAACTATTATAGCAATAATGTTTTTTTACTTATTAGAGATGAAAAATACAGAAATGTATGGGAGAAAGCAATTGAGAGCTGGCGCAGAGGCAAGGCCTTCTCATTTTCAAAATAATTAAAGTCTTAATTAATATCCATCTTTGCTTATCTCTTCATAAATGCTTGTAACCAATGCATTTTCTTCTTTGGAATAAACTCTCAGTATATCTTCAATACTTATACCATCTTTAATCATTGTCTTTATTTTCATTTGCTGCTTTTTTATCTGGCAGATATGATCCATAATTACAAAACGATCGGTGATTTTCGAATGTCCGCTACAGAATTTTTCTGCATCAAGAGTATTCAGCATTTTATAAAGAGTTTTGACATGTTCAAATGAATTTCCATTTTTATGTTTATGTATCAACTGTATTCGGTCTAAAAATATCTGATCGCCAATAAAAGCTGTTTTTTCTTCAGGAAAATATATAACCGCATCTCCGGTAGTATGACCAACACCAAAATACCATAATTCTACTTTTTTACTTCCAAGAGACAGTTCCAGTTTATCTTTGAAAGTAATTGAAGGAACAAAGGATTTTAATTCTTCATTTTCCCATTTTGATGGAGAACCATTTCTTTGAGGTATTAAAAAATCATTCCTGCAATTTTCATGAGAAACAAAAATTATTTCTTCAGGGAAAAATTGATTTCCATTGATGTGATCCCCATCACTATGCGTATTTACAAGATATTTAATAGGATAATCTGTTATTTTTCTTAATTCTTCAATAGTCTGATCAACTGATTTTTTATCCATTTTACTGTCAATAATCAAGACTTCAGAATCACCAATATAAGCACCGCCTCTCGCACCACTCCCATCAAGAATCTCATACAGATTATCAGATATTTTTTCAAATTTAATATTCCTGGTCTCTCCTCTTTGAGCAAATGAGAAACAAACAAAAAATATTAATATTGTTAAAAAAGTAATTTTTCTTTTCATAATAGACCTCCTATTTTACAACACAATATAATCATTTATTATATTCTTCACCAATACATTTCCCCGGTTAATATGAACATGGTTTTTTTAACTAAAATAATCCCATACTTTTGTAGCTCATTAATTAAAACAATATGGCAGGAATAGACTATATTTTTGGCATCAGAACTTGTACAGAAGCCATTATTTCAGGAAAAGAAATAGATAAAGTATTAATTAAGAAGGGACTTAGCGGGCCACTTTTCCAGGAGCTTTTTAAATTGATAAATAAGGAAAGCATACCATTTCAGTTTGTGCCGGCAGAAAAATTAAATCGTATTTCCAAAAAAAATCACCAGGGAGTTATCACATTTATATCACCAATTACATATTATAAAATAGAGCAGCTGATACCTTCAATTTTTGAAAATGGAGAAAACCCTTTATTTTTAATCCTCGATGGAATTACAGACATAAGAAATTTTGGTGCAGTTGCACGAACTGCCTTATGTGCAAATGTTCATGGAATAATTATCCCGGATAGAGGAAGTGCCCAAATAAATGCGGATGCCATAAAAACTTCAGCAGGCGCCTTGCTTGAAATACCAGTATGTCGTTCCGCAAACCTCGGAAATACAATTAAATACCTTCAGCAATCGGGTATTAAGATAATTGCTGCTACAGAAAAAGCCAATGAGATTTATTATAATGTTGAAATGTGTGGACCAACAGCGATAATATTTGGTTCAGAGGAAAAAGGAATATTCGAGGGAAATTTAAAACTTTGCGATAAACAAGTTCGTATTCCTGTTTCAGAAAAAATAGGTTCTTTAAATATATCTGTTGCTGCGGGAATAATGGTATTTGAAGCAATCAGACAACGGACTAGTTAATAAGCTTCTGAAAATCATCTCCTGTCGGATTCTGGAATATTCTAAGTCCGAATTCCGGAATTATTGCAAGAAGGTGATCAAAAATATCTGATTGGATACTTTCATAATTTTCCCAGGCCTGATCATTACTAAAAACATAGATTTCTATAGGAAGTCCCTTTTCTGTCGGTTGAAGCTGCCTTACCAGAAAAGTCATATCGTCATGTATTTTATCATTATCATGTAAATATGCTTCAATATATTTCCTGAAAGTTCCGATATTGGTTAATCTTTTGCCATTAACATTAATGCTGACATCAATATTATGATCTTTATTATACTTATCTACCCTTTCAAGGGCTTCTTCCATATATGAACTAATCAAGCTGATATTTTTATACTTTTCAATCATATCAGGTGTGCAAAATTTAACACTTTTCATGTCTATATTGATTGACCGTTTAATACGACGACCACCCGATTCTTGCATTCCACGCCAGTTACTAAACGACTCAGAAACCATTGCATATGTAGGAATTGTACTGATGGTTTTATTCCAGTTTCGTACTTTAACCGTATAAACACTTATATCCTCAATAGTACCATCAGCATTATGGCTTGGCATAGATATCCAATCGCCTATCTTTATCATATTACTGGAAGATAACTGAATACTGGCAACAAAACCAAGAATAGTATCTTTAAAAACAAGTATTAGAACGGCAACAAAGGCACCCAGACCAGTAAAAAAACTACCCAGCTCAAAACCAATTATTATTGAAAATATCCATACTATGCCAATCAGATAGAAAATAATCTTGATTACCTGAACATAACCCTTAATATAAATATTCTTAGCTATGGGTAATCGCCTGTATATAATAACCAGAGCATTAAAAACTGAATCAACAACAAGTAAGCCAATCAAGATCATGTATATACTTGAGGCACTTCGAATAATTTTAATAATTTCATCAGCATCATACCCATCAAGAGCTATTTTTATGGTATAATAAATAAGCACTGCAGGTGCAAGATGAGATAACCTGTCAAAAACCTTATTCTCCAGAAAAATATCATCCAGGGTAGTTTTGGTTCTTTTTACAACAATTTTAATAAATGTGATTAATACCTTTCTGGTTATTATATCAGAAATGAAGGCAAGAAGTAGAATTGCTACAATAAAAACTCCCAACTGCAAGTATTTTGATAATGATTCAGACAATCCTGAATTAATCAACAAATCCTGAAATTGCACAGCTATTTTTGCAGTTTTAGTTATATTAATTGAATCAACCTGTGCCTGGCTTATCAAAGCATTAATAAATAAAATATTCATAATCTAAGTTTTTTATAAAAATACCAAATTAATTTATTATTTGGACATTGTAGGAAATCACTTTATTTAAAATTTATCTATCTTTATTTTTAGAATTTCTAAATTAAATATTATGAAGTATATAAGTTACATATTTCTGTTCTTTGTTTTTAGCAACAGTTCCGCACAGGTAAATTTTGACAAATATTTTACAGGGACAACAATGAGGGTTGATTATGTTATTGCAGGAAATGACAAATCATGTGAAACATATTTTGAGCAAATAAAAGAAGAACCGCTTTGGTCGGGTACACGAAAAAATCTGGTTGATCCTTTCATTTATGGCGAATTCAGAATGAAAGTCTTTGATAAAGAGAGTGGTAAACTTATCTTTTCAAGAGGTTATGCCAGCTTATTCAAAGAATGGCAAACTACAGCAGAAGCAAAAGAAATTACCAGAAGTTTTTATGAAACAGTATTAATTCCTTTCCCACTTAATAATATTATACTGAAATTATTTATCAGGGACAGGAATAATGAACTTCAAAAAATATTTGAAAAAGAAATTGATCCGGAAAATTATTTCATTAAAAAAGAAGTTGCGAATCCATTTACTTCAAAGAAAATTATTGACAATGGTAAATCTGAAGAAAAAATAGACATTGTATTTTTACCTGATGGTTATACAAAGGAAGAAATGGAAAAATTCAATAATGATGCAAATAAGTTTGCTTCTAAATTATTAGCTACTGCTCCTTTTGAAAAATATAAAAACAGCTTTAATATTTGGCTGGTTGAGGCCCCTTCAATGGAATCGGGAACAGATATTCCCGGAAAAAATATATGGAAAAACACTATATTAAATACCAGCTTTTACACATTCGACAGTGAACGTTATTTAATGACCCCGGATATATGGTCGGTTAGAAATGTTGCCGGAATGGTAGCTTACGATCAGATAGTAATACTTGTTAATACTGAAAAATACGGCGGCGGCGGCGTATATAACTATTACAATACCTTTTCAAGCGACAATGAAAAATCCCCCGGACTTCTTGTCCATGAGTTCGGACATGGACTTGTTGGTCTTGCTGATGAATATTATTCTTCATCAACAGCTTATCTTGAATATTATAATCTTGAAGTAGAACCAATTCAGCCTAACATCACCACTCTTGTTAATTTCAAGAGCAAATGGAAAAGTATGATTAAGAAAAAAACACCTATTCCCACTCCAAGAGATGATAATTACATTGGTATTATTGGTGCTTTTGAAGGAGGAGGATATGTTTCTGAAGGAATTTACAGCCCGATGATAAAATGTAAAATGAACTGGTTGGAAGATGAATTTTGCCCTGTTTGTTCAAAGGCTATTATTGAGATGATTAAATACTATACAGAATAATATTATAGAATTCATAACTGTTAGTTTTATTATTCAACCAAAACTCAACTATTACTAATGAATAAAAACCAAATTAAAAGCTACACCATATATATTTTATTGATGTTTTGTATAATATCCTGCTCAGGAATTCAAAAGCAAAACACATATGAGATCAGTGGAGTAATAAGCAACTATTCGAAGCAAATAATATATATTCTTGATTTTTACGGATTCGAGAATACCAAAATTGATTCCGTTAAAACAGATTCTAAAGGTGCTTTCAGTATAAATTTTAATGATGAGAGACCTGCTGGTTTATATAGATTTGTTTTTGCAAATAAACATCATAATTTCATTTTCAATAAGGAGAATATTGAAATAAAAACTGATTTTCATTTTCTTACCGACAGTATGAGGATCATCAAATCTGAGGAAAACATAATTCTTAACGATTATATAAAATTCAGCATGCAAAATGACCAGCAAATAAATACTCTGGTTGAGCAAATAAGAAGTCTTCAGGCTGACACTGAGGAGTTTAAAATTTTACTTAGGCAAATAAATAATTTACGATTCAATATTCCCCATGATTATATTATCAAATTAGCTGAGAAATATCCGCAAAAATATGTTGCACGATTGCTCAAATCACAACTAATTCCATTGGCCGATTACAATGCACCTATGGATGAGATAAGGCAATATTTAAGGGAGCATATGCTTGATAACGTGGACTTTAACGACACAGCTCTGATTAATAGTCAGGTTTTTGCTGAAAAAGCACAACAATATTTTTCTTTGTATGAGTATAATAACTTTGAGGATACCGAACAAGGTTTTATCAGGGCTCTTAATAAGCTTATGTCAATGGCTGCTGTTAATGATAAGGTTTTTAACTATTTTCTTGAATACATTTCCGATAAATATGAAAAATCGGATTTTGACAATTTTTTCGCTTATCTGACTGAAAATTATCTTTTAGGCTCTTCATGTAAAAATGATGATGAAGAAGAAAAACTAAAAAAACGTCTGGAATTTCATAAAATGCTCGCTACCGGAAATACAGCCCCTGATTTTGAAATTACTCTTGAAGATTCTTCCAAACTAAAATTATCAGAAATGGATGCCAGCTACAAACTTTTAATATTTTGGGCCAGTTG